>JAAYGO010000177.1 GCA_012727685.1 Bacillota bacterium | reverse complement strand
TCTCGATTATCTTACCGCACACCATGCCAAAATCCCTATTTTTAAACCTCTTCCTGGGGTAAAATATTTTTTCCCACTCATTAAAAACCTTATATATCAGGCGTTGTTAAAGAACGCAAATGGCTCCTTATGCCTGCGATAGCCCCCAATCCCAAAAGCTGGAGAAATTCGCAGCCAAGCATCTGGAAGCTTTCTTAAAAAGTGGTACTTCTTCGGCTTTGCTTGGCGTAACACAAAAGCGTTCAACAAGACTACATTGTCACAGACCGGATCGCTCGTCATGGCTACAATATCCGGATTTATGTGCAGAAGAGCTGTGCCGATTACTGGACCTCTTCCACCGGGTTCAGCAAGGTCAGTGATCCCTGTTCGTATACCAGCAATTTCTCTGGAGCCCAGGAGTTTGGAGGCGATCGTCCTGGAGCAAAAACGAGCTGTCGGTGCAGCTGCTGGAGAAAATGACCCGGGTCTGCCTGCAGACCGCGGCGTTCCTGGAGCGGGAATTGGGCACCTGGGCCAAATTAGCGTGGATTTTATGATTGATCTTGAGGGGCTTTTGAATCGCTGTGGCCGTTTCAATAGTCACTCCGGCGACTACTCCAGCAGGGCGCGGGTAAATTCTTCGGGCTGGAACGGTTCGAGATCTTCCATTTTTTCGCCGATGCCCACATAGCGCACCGGCAGATCCAGGGCCTCGCGGACCGCGACCACGATGCCGCCGCGGGCGGTGCCGTCCAGCTTGGTCAGGACTACCCCGTCCACGGTCACCGCTTCGTGAAAGCGGGCCGCCTGGGCGAGGCCATTATGGCCTGTAGTGGCGTCGAGCACAAGCAAGACCTGGTGCGGAGCCCCGGGTACGATCCGCCCGATGACGCGGTGAATCTTCTTCAGCTCTTCCATGAGATTGACCTTGGTGTGCAGCCTGCCGGCAGTATCGCCGATCACCACGTCGGTCTTGCGCGCCAGCGCCGCATGAAGCGCGTCGAAAAACACGGCTGAAGGATCGGATCCGGCCTGTTGCTTGACCAGATCTACCCCGGCGCGGCTGGCCCAGATTTCGAGCTGTTCGATTGCCGCGGCGCGGAAAGTGTCTCCGGCCACGAGCATGACCTTCTCTCCCTCCTGCCGGTAGCGGTGCGCCAGCTTGGCGGCGGTAGTGGTTTTGCCCGAGCCGTTTACCCCGACCAGCAAAATAACCCGCGGCCGCTCCTCCGGCAGCGGCGCCGCTTCCGGTGCGCTGAGCCTGGCGGCGATCAGCTGCACCAGCAGCTCACGGGCTGCGGCGCGTTCCTTGAGCCGGGCGCGGCCCACCTCTTCTTTAAGTTGATCCACCAGTTTGAGGCCGGTCTCCACGCCCACATCGCCGGCGATCAGCACTTCTTCCAGTTCCAGGTAGAATTCTTCGTCAATCTCGCCGCGGTGGAAAAGATGATCGAGGCGGCGGCTGAACCCTTCCCGGCTGCGCGCCAGTCCCTTTTTAAAGCGTTCCAGTAAACTCAAAACCGATTCCTCCGTTTACAACAGATGATTGCTCCGGCTCTGTCAACTTCCAAAATAGGTTCGTGCCCTGGCAGTCAAGGGCCCCGTCCGGGAATGAAGGGAATGAAAATGTCACCACACATTATTCCCTCTCCAGTGCAAGCTGTACAAGCTCGGGGCTGCGTCCTCCAAGTTGGTGCCGTTGATAATCCCCTCTCCACCCTCTGGGGGGAGAGGGCAGGGTGAGGGGGGCTGAATACGGCTCCCGCATTTTCAGGTTAGACGTCCAGCTCTACCCAAGCGGGGTGCCAGCAGAACAAAGTTGTCACTGGAACCGTCCCGGTGAGAACGGTGAAAATAATCAGCTAGCCCTCTCATCCTTAACCTGATCGAGCTTTAGGGAAACCACTTTCGACACCCCGGACTCGGGCATGGTAACGCCGTAGAGCACATCGGCCTCTTCCATGGTCCGCTTGCGGTGCGTGATTAAAATGAACTGGGCGCCGGCAGCGGCCTGCTTTAAATACTTGACAAACCGGGTCAGGTTGACGTCGTCAAGGGCCGATTCGATCTCGTCCAGCAGATAAAAAGGCGCCGGTTTATGCTTGAGAATGGCGAAAAGCAGCGACAGGGCAGTGAGCACCTTCTCCCCGGTCGAGAGGAGGGAGATATTTTGCAGCTTTTTACCGGGTGGCTGGGCGCTGATCTCAATACCCGATTCCAGGACATTGTCGGGATCGGTCAGCTTGAGAAGCACCTGGCCTCCCTGGAAAAGATCGGTGAAAACCTGCTGCATATTTTTATGGATCACTTCAAAGGTGGTGATGAAATAGTGCTCCATGCGCTGATCGATCTCCGCGAGCACCTTGCGCAGCGACTGTTCACCTTTGCGCAGGTCATCCTGCTGGCTTTTTAAAAAATCGATCCGCTCCTGCAGGCGGGCCAGCTCTTCCACCGCCCCCAGGTTAACTTCGCCCATGGCCTCCAGGTCTTCATTCAGCGACTCGATCTGCTGCGCGCAAGCTTCATTCTCAAAGGAGGGATCCAGCTCGAGCAGCTCCGCGGTGCGGAACAGCTCCTGGTAGCGCAGTTGCTGATAATTCAAATCGGCCTGCAGGTGGGCCTGGTCCAGGGCGAGCTGCCGTTCCCGCTTCTCCAGGCGGTTAACACGGCTTCGCCAGCGCTGCTCCTCGGCTTCAAGCTCCATGATGGCGGCGCGGGCCGCGTCGGCGCTCTTTCTCTGTGCTCCCAGCTCTTGCAGTTGCCAGGCGCTCTGCTGGTGCAGCTGATCCAGGGCTGCAGAAATGCCTTTCTGCGCCTCTGCATTTGCAGCCAGGGATTTTTTAATTTTTTCCTCCTGCGCTTCCAGGGCGGAGCGTTCCCGCTGGAGCCGGGCCAGCTCCTCCTGCAGCCTGTTTATGGATGCGGCCAGGGATCTCTCCTGCTCCAGGGCGGTGTTCAACTGAACCAGGGCTTCGGTAAGGGCCGCATCAAGCTCCTTTTTGCGCTCCATGCTGCGCTGATAGAGCTCCTTCTTGCCAGCCAGTTCCTGCTCGAGAACGGCACTTTCCTGTAAATGATTATCGCGGTCCTGCTCGTTTTTGGCGAGGCGCTGCTTCAGCTCCTCTCTTTCCTCTTCAATGCCGGCCAGATCGGCGCAGCTTTTACGGCACTGTTCCGCCAAAAATTTTTCTTCCTGCTGCAGCTCTTCCAGGGCCCGGCGCGCTTTGTGCAGCTCTTCCGCCGCCGCTGTCGCAGCGCCCCGCGCCCGCTCTATTTCCGTGCTGCTCCGGGCGAGCGCCTGGTTTGTTTGCTTGATCGTTTCCTCCTGGGCGGCTATTTTTTGTTGTAAATCCCGCTGCTCCCGTTCCAGGGCTTCGATCTCCTTGCGGCGGCCCAGCGGTTGTGCCGCGTTGCGCCGCGGCACACTGCCGCCCCGGAGCGCCCCGCCGGGGTTGATCACATCGCCCTCCAGCGTGATCACGCGGCAACTGTGTTTGACAAAACGGGCTAGCCGGGATGCCGCCTCCAGGTCGCGGCAGATGGCGATCCCATCAAGGAGGTATTGGACGGCCTTGGCATAGGCCGGGTCAATCTCCACCAGCTCCGTGGCCTTGCCGATGACCCCTTCCAGCTCGCGCCAGCCCGGGTAGCCCTCCAGCGATGAACGGGGCGGGCGGAGCGTATCCAGGGGCAAAAAGGTAGCCCAGCCGCGCCCTCCTTCTTTCAGGAAGCGGATGGCCTCCTTGGCGGCGTCCTCATTGTTGGTGACGATGAACTGCAGCCCCCCGCCCAGCGCGGTCTCGATGGCGCGCAGGTAACGGTCTTCGACGGCAATCAAATCGACCACGGGTCCGATGATCCCGGGGATTGCCGGGCGGGCCTGCAAAACTTCCCGCACCCCCCGGTAGTAGCCGCTCATCCCCGCCTCCTGCTCCTGCAACAGTTGCAGGCGGCTGTTGACCCCGCGCAGCTCTTCACGCCCCTGCTGCAGTTCCTGCTGGCAACGGGCCCCTTTAGCCTGCAGCGCTTTTTGCTCCGCTTCGGCCTGGGCCAGTTTTTTCCCCGCCTCCGCAGCTTCGGCTGCGCACGCTTGCAGCCGGGTCTCCAGTTCCTGCCGGCGCGGCCGAAGCCGGGCGATCTGCCCCTTCAGTGCTGCATCGCTTTCTTCCAGATCAGCCTTGCGCCGCTGCAAGCGCTCAAGCTGCTGGTTGAGCTCAGCTACGGCGGCTACCGCCGCCTCGTAACGGGTCCGGGTCTGGTAGAGCTTGCTTTGCTGGGCCTCCACTTCACTGAAAAGGGCGCTTTTTTCAAAAGCGGCTAGCTCTTCCTGCAGCCGGTCGCGCTGCGCCCTTTCCTCTTGCACCGCTTCCCGCTTCTTGGCCAGCTCATCCTCCAGCGATGCAAGCTGGCTGCGGGCCCGGGCGGTTTCGGCATCGAGCTGCTCCCGCCGGCTCCCAATTTGTCCAAGCTGCTCCTGCAGGTCTGTTTTCCGTTCCTGCAGCAGGCGCAACTCCCCTTCCTGCTGCTCGATTTCCCGGGAAAGCCGGTTCAACTGCCGCTCCAGCTCGGCCTGCAGTTGCAGCTCTTCCGCTTCCCGCCCTTTGATCTCCTGCAGGCTGGCCTCCCGTGCCGCCCCCTCGGCGGCCGCGGCGGCCAGGGCGTCGTTAACCTTTTGCAACTGCCGCTCCGTAAGGGACAACTGCTCCCGGGAACGGTTAATCCGGTGGGTCATCAGCTGCCTTTCCAGGTGTTCCTTTTGCTCTTTCAAAGCCCGGTAGCGGCGGGCTACGGCAGCCTGCTCCTGCATTGGCTCGACCTGGGTTTCGAGTTCGATGATTAAATCCTGGACCCGGACCAGGTTTTCCCTGGTCTCCTCCAGCCTCCGCTGGGCCTCTTTTTTGCGCAACTTGTATTTCAAGATGCCGGCGGCTTCTTCAAAAATCTCCCGGCGATCTTCCGGCTTGCTATTGATGATCTCTTCGACCCGCCCCTGCCCGATCACCGAATAGATGTCTTTGCCGATACCGGTATCGAGAAACAGCTCGGTAATATCCTTTAGTCTGCAGGCCGATTTATTGATCAGGTATTCGCTTTCCCCGGAGCGGAAAAGGCGCCTCGTTATCGTGACTTCGTCATAATCGAGGTTTAAGAAAGAAGCGGCTCCGGTGAAAGTGAGGGAAACCTCGGCGAAGTTCAGGGCCTTGCGGCTGGCGCTACCGGAGAAGATCACCTCTTCCATGCGGTTGCCGCGCAAAAGCTTGACACTTTGCTCGCCCAGGGCCCAGCGCACGGCATCAACCAGGTTGCTCTTGCCGCACCCGTTCGGACCGATGATCGCCACTATGCCCGGGGTAAAGTGCAGTTCCGTCTTTTCGGCAAAGGACTTAAAGCCGAATAGCTCCATTCTTTTTAAATACATTTGTCCGCTCCCGTTTCGGCACTTTTCGCATCATCTGCGGCGAGCAGTGCGTTCCAGGCCTCTTTGGCCGCCGCCTGCTCAGCCTCTTTTTTACTGCGCCCCCGGCCCCGTCCGGCTGCCTTTTGCTTGATCAACACTACTGCCTCAAAGGTCTTGTCATGATCGGGACCGCTTTCCAGGACAATCCTGTATTCGGGGGTGACAGCATATCGTGCCTGTATCAGTTCCTGGAGGATCGTCTTATAGTCTTGCTGCAGCACCCCCTGCTGCAAGTCCTGCAGCACCGGCCGGTAAAGCTTGAGCACATATTCCCGGCATTGCTCAAAGCCAAGGTCAAGGTAGAGGGCTCCGATGAGGGCCTCCAGGGCATCGGCAAGCAAAGAAGGGCGGCTGCTACCGCCCCATGCTGCTTCGCCTTTTCCCAGGCGTAAAAAACGGCCCAGGCCAATGATATAAGCCAGCCTCGCCAGGGAAGCCTCGCATACCAGCTCCGCGCGCAGGCGCGTCAGCTTCCCTTCCGGCAACTGAGAGTATGTAAAATAAAGATAATCGCTGATAATCAGTTCAAGGACGGCGTCCCCTAAAAATTCCAACCTCTCGTTATGCCGGTGGCGATTTCCCTTCTCGTGCGCATAGGAAGAATGCGTCAAGGCCTGCTCATAGAGGCTGCGATCTTTGATTTCCCACTGCACTGTTTTTATGAACTGCTCCACCAGTTCCGGCCAGCTCATACCCCTACCCCTTTTTTCGGCTCGATGAAATAGGCCCTCCGGTCACCAGGATGGTCTGGTGCTGCAGCGCGTTGCGCATGCCCGGCCGGGCTCCCCTCCCTTCCGGATCGGGAGCAGCAGGCAGGATCGGCTTTAGCCCGAAGCCCCGTTGGCGATCAATACCGGAATAAAAAAAGGGCTGATCCGCCGGGGCCCTTTCTTACCATAATAGCTACAGATGCTGCTCCAGGCTCTGAATACCGTCGATTCCCGGACCGGCCAGCACAGCACCGTCGTACCGACCCGCTTCGTCAAGGGCCCGCCCGGCATCCCGCCACATTTTAGCGCCACAGCTCGACCAAATTGGATTAATGGAATGGTCACCCCTGCTTTTAATTAAATCCTGGGCTCGATATACTTCACTATATCGCCCACGGTTTTGATATTCTCAATTTCCTGGTCGGATATTTCCAGTTCGAATTCCTCCTCCAGGGCCATCACCAACTCGACGATATCCAGCGAGTCGGCGTCAATCTCCTCGAAAGTGGTTTCCATGGTTAAGCTGTCAATATCGATTTCAAGCTGTTCCGCCACAATCGACTTGACTTTATCCTGAATGTTCACTTCGTTCACCTCCTTTCAAGATAGGGCAAGAAGGCTCTTCTATCTATACTGATCGCTCTAGTGGCTGAGGCTATTAATTAGTATATCAATCTTCTTCAATTGGTCAATAGCGCCCTCCACCAGCGCCTCGCAGGCCCGGGCCTCCCGCCATTGGCCGTGCTGACATCGACTTAATCTGCTTCCTTCTTGGAAGACGGCATATGGAGCAGGGCCTCTTCAAACAAGGCCAAAACCCGGTTCTTCACAAAGGGGTAAACCTGTTTCAACAAAGCCTGTTCAATGCTCCTGGCCTTAGACGAACCGTGACATTTAATGCAAAGCCCGTTGACCCCGACCAGGGGCGCTCCCCCGTACGCGGTGTCGTCAAATTTATCGCGCAGCCGGTAAAGGGCCGGTTTTAAAAGAAGGGCGCCGGCGCGGTAGCGAGCCGAAGCGGTAAATTCCTCCTTAAGGGACTGCAGGAGGCCCCGCGAGAGCCCTTCTGTAAGCTTGAGCACGATATTGCCCACAAACCCGTCGCAGACGACCACGTCTGCGGCGTTAAAGAAGAGGCCGGTCCCCTCGATATTGCCGCAAAAGTGCGGCACATGTTCCGCAAATAAAGCATATGCTTTTTTAACCTGTTGATTGCCTTTCTGCGGTTCGGTCCCCACATTTAAAAGGGCTGTCCGCGGCCTGGCGATGCCGAGGAGCTGCTGGGCGTAAATCCGGCCCATATGGGCATATTGCACTAGCTGCTCCGGCCGGGCATCCATGTTCGCCCCCGCATCGAGCAGCACGAACGGCGCCCCGCTGAAACCGGGCAGCACCACCAGCAGCGCCGGCCTGCTGATTTGGCCCAGGCGCCCCAGGAACAGCAACCCGCCGCCCATCAGCGCCCCCGTATTGCCGGCGCTGACGGCCGCATCGGCCTCGCCGCGGCGCACCATTTGCAGCGCCTGCACCATGGAAGAATCTTTTTTGCGCCGGATCGCCAGGCCCGGGTCATCCGTGCCTTCAATTACTTCCGGGGCGTTGACGATCGCAACCCTGCCGGCTGGATAGTCAAGCCCCGCCAGCGATTGCTTGATTCGCTCCTCCCGCCCGACCAGATAGAGCTCAAGATCGTCCCTGGCCGAGATGGCTTCCACTGCGCCGCGGACAATTTCATCAGGGGCGAAGTCTCCGCCCATTGCATCTACCGCTACCCGTATCATATCTATTATTCACTTCCCTTATCGATCAATTCCGGTCACTTATAGACAATGCGCCCCTTTTCGAGAGGAAAAAGGGGCGCATTGTAAGCCGCACCAGGAGAACTATTCCACTTTAACAACTTCCCGGTTCTTGTAATAGCCGCACTTTAAACAAACCCGGTGCTGCGGTTTGAGTTCATGACACTGTGGGCATGGTACCAGCGCGGGAGCGGCTAATTTCCAATGGGTACGGCGCTTGTCACGCCTGGTACTGGAAGTTCTTTGCTTGGGAACCGCCATCTGTGTAACCTCCTTCGCAATTAGCCGCGGGAATGGAATTCCTTGAGCTTGATTAATCTTGCATCGATCTCCGGTTCGGCAGAACAGCGGCAGGGCTCGTTGTTCAGATCGGCACCGCAACCGGGACATAGCCCCAGGCAATCGGCCTTGCAAAGCGGATTGAACTGCTGGGCCAGGATAAAAATCTGGCGTAAAAACTCGTCCAGGTAAAGATAATCGCCGGTTACCGTCAGCTCGTTTGCGGTCTCCACCGCGGCCTGCACCGGATCCTCGGGCTCCGCACTGCTCGGTACCACGGTAAAAGTTTCCTGGAAATCGGAGGTGAAGCGCTGCCTGAATGGCTTTACACAGCGGCTGCACAGGGCGTCAACTTCAGCTTCGAGGGTGCCGCTGACGATAATTTTCGCACCGCTGCTGCGGACGGAAACCTTTAACTGGAGGGTGCCGTTTCCCGCCACTTCCGGGCCATAGCTTTCCGGAACCGGCCCCTCAAAGAAGTAATCGATTACTTCACCGTGCCTGGCTTTCACTTCGGGTAAAAAAATGTGCATGGCCAAGACTCCCTAAAAAAACTACAACAATTATATAGACGATCAATATCATTGTCAACAATACACGAAACGACATTAATACGTAACCACGTCGATCCGGTCCGGATCAGCCGGCGATTGGGCGAATACCACCATGATCCGGTTCGGCAGGCAGACGATGCTCTCGTAATGGTGGCTGATCCAGCCCGTGTGGGAACAGATACCCCGGGGGCAGAGGGACTCATCCAGGGGCAGCATGCGCACGCGCCCTCCCTCTATTTCAAGGGTCGCCTCATGCTGCCTCTCTGCGCCAAAATGAATCGTATATGCATACCGGTCACTTTCTGCCAGGGAGAGTTCGGCGACCGGTTTATTGTCCACATAAACCACCGCATATTTTTGCTCCGGCATCCCGCCCCTGCCGAGGTTGTACCATAGGCCGACCAGTCCGGCAGCGAGCAGGACGGCGGCGATCACAAAATCGAGCGGCTTAAAGCTAAAGCCACGCACAGCCATCCCTCCGGACTATCATTATAACATACTCCCACAGCCTTGTAAGGGGCAAATGCCCTCCAACTAAGCCAGCCGGATCAGTGCGGCAACAATGCACAGTGGCCCGACCCTGTGAAAGGATCAGGCCACTGCACGGAGCATTTTGAAGGGGTTTAGTTCATGGTTCCTGGTTCATGGGGACCTTGTACCAGCCCTGGTCCTGCATATAGCGGAAAATTTTTTCATGCTGCTCCAGGCATTGATCTTGATAGTCTTTAAAGGTTTGCCGGATGCTCGGATCCTGGGCTTCAAGGACCGCCTGCAGGTAGCTGCTGGCGGAGAGCTTGGTGCCCGCCAGGATGTCTCCGGCAATCTCTTTATCGGTCAACTGTTGCGGCATCATTTCTGAACCACCTTTTCAATTAGTGTTGATCAATACGGGATTACGAGCTGATAAACTGCGAACCGCCGGCTTCACTTAAGGTTGACGAAAGCCACTGGGAGCGCTCCTGGCACTGGTTGCTCATTTCAGAGATCAGGCTCTTTAACCGGGAATCCTGGACCTGGCTGGCATAGCTCTGCAGCTTTTTGGCGCAGAGTGTCTCCGCCTGGTAGTGGTGGAACAGGGCCATAAACTCCGCTTTGCCAACTTGGCGCATGGTAGCCCGCATGGAAAAACCTCCTTTTGCTCTGAACATTGTTAGGTATTATATCCTTGCCCAGATCTCCGCCTTACTATGCAGGTTCAGCCCCGGCTCCGCGCCGGGGCGAGGGTGTGAAAGAATGGGACTGTCCCTGCCGGTTTTTGGGACAGTCCCCGGTTTAAAAACGAAACCCCTTTTTTTTAGAATGCTTGATAGAGTATCCCTGCAATTACGGCCATTTAATGCGGCGATTGGCTGCGCTTCCCGGCGGGGATGATCAGGGCATCGGCGGCAACAGCGCCCGCGCCGGACTCATAGACAATGAGGGGATTAATATCCATTTCCTTGATCGCGCTCCGCAGCTCAAGGGAGAGGCGGGAGATCTTCATGAGGATGGAGACCAGGGCATCCCGGTCCCGGGGAGCCATGCCCCTCACCCCTTCGAGGAGCGCCCTGGTCCTGATTTCTTCAAGCATGGCCACGGCATCCTGCTCGCGCAAGGGGGCCACCCGCACCGCCACATCATCAAATATCTCCACGAAGACGCCGCCCAGGCCGAATAAAACAGCGGGACCAAAGATCGGGTCCTGCTTAAAGCCGATCATTACCTCCAGGCCGGGTTTTAGCATCTCCTGGACCAGGATCCCGTCGATAGCCGCCTCCGGCTTGTAGCGGGCAGCGTTCTCCATGATCTGTGAAAAACCTTCCCTGACCGCCGCCTCATCGGCCAGGTTTAACAGGACTCCGCCGGCATCGCTCTTATGGAGAATGTCCGGGGAATTAACTTTTAAAACGACCGGGTAGCCGAGCTCCGCCGCCGCGTCGGCCGCTTCTTCGGCGCTGCGGGCCAGGTGCTCCCTGGCAACCGGGATATCGTAAATCTGGAGGATTTTCTTGGCTTGCGCGCCGGGAAGGGCGCGGCCGGCGCCATACTGCCGCAGTATCTGCAGCGCTGCTTCACGCCTGCGCCCCGGGGTATAGCAGGGGAAAGGCTGCCACAGTTCCACTTTCCTCTTCCAGTCCGCCAGGGCGGCGATGGCCCAGAGGCCGCTGGAGATGTTTTCGATGACCGGCACGCCGGCCTGGATTAACTCTTTCTTTGCCTCTACAGCTAAATCCAGGCATGACGGCCAGGAAAAAAGGACCAGCGGTTTTGGCAACTGGCGATAGGCGGCAGCAATTTTCGCCGTTGCCGCCGGGCTGGGCACCTCAAGGTTATAAAAGATGACGCCCACATCGACCGCCGGGTCTGCCATGACCGTGCTGATCGCCCGCTCGAAGAGATCCGCTTGCAGCAGCAAGGCCGAAGTTAAATCGACGGGGTTCCGGACCGAGCCAAAGGACGGGAAAAAGGCGTGCAGAGCCGTTTCCGTCCGCTCGGAAAATGAGGCCAGCTCTAAGCCAAACTGGAAGCATTTATCGGCAACCACGACGCCCCCGCCCCCGGAAACGCTGATCACCCCGATCCTTTTCCCCTCCGGTATACGCCCGGCGGCGTGAATGGTAATCAGCGCGTTCATCTGTTCGACCTCATCGGCCCGCACCACGCCATACTGCTTGAAAAGGCCGTCGTAAACCCGGTCTTCACCGACCATCGCCCCGGTATGGGAAGAGGCGGCCGCTGCGGCGGCAGGGTTGCGTCCCACTTTCAGCATGGTCACCAGCTTCCGCCTCCTGAGGGCCCGGTCGCAGGCATCCATGAAGAGGCGCCCGTCCTTATGCAAGCCTTCCAAAAAACCGCCGATCAGGCCGACCTCGTCTCTTTCCGCCAGGTAACTGAGGATTTCGGCAAAACTGAGGTCTGCTTCGTTGCCTGTGCTGACCAAATAGTTAAAACCAACCGAGTACTGGAGCATCATCTGGTAGATGATACCCCCCATGCCCCCGCTCTGCGTTATAAAGGAAAGGGTGTGGGGGTAGACCAGCTCTTCCGGTTTCTGCTGGTATAAAAAACTGGCTGTATTTCCGTTATAATAATTCAATAAGCCGAGGCAGTTGGGGCCGAGAATGCGCATACCCGTTTTTTGCGCAATTTTTTGCATCTTTTTCTGCTGCTGCCGCCCCTCTTCACCGACCTCGGCAAAACCGGAGCTAAAAATAATGGCGGCCTTAATCCCCTTGGCGGCGCACTCTTCCAATACTTTCATGGTTTGTGCGGCGGGCACGCTAATAATGGCCAGATCCACTTTGCCGGGAATCTCCAGGACAGAAGCATAACATTTCAACCCGCACACATCTTCATGCTTGGGATTGACCGGGTATAGCTCGCCCCGGTAACCGAACATGGAAAAGAGATGGAGAGGAATGCCGCTTGGCTTATACCGATTCCGGCTTGCCCCGATCACGGCCACCGATTCCGGGTAAAAGAACGGTTGCAGCTCCGCTGCCAGCCCCTGCAATTCCATGACCGAGCTTTGCTCCATGACGTCATCTCAGCCTCCAGTTTCTTGCATCCGCAAGATTATTTTTTACTTTAATAATATTTTATCCTATCCAAACAAATTATAATAGACTTTTTTTAAATTTTAATTTAAATTTTCTGTAGAATGGATTAATTCACCATAATTAACAGGAAATATGCTACGGAAAAGTTAAAATATGGGAGAAGTGAACTGCCGAAAACTACACTTCTAGCATTTTATAGCCGGGTGATTGCCAGGAGGTCGTAGTAAAAAAGGGGCAGACCTGAACAGCTCCGGTCTACCCCTGCAATTTCTCCAAAGCAGGATTTCTTATGAAGTCATGGAGAGAGGGCTGGACCCTTCGCCGGCCGTGCTGCGCCGCCCGCGCCTGAGCATTCTGGTAACCCAAAGGAGAAGGTTGCGGTAGAGGGGGAAGAGGCGGGTCCAGAAGAAGTAGTAAAAGGGAGATAGAACCAGGTCCATTTCGCCGACAAAGGTATACAGCTCGCCGCCGAAGCTTTTCTTGAAATGATAGATCCCATACAGGGGATGGCTTTCATCCACTTCGCCGGGCACACCGTAAAAATCAAAGCAGTTGGCGCCCCTTTCTTTAGCCCACTTGATCTGTTCCCAGATCAGGGCATGGTAAGCATAAATATTGCGGTAAACGTTGGCCTGCCCGCTGTACATGCCCCAGGCTTTATCGCCGAAAGCAAAAGCGAGCGCCGCGGTAATCAGTTCGCCCTGGTAATAACCGAGGATATAAACAGCAGAACCCTGGGGCGCCAGGTTCTGGTAAACCCGGTCATAATAAAAGGGCTCCCTGATCACGAATTCACCGCGGTCCGCGGTTTCCTGCATGATTTTCATAAATCCTTTCAGCCCCTCTTCCCTGCCGGGGCGGACAAAGGTGATCCCTTTCTTGTAGGCAAAGCGGATCTTGTATCTCAGCTTATGGTTAAAGGCGCTCATGATCCCATCGAGATCCTTGCTTATATCGAGACGGAAAGTATAGCGCGGCTGCAGGCCGCCGAATCCATGATCCATCCCTACCCGGCGAAAACCGGCTTCCGCCAGCAGGCGGACTGGTTCGAATTCGCTCTCCCTGATGCAGGGATCGATTTTGATAAAAATAGCCTTGTGCTCCGCAGCCAAACTTTTCAGAAAATCCATTAAGCGGGTGAAGTGCTCGCGGTTGGACCAGTCCTTTAAAATCGGCCCGCGGGGCAGGTAAAAGAAACTTTTTCGAAGCGCCGGTATCCTCCGTTTCAACACGGTCGCCGCGGCAACGATCTCGCCGGACTCGGTTTCACCGATTAGGCGCAGCGGCTGCCATTCCGTTTTTTTTACTTCACCCCAGCAGTAAGATTGAAAAATATGGCCGTTCGGGGTGCTTCTCAAAAAATCATCCAGGCGAGCCGACTCGTTTTCGGCAATCAGTCTAAAATGCATGACGATTAACTCCTTTTTAGCGGGGAAATCAGTTCGTGCGGGCAACAGAATTAGCACAGCGCCCCCGGCAGTTAGCCGCTGGCGCCGGTTCCAGCATCAATCCTTTCGTTAACTATATTATTGAACATCTTCAACGGTGAAGTCAACAACTCTTTTCCCGCACTCGCGGCTGCGTTTTTTTCAGTGCCGGCTAGCCCGGTTCCAGGCTCGCGTTGTTAAAGAAATTAAAAACTATTTTAAGTTTTGACCTTACCTGGAGTGTGCTATAATATCTATAATAAATGTTTACGATAGCAGCTTGTCTTTAAGAGGAGGCGCGCTTATCAATGGCAGCTAAAACGGTACCCCCGGACCGGCATAAAGGGAACCCGAAAAAAACAGACGGATCATCCCGCGGGGGGAAAAATAAAAGAAATATTGCAAAACCTCTTACGATTATATTCATTTTACTTGTTGTTTTGATCCTGGCCGGCGCCGCTTCGGCGGCCGGCCTGGTTGCCTATTACCTCCGGGACTGCCCGGCGCTTGATGTAGATTTGCTGAAAACGGTGGAAACGTCGATCCTTTACGACAACCTGGGCAACGAGGTTACGGCGCTGCACGCCGAACAAAACCGCCTCTACATCCCCCTTTCGGAAATACCCGATCATATGCAAAAGGCGGTCATCGCCCTAGAAGACGAGCGCTTTGAGAAGCACTTCGGCTTTGATATCATCGGCTTCATGCGGGCTCTCTATGTCAACCTGCGCACGAAAAGTTTTTCGCAGGGCGCAACCACGCTCACCCAGGAGCTGGTGCAGCACTCCTACCTGACCCAGGAAAAAAGCATTAAGCGCAAGGTCCAGGAGATCTGGCTGGCCGTGCAGTTGGAACAGCAGTTTTCGAAAGATGAAATCCTGGAGATGTATTTGAACCGGATGTATTTCGGCAACGGCGCCTACGGCGTTGAAACCGCCTCCCAAACCTACTTCAACAAAAGTGTAGGTGAAATTACCATTGCCGAGGCAGCCCTGCTGGCGGCGCTGCTGCGCGCTCCTGAGTATTACAACCCCTTTATCAACAAGGAAGAAGCGGAGGCGCGGGCAAAGCTGGCCCTCAATAACATGAAGCGGCTCGGCTTTATCAGCGAAGCCGAATACGAGGCCGCCGTAAACAAGCATATTGTTTACGCGGAACCGCCGAACCCGGAATACCCCTATCCGTATTTTGTCGACTACGTGGTGCACCACGAACTGATTGAAATCCTCTCCGCCATGCCTGAATACGGCAATAAGGACGAAGCATACAATGCCATCTATAACGGCGGCTTGCGCATCTATACCACCCTGGACACGGAACTTCAAAGCCACGTGGAAGCGGTAATGAACAAGGCGGAGCATTACCCGACCACTATCTATATAAACATGGAAAAGCTGTGGGAGGCTTTCCTCGCCAACAACGGCGAACTGCCCGCGGACTACCCCGACGCGTATATTGATGAAGAAAACGGCGTCCCGCAACCCCAGGCCGCCCTGGTTTTGGCTGATCCGCAAACAGGAGCCATCATGGCTTTAGGCGGTGGCCGGGCATACGGCCCCAACAACAAGAACCTGCGCTTCTTAAGTGAAAGGCAGCCCGGATCGGCGATCAAGCCCCTGATTGCCTATGCCCCGGCCTTTGAAGAAGGGACGCTGGCCGGAGCGGGAGCCACCCTGGACGACTCCCCGATGATCGTCGAAGCGAACCCGACCTGGTACCCGGAAAACTACAGCGGGGCGTTCCAGGGCCTGGTTACCGTGCGCACGGGGCTCTCCCACTCCCTGAACATACCGGCTGTCCGCACCTACCTGGCGGTTGGGCCGGAAAAAGGGGCGGAGTACGCCCGGCGGATGGGTCTTTCAACCCTCAACCCGGCTGAAGCCCAGCCCAGTTGGACCCTCGGAGCCTGCGAAGTAACGGCCCTGGATATGGCCCAGGCTTTTGCCGTGTTTGCCACGGACGGGTTAAAGATAGACCAGTACACGGTGACGCGGATCGAAGACCGGGAAGGAAATATTATTTACGAGCACAAGCTCAACCCGGAACAGGTGATCTCCGAGCAAACGGCCTTTTTAATCAACAGCATTCTCCAGGAAGTAGTGCGCAACACTACCGCCCGGGGGCTGCAAAGCCCGCGCCCCATGGCGGCAAAAACCGGCACCACCGATGAATTTTTTGACGCTTACCTGATGGCCTATACGCCAAACCTGGTTGCCTCCCTCTGGATGGGCTACGATATCAAAACCATGGGACGGATCGTCAACGGCTGGAACTACACCACCTCATGCCTGCGCGACGTCTTTAGCAAGGTCTACGAAAAGGTGCCGGCGGAAGAATTCAAACCGGCGCCTGAAGGGATCGTGCGGGTCACAGTCTGTTCGAAATCGGGCCTTCTGCCCACGGACGAGTGCCGTGATGCCGAGGCGACGCGTACCGATTATTTCCTGGCCAACCATGTGCCGCGCACGGAATGCGATATGCATATCGAGCTCGAAATCTGCGAAGCTTCCGGCAAGATCGCCAACGAGTTCTGCCCGCGCGACCAGGTTGACGAAGAGTATTTCTTTAACCGCCCCGAGTTTATCACCACCGACGGCCGCTGGAAGCGCGGCGCCGGGCGGAAACCGGCGGACGCTTCCGAAAGGGCGCCCGATGAAGTTTGCGATATTCACACCGAATACACCGGGACCATAAAGGATTTCAAGGCCGAGCTGGTTCCCGAAGGGATTAAACTGACCTGGAAATACAGCGGCTCAGAGGTCGAAGAATTCTTGCTTTACCGGGAGGTTGACGGCTCCGAAAGCGGTGTTACGCTCGGTTCCGACAGCCGCAGCTATACCGATTCCCACGTTGAACCGGGCAAGACCTATACCTACACCCTTCATGCCATCCTCGAAAAGAAAGGCACGGTCGATCCGGCAACGGTAACGATAAGGATAGATCCCCCGCCGCCAGAAGAGTACACAATCAAAGTAACGTCAGAACCCGACAATGCCGGTCAGTTTGAAGTTTCTGGTATCGGGACTGTTTCGTCCGGTACCGTGATATCTCTTCCGGCTGGGACTCCGGTAACCATAAAAGCAGAACCCATCCCTGGATCTGGATATGTATTTGATAGATGGGAAGGAGACGTTCACGGCAACCCCACCCAGTCGACCATCACGCTCAATAACCTCAACAGAAATTTAAACCTGATCGCCAAATTTAAGGTAGAAGAAAATGGTATTGGTGGCAGTGGAGGTAATACAAATAGCCTGCCTGGATTCCTGTCTTATCTAAAGCAACTTCTGGACGGCAGAAACGAAGGAGCGGAGGGACGCTCGTTGCTGCCCGGTTTATGGGTTCCGTTATGGACGTTCGTCCGTTAATATAAAAACTGCGTTCCCCGGTAAAAGCGAGGGGCGGGCCTGCACTTGCAGGCCTGCCCCTTTTGCCTTGCTGCTCTTTAAAATGCGGGAGCCGGATTCAGCCCCCTCACCCTGCCCCGGTACTAATCATTTAGACTTGAGTTCAACAATGGTGACGCCGGTGCCGCCTTCGCCGGGCTGGCCGAGGCGGAATGATTTGACGAGGGGGTGGCCCTGCAGGTAGGCGTGCAGCCCCTGCATGAGCTTACCCGTTCCCCGGCCGTGGATCAGGGTAACCCGGGAAAGGCCGGCCCAGAGGGCGTCGTCGAAAAGTTTTTCCACGGCCGGCACCGCCTCCTCCACGGTCATGCCGCGCAGGTCCACTTCGGGGCGCACGGCCCGGCTCTTTTGCATGGTATAGCCGCCGGCAGGGGGTTTTTCCCGGCCTTCAGGGACGCGCAGGAGGCGCAGATCCTGCCGGGGCACGTGGACCTTCATGGCCCCGATCTGTACCAGCGCGCCGTCGTCCGAGCAGGAGATGATCTCCCCCTCCTGCTTAAGGCTCTGCACGAAGACCGCTTTACCGGGAGCCAGTTCCAGCTCCGGCGGCGGCAACTCCTCCTTTGATTCCAGCCCCTGTTCCGTTTCGCGGCGCAGGGCATGCAGCTCCCGGCGCAGCTCTTCAGCCTGCGCCAGCACTTCACCGTTGCCGGTGCCGGCCTTTCTCAGCTCCTGCAGCTCCCGGATCAGCTTATCCACCGTTGCCTTGGTGTGGCGCAGCAGGTGGCGGGCCTCTTCCCGCGCCTGCCGGAGAATCTCTTCCCGTTTAAGCTCGAGCTTCTCTTTTTCCTCTTCCATTTGCCGCCGCAGCGCCAGTGCCCGGGCCCGGTCGCGGGCCGCCTCACGGCTGTCCTGCTCCAGGCGGCGCTGATCCTCGACCAGGCTGGCGATCATCTTTTCCATATTGCCGTGCTCCTGCCGGAGGAAGGAGCGGGCCTGCTCGAGCACGGCCGCAGGCAGCCCGAGCCGCGCGGCGATCACAAAGGCATTGCTCTGCCCGGGTACACCCTGCAAAAGGCGGTAGGTGGGCGCCAGGGTTTCCGGGTCGAATTCCATGGCCGCGTTCTGCGCCCCCTCCTGCACCTGGGCGAACAGCTTCAGCTCATTCATGTGGGTGGTGGCCACGACCAGGGCGCCGGCGGCAAAGAGCTCCGCCAGGATGGCCATGGCCAGGGCTGCCCCCTCCGAGGGATCGGTCCCCGCCCCGATTTCGTCAAAGAGGACCAGGGATGAGGGGCAGGCTGCCGCCAGGATCGAAACAATATTTTTCATGTGGCCGGAAAAAGTGCTCAGGGACTGGGCGATGCTCTGTTCGTCGCCGATATCGGCCCTGATCTGATCGAACACGGAGAGGGCGGTTTCCTCGCCGGCGGGAATATGCAGCCCGCTCTGGACCATGATCGCGCAGAGCCCGATTGTTTTCAAGGCCACCGTCTTCCCGCCGGTATTGGGCCCCGTGATCACCAGCACGCGGTGGCCGTCACCGAGGGATAAATTCAGCGGCACCACCTTCCCGGTGAGGAGCGGGTGGCGCATCTGGACCAGGCGCAGGCGCCTTTTCCCCTCCCTTAATATTTCCGGGGCAATGGCCTGCTGCTCCAGGCTCAGTCGGCCGCGGGCGGCGATCAGATCCAGTCCGGTCAAGATGGCGCGGTCCTGCAGCAGCTCTTCCCGCAGGGCTGCCGTCTTGACGCTCAACTCGCTCAAGATGCGCTCGATCTCCCGCTCGGCCCGGTTGGTGACCGTGGTGAGCTGATTTTGCAGTTGCACCACCGGCAGCGGCTCGATAAACAGCGTAGCCCCGCTGGAAGATTGATCGTGCAGCACCCCTTCCACCTGCTGCCGGTATTCCTGCTTGACCGGCAGCACATAGCGCCCGTTGCGGATGGTGATAAGCGGCTCCTGCAGGTAGCGCCGGAAATGGCTGCTGCGCAAATAGGAATCGAGCTTTTCCTTGATCTGTTCCTGGATGATCCGCTGCTGACGGCGCAGCGAGGCCAGCAGCGGGGAGGCACTGTCCAGAACCGCACCCTCCGGGTCGATGGCGCGCTCCAGGTCGCGCAGCAACCCCGGGCAGCCGTTCAGCCTGGCCACCAAACCGGCCAGCAGCGGGTAAAGCTCCCGGTTCTCCTCGCTTTTCATCAACTGCTGCCAGCGGCGCGCCCCTTTTAAGAAAAGGGCTACGGCGGCCAGTTCAGCCCCGCTTAAAATGCCTCCCTTGTCCGCCCGCAGCACGTAGGGTTCAATATCGGCCATGGATGGGGGTGAAAAAACGCCCCGGGCATGGAGCAGGCGCCCTTCGCCGGTTTCGCGCAAGAGCTGCTCCACTGCTGCCGCGTCCGCTAGCGGCATTAGTTCAAGGGCTCGCTGCCGCCCCATCGGTGTCGACGCCAGGGCGGCCAGCCTCTCCCGGATGGCGTCGAACTCCAGGACCTTGATTTCTCTTTCAGTAATGATCATTTGACCCGGCCTCTCCACTGGTAGATTAAAGATTCATGCGCTATTCCAGCCCATACAGCAACACAATACAAACTGATGAATGAAAAGAGCGACAGCTTTGCAAGTTGACCTCCATGCCTACATCCAAACGAGAGCACAATCAGGGAATGAAAAAAAGCCAAGGCCTGTAGCATGGCTTACGAGAGGTGAGAAGTGAGATGTTGGAAGTGAGAAAAATAGACCATGTTATTCGGGCTAAGGTTTAAAGCGCCTGCGGCAATCTCACCTCTAACTTCTCACTTCTCACCTCTCCCTCCGGCGTTTTTGCTGTAAAACCGCCCGCAGCTCCGCCAGCGGCAGGGTATTGATCAGATCCCCCGCTGCCAGCCGGCCGCGCCGGGCTGCGGTAACGCCGAAGCTCATGTCCGCCATGGTGACGGTGCTGTGCGCGTCGGTGTTCACGCATATTTTTACCCCGGCGTCACGGGCCGGGCGCAGGTATGCCGCCGGCAGATCGAGCCGCTGCGGCGAGGAGTTGATCTCGAAGATCGTGCCCGTGGCCGCAGCGCAGTTGATCAGTTTTTCCACGTCAATCTCGTAGCCGCCCCTGCTGCCGAGCAGCCTTCCCGTGGGGTGCCCGATCATATGCACGAGTGGATGCTCCATGGCCCGGCAGATCCGGCTGGTCATGGTCTCCCGGTCCTGCCGGAAGTGGCTGTGCACGGAAGCGATGACCACGTCGAGGCGTTCCAGGATCCAGTCGGGCAGATCCAGGGAGCCGTCAGGGAGGATGTCCACTTCCGCACCGGCCAGGATGACGCAGCCGCCGGACTTCGCCTCGTTGAGTCGCCTGATGGCTTCAATCTGTTCCAGCAGCCGCTCCACGGCGAGTCCCCCGGCGATCTTTAACGACGGGGAGTGATCGGTCACCGCCATATATTCGTAACCCAGGGCCTCCGCCTCCTGGACCAGGGCCTCGATGGAGGCGCTGCCGTCGCTCCAATCGCTGTGCAGGTGCAGATCGCCGCGGATCTGTTTTTGCTCAAGCAGCGGCGGCAGTTTCCCGGCCGCGGCCTCTGCCAGCTCTCCTGCCCCTTCGCGCAGCTCCGGCGGAACGTATTCCAGCTTTAAGGCGCGGTAAAGGGCTCTCTCATCCTCCAGTCTTAGGGCGCTGCCGTTTTGCCAGAGCCCGCCCCCGGTTAAGGTAAAGCCGCTCTGCCGGGCGCTCTCCACCAGTCCGGCCCAGTGCTGCTGCGAACCGGTCAGCGCGGCGAGGCTGGTGGGAAACGCAGCCTTGGCGGTAAAGATCAGGCGCACCGGCAAGCCGGTTACGTTTTCTAAAATTATATCTTCTCCCGCCGGGACCAGCGCCGTTAATCCCGGCAAATCCCAGAGCGCCTCTTTGATTTTGGCACCGGCGGCGGGCTCATCGAGGGCCACCAGCAGCGGCATTTCCGCCACCATCTCCACGCCTCGCCGGTAAGCCCCGGCAGCCTCAACCTTTTTTACACCGCTTAGCTTCTTGATAAACGCAACCGTTTTTTCGGCCAGCGGCACCGCCACGCCGCGGTGAAAGCGCGCCGGTCCGGCGCGGCGTTCATCAAAGAAGCGCAAAATACTACGGGCCACCGCCGGCCCCAGGCCGGGCAGTTGCTCCACCCGCCCATCGCGGACCGCCTCTTCGAGCTGTGCCAGGTTGCCGAGCTGCAAACCCTGCACCAGGGTGGCTGCCGTTTTATAGCCGATGCCCGGGATGGTAAAGAGGGCAAGCAGCTCCGAGGGCACTTCCGCCTCGAGCCTGGCGAGGAAGGAGCTTCGCCCGGTGCTGACCAGCTCCTCGATCTTTGCCTCCAGCGCTTCACCGATGCCGGGAAGCTGGCGCAGCCTCCCTGCGGCAATCAGCTTGCTTAAAGGCTCGGTGCAGCGGATAACCTGCCGGGCGGCGTGGCTGTAAGCCCGCACCTTGTAATCGTTTTCACCCTTTAACGCCAGCAGCCCCGCCATCCGTTCCAGGGCTGCCGCAACTTCCCAGTTTTCCATTTTTAAATCCTACCAAATTCCTAAAGTTATTCTGAAAATGGGTGGCCGAGCGGAGCTCCACTCGCCCCATCTTTAGGGAAGCACTCCGCCGTTCTGCACCGTATTGAGGTAGTACTCCAGGAGCACGCTCTTAACCCACGCGGTAGCGGCGGCGCCGTGCATCTCCGCCATCCCGGCAAGGTATGATCCGGCCACCGCTTCCATAAGCCCCCGCACCGGCACCAGCGAAATGACGCTGATCACCACATAAGCGAAAACGGCGCCGATCAGCAGGCCCAAAAGCGCTCCGCCCAGGCGGTTGAAGAAGCCGATTACCGGCAATTTATTGAACCACTTCAGGCCGCCCGAAAGCAGCCGGAAAAGAAGCAGCAAGACAACCAATAGAACGATGAAAACCAGCACGCCGGCAACCAGCTCCAGCACCTGCTCCATCGCTGTTTCGGCGCCCAGCAGGTGGATCACTTCCTGGTAGGGGACGAGCAGCTCCGGTTTCAGGTAGGCGGCAAGATCGCCGCTTAAAAATTTGCTGCCGGCAAACGCCAGCACCAGGGCGATCAGAAAGCCAAAGAGATTGAAGAACTGCTTGAGCAGGCCTTGCCGGAAACCGCCCACTGTATATATCACCATTATACCCAGCAGCACAAAATCAAACCAGTTCATCCTCGTCTCCCCTGTCCCTGTGATCATCGCCGGCGTAGCGGTGAAATCCCTCTTTGTAGCGCAGCAGTTCGTCGGCCAGGTTAATCGCCGCCAGGACGGCAATTTTATGCTTGCTCATGTGGCGGTTTTTTTGCGCCAGTTTTTCCATCAAGCCGTCCACGTAACTGGCGACCCTTTGCATAGACTCGGGAGAGGCGCTTCCCCGGATCGCATATTCTTCCCCCATAATCCTCACGGTAACCCTGTTCTTTTCACTTTCCGCCACTAGTGCCTACCTCCCGGGTTCAGGCGTAAATAGCAAGGCGATCTTATTCCCGCGCACCGCCATCTGTTCTGAAAAAGCGTCAGCCAGATGCAGCCCCCCTCACCCTGGGGGCTGACCTAAAAGTCGTTCCAGATTTGTGACTTTAAAAGCCGCCACTTAGGCAGGTATTGGAACTCATGTCAGGAGCTGTTCCAGAGAGCCTGGAGCGGCCCCTTTTTCTTTTTTTTACCTCAT
>JAAYGO010000121.1 GCA_012727685.1 Bacillota bacterium | reverse complement strand
TGACAAAATGCTTGAGTGATGCCTGCGGCAGCCCCTTGCGGGTAAAGTAGCAGAGGAGCTGCTCAATGATCTATCTCTTCCAGAACATCGGGGTAAACGATGGCCTGGATAAGCTCTCCCGTGGCTTCGTCTTCAATGTTGATGGTTACCTTAATGTTTTCGGCCTTAACACCGTCAAAGAGCTGGTAGTACATGGCCGCGAAGCCCAGGCCAAAGACAGCAAAACCGTCCAGGCTGTTTTCAAATGCTTCCCTCTCCACCACCAGGGTAATGGAAGTTAGATTCCGGTTGTATTTGATGTCCCTGATGGATGTAAAATCGCCGCCGCTTTTGAGGTCAGAAGCAGTCTGGTTAAAACTTTCCCGCAGCTCCTGCATCATCTGCTTGTGGACGGACCGGGACATCTTGTAGGTAACCGACCCGTCGCTGTTTATGACCACATCCTTGATCCCTTTTTCTCTGGCTTCTTCGGTTATGGTTTCGGCATCCTCCAATTCAACCATTGAAGCCGGCAGGGTGACGGTTACATCAAAAAGCCCTTTTTCAACGTCTATGGTTTCGCCGGAGGCCTGGGGTTCAGTGTCATTCCCTCCATCTGGTCCAGGATCGGGACCGCCGCATCCTGGCAGCAGCAAGCATAAAATAATAAGAATAACAGCCAGCCGCTTCATCTTTTAACACCTCTCTAATTATGATGATTATAAGTACGCCCAATCCTGAGATCCTTCGGGCTTCGCCCTCAGGATGACAAAAAATGAACTCAGGATGACAAAATAGGGAGCCCGTGGAAATATCATAGCAAAATATTGTGACATGATAATGTCACACGCAAGCATATTGTAGAATTTTATCGTTAGTTAGAAGAGAGTGAACAAGCTGGTGGTTATTCTTTTTGCCGGTAATAGCGCAGCGTTTCCTGAAGGTTATTGATCAGCTGTTCCCTTAGCCAGGCCGGCTCCAGCACTTCCACGGCGTCGCCCCAGCTCATCAGCCAGTGGATCATCTCCTGCGCCGCGGTGAGGCGGTAAATGACTTCGAGCTCTCCGCCGGGCAGCTCTTTTGTCTGCTGGCTTTCATGAAAGAGGTTGTGCTGGAAGCGCTCCGCGGGGCCGGCCCGGACTTTAAGGCGCACCCTTTCCAGCTCCCCCGATTCTTCATCGGTCCAGGTGCCCCAGACATCCTTATAGGCTTCTTTTAGTGAAAAGCCGGGGGGCATGCGGTAAGAGCTGTTCTCGACCACATCAAGTTCCTTTATATTCAGCAGAAGAAAGACGCGCCTCTGCCGGCGCTGAGTGCAGCGGCCGGTGAGGTACCAGTTGTTCAGGCGGCAGAGGAGGCCGTGGGGCTCCACCTCCCGTTCCGTGACGGCGCCGTCATAGGTGCGCAGGTAGCTGAGGCGCACTCTTTTCCTCTCCCGGATGGCCCGCAGTATTTCCCGGATCATGGCCTCGCTTTTCGCGGGATCGGCGGGAAAGGAGCCGGATACATGGACCATCTGCTCCAGATCGCTTAATATGCCGGCAAAGGTGCTTAAACCGGACAGGGTCTGGCGGAAGATGCTCTGCATGGCCGCCTCGATGCTGCTTTTCATCGCACCCCGCAGCTGGGGATACATGCCCAGCAGGAGCATGGTGGCATCATGAACGCCTGCCGACTGTTCAGCTATTTCACCGCGATAAATATAATATGTCTTATGGCCGCGCCTCCGGCCGCAGATGGCTTTCTCGCCAACAATAACTTCTTCCGCATCTTTTCCGGCCGGCGCTTCTCCCGGATCGGGTGTTTCGCCGTAGCAAAGGGGATCAAAAAAGAGGTTCAGGCGCCTGATGAGGCGGTAGATGGTCCTCACCGAGGGGCGCCGGTCGTTAATCTCCGCGTAGGCCTCCTGCAGATCTTCCAGGGTGGCGCCCCCGGAAGG
>JAAYGO010000176.1 GCA_012727685.1 Bacillota bacterium | reverse complement strand
GTATACCATTACCCCTTCCGGGGCCACGGCGAGCAACTACAATATCAGCTACCAAAGCGGCACGCTGACGATCGAACCGGCGCCGCTGACGATCACTGCTGATGACAAGAGCAAGGTTTATGGCGATCCCGACCCGGCTTTTTCGGCGAGCTATGACGGCTTAAAGCTGAACGATACGCCTGCCGTGGTCAGCGGCCTGACCTTCAGCCGCGCGTCGGGCGAGGACGTGGGGACTTACGCCATTATTCCCCATGGAGCCACCGCGAGTAACTATGATATTACCTTCGTGAACGGCGTGCTGACGATTGAACCGGCGCCGCTGACGATCAAGGCTGATGACAAGAGCAAGGTCTACGGCGATCCCGACCCGGCTTTTTCGGCGAGCTATGACGGCTTAAAGCTGAACGACACGCCTGCCGTGGTCAGCGGCCTGGCCTTCAGCCGCGAAGAAGGCGAGGACGTGGGGACCTATACCATTACCCCTTCCGGGGCCACGGCGAGCAACTACAATATCAGCTACCAAAGTGGCACGCTGACGATCAATCCGGCGCCGCTGACCATCACGGCCGATGACAAGAGCAAGGTCTATGGCGATGCCGACCCGGCTTTCACGGCGAGCTATGACGGCTTAAAGCTGAACGATACGCCTGCCGTGGTCAGCGGCCTGACCATCAGCCGCGAAGAAGGCGAGGACGTGGGGACCTATACCATTACCCCTTCCGGGGCCACAGCTAGCAACTACAATATCAGCTACCAAAGCGGCACGCTGACGATTAACAAGGCCAACCTCAAGGTTATTGCCGAGGATAAGACCAAAGTCTACGATGGCCAACCCTACAGCGGCTTTACGGTACGTTACGAAGGGTTCAAGTTCGATGACGACGCGAGTGATCTGGGAGGCACCTTGAGCTTTGAGGGTGTTGGTGTCACGGCTGTAAACGCCGGTTCGTATTCCATCAGGCCGGCGGGTTTGACCAGCAATAACTACGAGATCGAATTTGTCACGGGCACGCTGACCATTCAAAAGGCCAACCCAACGATATTGAGCTGGCCTCTTGCCTCTCCGATACTCTACGGCGAGACGCTGGCAGACTCGTCACTCTCCATGGGCATCGCCTCTGTCCCCGGCGAGTTTGAATTTGACGATCCCGATGAGGCTCCTGGGGCGGGTCTCAAGACTGTAGCGGTAACCTTCTATCCAGGGGATCCGGATGATCCGAACATTGCACGCAACTATAACAGCGTTTCCGGAACGGTGCTGATAGAAGTCCATTACAGCCTGACCCTGAATGCGAGCGGCGGAGGCTCCGTTACAGGTGAAGGCACCTATTTGCCTGGCTCTGTTACGATCAGTGCTATCCCAGACAGCGGCTATCGCTTTGTCTGCTGGATGGAAGGCGGCGCCATCATCAGTGATGATGACGAATACACCTTTACACTTAGCGGCCATCGGACGCTGGAGGCTGTCTTCTGGGAGTATGATGATCAGAAGACCGATTCGCAAACCGGGATCGAGACAACCGATGGAGAAGCCACGGTTGATTTCCACGGCGGCAAGGTCTCCATTAAAATAACCGCCTCCGAGGATATCAGCGGCGGGCAGATCGATGTCACCCTTTATGATGCCGATCAGGCCAAGGGAGCTCCAAAGGGGATGAGCCCTGCGGGAATCTTCCTGCGGATCGAACGGACCGACAACCTGGCCGGTTCAACCATGCGCCTCGTGGTCCATTATGATCCGGCGAACCTCCCCAAGGGAGTAAAAGAAAAAGACCTGAAGCTCTACCGCTATGTTCCGGAGAGCGGTTGGGAACTGGTGACGCCCCAGGGAGTGAACACGGCTGAAAATTACATCTGGGCTGAATTAACCGATTTCAGCACCTTCGGTGTTTTTGGCAAAGTTACAGCCTCCCCCGGCAAAGCCCTGCCGGAAACTAAAGGGTTCCAGCTTTTCCTGATCACCGGTGCCGCCCTGGCAGCGATGGCGGGCCTAGCGATCCTGTTGAGGCGGAAAATGCGGATCCAGAGTTAAAGGCTGAAGCTGCTGAATAAAGAGGGGGCGGCTGGTGCAGCCTTTGCACCGGCCGCCCCTTCGGCTTCCCTCTGTTCAGATCTCCAGTATTTCCCGGATGTCGTCCTCGCTCATGGCGGAGAGGAAGCTCTCGCCGGGCTTGATCACCCGGTCGATCAGCTCCTTTTTCTGCTGCTGCAGGGCGTAAATCTTCTCCTCGATGGTATCCCTGGCCAGCATCCGGATCACCTGCACCACCTTTTTCTGGCCGATGCGGTGCGCCCGGTCGGCCGCCTGCTGCTCCACGGCGGGGTTCCACCAGAGATCATACTGGATGACCACGTCGGCGCCGGTCAGGTTCAGCCCGGTGCCGCCGGCTTTGAGGGAGATTAAAAAGATCTCCCCTTCGCCGCCGTTAAAACGCTCCACCAGTTGAAGCCGCTCCCCTGTCTTCACCGCGCCGTCCAGGTAGAGGTAGCGGTAGCGCTCCTGCTCGAGCATCTTCTTGATCAGCTGCAGCATTTCCGTGAACTGGGAGAAAAGCAAAACCCGGTGGCCGCCGCCCACGATTTCCGGCAACAGCTCCTGAAGCTGCAGCAGCTTGGCGCTCTCGCCGCGGTAGTTTTCCACGCAGAGCGCCGGGTGGCAGCAGATCTGGCGCAGGCGGGTCAGCCCGGCCAGGATCTTGATCCTCTCCCGGTTGTAGCCGCCCTCCTGCAGCGTCAAGCGCGTGTCGTCGCGCAACCGCTCCAGGTAGGCCAGGTAGATTTTTTTCTGTTCCCGGGTCAGTTCCGAGTAGTAGCGGTGTTCGATCTTCGGCGGCAGTTCGGCCAGGACCTCTTCCTTGAGGCGGCGCAAGACAAAGGGCCTCACCTTTGCGGCCAGGGCGGCGAGGGCTTCATCCCGGGATGCGCTGCTGTCCGGCGCCGCCGTAAGGTTGTATTTTCCCATGAATTTGCGGTAGGGCGGCAGGTAGCCCGGCATGATGCACTGGAAAATGGACCACAGCTCGGTGAGCGAATTCTCGATGGGGGTGCCGGTGAGCGCGAAGCGGCGCGCCGCCTTCAGCCTGCGCGCGCACTGCGCCGTCTGCGAGTGGGGGTTTTT
>JAAYGO010000072.1 GCA_012727685.1 Bacillota bacterium | reverse complement strand
GCTCTACGTGGCCATGACCCGCGCCGCCGAAAACCTCTTCCTGCTCACCACCGCCGGCCAGGAATCCCCTTTCCTGGCCGAAATCAACGGCCTGGTTGACCGCGAAGAATACCGGGGGCAAAGAGCCCAGGATGCACATGAGTATTTAAGCAACAGATAGCCGCCCGGTACAATCTAGGACAGGCCGGATTGGGATCTAATCGAAACCACTTTCGGTGGGATTGCTATCGCAGTTTAAGTCTTGACACAGTCCCACTGAGAGCCATTTGCGTTCTTTGCCAATGCCTGATATATAAGGCTTTTTAAAGAATGGGAAAAACATTTTACCCCAAGAAGAGGCTTAAAAATAGGGATTTGGCATGGTGTGCGGTAGGATGATCGAAAAATTGACCCCACTATTATCTGACAATTGTCTAGATTGGATCTAAGCGATCGATTTGGAATATAACAACAATGGAGTAATATAAAGGGAAATCCCTTGCCTTTGTCGAAGTAATCTTTGTTCGAAAATACCAAGACAAAGGAGGATTTCCCGTGGCTATTATATCACAACAAAGGCTTTTTGGGTGGGAGGAAATCGAAGGTTTAGGGGATTTGGATCGGTTGCGCCTCGTCCTAGAATACATACCTGATGAGAAGCTGATGCTTAAGTTGGAGTTTGAGCGAGGCCGGGGCCGTGACGACTACCCTGTTCGGGCGGTGTGGAACTCAATTTTAGCGGGAATAGTATTCCAACATCCTTCTGTAGCCACTTTAAGAAGAGAGTTGAACCGTAATGGCCAGTTGAGAGCCATGTGCGGCTTTAAAGGTGATACCGGGCCGCCTCAGTGGGTATACACCCGGTTTTTGAAGAAACTCTTTAACAACAAGGACTTAATCGATGAGATTTTTGATACATTGGTGGAACAATGCTACCAGCTTTTGCCCGGCTTTGGCCGTAACTTGGCCATGGACGGTAAGGCTATTGACAGTCATGCCCGGCGGAAGAAAGAAGGATTACCCCCTGACGGCCGCCGGGATCTGGATGCCGACACCGGGGCAAAATCTTACCGGGGGCAACGTGAAGACGGCACCGTGTGGGAAAAGATAAAGTACTGGTTCGGCTACAAGCTGCACTTAATCGTTGATGCCGACTACGAGCTGCCGGTGGCTTTCACCGTAACGCCGGCTTCTTATTCGGAAGTCAAACAGGCGCACGCTTTGATTGATGAGCTTGGTGCGACCAAGCCGGAAATGCTAAAGGTTTGTGAAAACTTTATCGCTGACCGGGGCTACGATGATGGTAAGCTTATTGAAAAGCTATGGGGCGATTACGATATTAGAGCCGTCATTGACATAAGAAACCTCTGGAAAGATGGTGAAGAGACCCGCCTGTTTGAAGGGCGTGAAAACATTGTTTATGATTACCGGGGTACTGTCTACTGCTGCTGCCCGCAGGAATTAAAGATGCGCGAGATGGCCTATGCCGGAGCTGAAAAGAAACGAAACACTCTAAAATACCGTTGTCCGGCACAGCATTACGGTATTCAGTGTAAAGGGAAGCAGACCTGTCCGGTTAAAGGCAGCATCCGGGTGTCAATAGCGGAAGACCCGCGTGTTATTGCGCCGCTGCCCCGCTCCAGCTACCGCTGGGAGAATCTTTACAAGAAACGCACCTCGGTGGAGCGGCTCAACAGCAGGCTGGATGTTTCATTTGGGTTCGAACGCCACTTTATCAGAGGTTTAAAGAAGATGGAGTTGCGTTGTTCTCTAGCTTTATGTGTCATGCTGGCTATGGCCGTGGGCAGGGTGAAAGAAAAACGGCCGGACCTGATGCGCAGCCTGGTAAAATCCGCTTAGCGCAAGGGTTGCATTAATACTACCAGCCGTGGGAGTGGTGTCTCTAAAAATTAAATATTTGGTTATTTTTGTTAAATCGAGCCGGCCTAATGTTTAAAACCCGTCCATATTTGCTTGCCTTTTACAGTAGGGGTTGGGGAACACACTATTTTTTTAAAGGGATTTCATTACAACGCAAATGGCTCGATTGATTTTAATCTTTTCCGGTCTGGCCAACTGTGATAATATAATAATGTTACCCTGCCTTACGGGAAGAAATCATATCTTTGAATACTGTAAGTGTAAGCCTATTCTTTTATGTAAACAATAATATTATGCTTTTACAGGGCTTAAGTTTGCTTCAACTACAAGATTAAAGAGGAGATTTATAAATATGCAGAATGAGGGTAAAGTGGTTCCGGTCAGTATCCATGACGAAGTAAAAACTTCATTTTTGGATTATGCCATGAGTGTTATTGTCAGCCGGGCCCTGCCTGATGTAAGAGACGGCCTTAAGCCGGTGCACCGGCGCATTTTGTATGCCATGTCCGAAATGGGGTCAACTCCGGATAATGGT
>JAAYGO010000239.1 GCA_012727685.1 Bacillota bacterium | reverse complement strand
GCCCTGTGCGGTGCCAATTGCGAGATTACCGACTACAATGTGATCATGCGCATGGATCGGTTCTGCGACGACCTGGGGCTCGATACCATTGAAACAGGGGCTACCATAGCGCTCTGCATGGAGGCGGGGAAGATTCCCTGGGGTGACGGCGAAGCAGCCCTGGCGCTGCTCAGGGAGATGGCGGAGGGCACGGAGTTCGGCAGGATCATGGGGAACGGCGCCGAGGCTACCGGCAACTACCTCGGAGTCAAGCGTATTCCGGCATGCAAGCACCAGGCCATGAGCGGCTATGACCCGCGCGGTGCAGTGGTTACGGGGGTGGCTTATGCCACCAGCGCCATGGGCGCCGATCATACGGTCGCCCCCTTCGAGGGAACCTGCGCGGAGATGCCGCCCGAAGAGATTTGCAGCGTCTCGAAAAAGGTCCAGTCCATGTTTGCCATGACCGACAGCCTTTTCTGTGGTTTTGCCTGGATTTTCTGGAATAAGCATCTGGAGAAACTGGCGGAGCTATATGCCGCCCTTTACGGTGGCGAGGCTCTGCCGGATCGGCTTACAGCCCTGGGCGAACTGACGCTGAAGCTGGAGAGGGAGTTTAACAAGGCTGCAGGCTGGAAGGATACGGACGATGTGCTCCCTTCATTTTTCTATACGGAGAGGTCCGAAATTACTGGAATAACCTTTCATGTGCCGCCGGAAAATCTGGCCAGGACTTTTAAAAATGGCTCCTAATGGGTGAGGTTGCTCCTGAGGAATCTGCTTGGCCCAGGAATTACCTGCCTTTCATTTTTTACTTCCCGGCAAGCTTAACCTAGCCCCCATGGGGCCTGCCCATGATGCGGGTGAATGAACAGGCAGATGGATAAATGACGAAAGTAAATCTGGATAACCGGTAAATCTAATATAAAATAAAAGTGAAATTTAAACTACAAATAAAGGAGCAATTTCTGGTGATGAATGAAGCGATCAAGGTCATTAAGAGCAGGAGAAGCATCCGCAAGTACAGGGCGGAGCAGATCAAGGAATCAGATTTGCAGGCCATTTTAGAGTGCGCCATCTATGCCCCGAGCGCCACGAACCGCCAGAAGTGGCATTTTTCCGTAGTGCAGGACCCCAAAATGCTGCAGCGGATGGTGGAGATCATCAGAAAAAATATTCCCGTATACGGCAGTGAGTTTATTAAGAAAAGGCTGGCTGACAATCCCGATTACAATCCCTTTTATAACGCGCCCACAGTTGTTTTAATCACTGCCCCTGAAAATTTGCCGCTGTCGCAAATCGACTGCGCCCTGGCGGCACAGAATATGGTCCTGGCGGCGGAATCTTTAAACCTCGGTTCCTGTATCATTGCTTCTTCGGGTTACCTCTTTGCCACCGCCGAGGGGCGGGAGCTTGGAAAAGAACTGGGCGTCCCCGAAGGATACAGCCATATCTGTGCAGTGCTGCTCGGCTATAAAGATGAAAATCCCGCGGCGCCGGCAAGAAATAAAGAGGTGTTCAGCTATATCCGCTAGCGGCGCCCGTTCATACCTAGATGAGGAGGCTCAAGCGATGCCCAGTATTTTTTCCAGCCCGAATCCCACCCTTTTTGGGGTAGGAACCTCCAGAGTAATCGGTGATAAGCTGAAGGAGTTCGGCTGTCAAAAGGTCCTGGTGGTTTATGATCAAGGGGTAAAGGAGGCCGGGATCGTAGATCCGCTCCTCGGCTACATCCATGCAGCCGGCATCGAGACCGTTTCCTTTGATCGGGTGCTTCCCGATCCGCCCGACTGGCTGGTCGATGAGGCCGGCATGCTGGGGATAAATGAGAAGGTTGACGGGGTGGTCGGTATCGGCGGCGGCAGTTCCCTCGATACCGCCAAGGGAGTGAAGGTTTTGCTGAGCAATCCTCCGCCGATCAACCAGTATTTTGGCCGCTTTAAAGGCGTTAAGAATGCTGACAAGCCGCTGATTGTGGTGCCGACAACGGCGGGGACAGGTTCCGAACATACCCCGGGGGGAACGATTACCGACACCAGGCGGAATGCCAAGGATGTGGTGGAGATTGTCGGCCGCTCCGTTGACCTGGGCATTGTTGATCCGGAGCTGACGCTCAGCCTGCCTCCCCGGGTTACGGCGATTACCGGCATGGACGCCCTCTGCCACCTGGTGGAGTCGTTTACTTCAAAATGGTCCAATCGCTTCTGCGAAACATTTGCCAGGGAAGGCATAACGCTGGCCGGCAAATACCTGGTGCGCGCTTACCGGGATGGCTCCGATCTGGAAGCGCGTGAAGGGATGATGTTTGCCGCCTCCTTGGGCGGGATGTCCATGCTCGGACCGCTCTGCCATTTGGGACACGACATCGGCAGGCGCCTGGGGGCCAACTTTAAGATGGCGCACGGCCTCTCCTGCTGCACCTGCCTGCCGCAGGTGGTCGAGTTTATTGCCCCGGTGCTGCCGGACAAGGTTAAATTGATCGCCGAAGCGCTGGGCGGCATGGTTCCCGAGGGGGCTCCCCCTAAGGAAATTGGCCGCATCGCGCGCGAGACAATTCAGAAAGTTATGAAGGCCATTGAGATGCCGAATCTTAAATCTTTGGGGCTGGCGAAAAAGGATGTGCTGGCCATCGCCCCTGAAATTATGGAGCTCGGACTGGTTACCGCACCGGTAACCCCGACCCTGGCCGATATCACCACTTTGCTGGAAAGGGCATATGAGGAGAACTAGCTTTTGCCCGGTCCCGTTAAGCTTTGGCAGCGTGATTTGAGAAGGGAGGCATGAGCATTGAGCGCTTATCCACATGTTTTTTCTCCGTTTCGGATTGGGAAGGTCGAGGTTAAAAATCGCATTGAGTTTGCTCCTGCCCTTTCCTTTTTAAACCCGCCTGACGGTTATGTAAACAAAGAGATGATTGCCTTTGTGCAGTCGCTCGCCAGGGGCGGAGCCGGCATCATCACGATCGGCGAATCGCCGGTGGATTTTGAATATGCCAAGGACCACGAGTTTCAGTTGAACCTGGGTGATGACAGCGTGATCGCCGGGCTGAGCTTGCTGGCGGAAGCGGTGCACAGGTATGGCGCCAAGATTTCCATTGAGCTCAGCCACGGCGGCAGAATGATCCTCAATCGCAGGCAGAACCCCATCGGGCCTTCTCCCATACCATGCAAGCGGGAAGAGCTCATGGCCCAAATGGAAGGCAGAAGGGTTAATCCGGTGGTCGAAATGGACCAGGATATGATCGACAGGGTGATTGAAAATTACGCTGCCGCCGCGGAAAGATGCCTCAAGGCCGGCTTCGAGATGATCATGATCCACGGCGCCCATGGAAACCTGCTCGCCCAGTTCTTGTCGCCTTACTCCAACAAGAGGCGGGACCGTTACGGCGGCAGCCTGGAAAACAGGGCCCGCTTTCCCATCGAGGTTCTCTCCGCCATCCGGAAGCGAGTCGGCGACAGGCTGGCCATCGAATACCGGATCAGCGCCAGTGAAATGGTGCCCGGCGGCATGGAGCCGGAAGAAACGATCGAATTTGTGAAGATGATCGAAGATAAAATCGATCTGCTTCACGTGTCGGCCGGCCTGTTAAGCGATCCGGATCTCGTGCACCATATTATTCAATCGACCTACCTGCCGCACGGCTATAACGTTCATTACGCGGAGAAGCTGAAAAAGGCCCTGCGCGTGCCGATCACCACTGTCGGCTCCATCAGCGATCTGGAGATGGCGGAAGAGATCATTGCTTCCGGAAAGGCCGACATGGTAGCCATGGTCCGGGCCATCCTGGCCGATCCTGAAATCGTGAATAAATCGCGGCGCGGGGAGCCGGAAGAGAGCCGGCCCTGCCTGCGCTGCCATTACTGCAACCGCCTCAATCTGCCGATCCGCTGCGCCGTCAATCCCGTTCTGGGGCGGGAAACGGAGTTTGCCGTTTTAAAACCGGCTGCCAAGCGAAAGAAAGTGGTCGTCGTGGGCGGCGGTCCCGCCGGGATGGAGGCGGCCATCGTCGCTTCCGCCCGGGGTCACGAGGTAGTGCTCTTCGAGAAAAGCAATCAACTGGGCGGCAATGTAATTGTGGCGTCTGGACCGCCCTTTAAAGGGGACATGAGGCGTTTTCTGGCCTGGCTTGTGCGCCAGACCGGAGAGGCCGCCAATGTCACCGTCAAACTGAATACCGCGGCGACTCCCGAAATGGTGCAGGCGGAAAAAGCGGATGTGGTGATCGTGGCCGTCGGCTCTGAACCGCTAGTTCCGACCATACCCGGGGTGGATGGCGCTAATGTTGTGGAGGCGGGGCAGGTCCACCTGGGCAAGGCGGCCGTAGGAGAAAGGGTTGTCGTGGCCGGAGGCGGCCTGACTGGCTGCGAGGCGGCGCTGCACCTGGCCCAGGAAGGGAAAAAGGTCACGGTTGTGGAGATGGTTGACGAGAGGGAGCTGCTCTCCGACGTGCACGATATCATGAAGTTTGCCCTGCTGGATCTGTTCCAAAAACACGGGGTCCGGGTGATCACGGAAGTGAAGATCGAAGAGATCACCGCTGGCGGGGTTGTAGTTATGGATAAAGAATGGAAGCGCTACACCATCCCCGCCGATACGGTGGTGCTGGCCCTGGGCTTTAAAGCCCGCGCCGATCTGGCCAGGAGCTTTGCCGAAACGGCGCCCGACGTGTATATCATTGGCGATGCGGTCAAGCCGCAAAATGTCAAGGCTGCCATCCACGACGGTTTTAATGTAGCCGTAGAGATCTGATGACCTTGAGAGGGGAGTGATTGAACAGGCGATGCTGTACGGATACATGGGAAAAATGCTGTTTGTGGACCTGACGCGGGGCAAGATTGAAGAACAGGAGTTGTCTCCGGAACTGGCCCGGAATTTTATTGGCGGCTATGGCCTCGGCGCGAGGGTGCTTTACGATCTGATCAAACCGGGGATCGATCCGCTGGGGCCGGAAAATGTCCTCGGCTTCGTTACCGGGCCCGCGACCGGCTCCGGCGCTTTCTTCGGCTCCCGCTTTGGCTTGGTCTGCAAATCTCCGGTGAACGGCTGCTGGTGCGACTCCAACTCGGGCGGATATTTTGGCGCCGAGCTGAAAAAGGCCGGCTTTGACGCGGTCTTCTTCACCGGAATCTCCCCGCAGCCCGTATACCTCTGGGTCAAGGACGGCAAAGCCGAGCTGAGGGATGCCCGGCAGCTCTGGGGCAAGGATACCAGGGAAACTCTGGAGATCCTGAAAGCGGAACTGGGCGATCCGCTGATCAGGGCTTCCATCATTGGGCAGGCCGGTGAGAGGCTGGCACTTTTTTCCTGCCCCATTAATGACGGCCACCGCGCCCTCGGCCGGGGCGGCGGCGGTGCGGTGATGGGGTCGAAAAAGCTAAAGGCCATCGTGGCCCGCGGCAACCTGGAAGTCCCCCTGGCTAATCCGGAAAAGGTGAAGGCAATCAATCGCCGGATTGCCGAGCTGATGAGAAGCGGGCCCTTAAAGGAGCCGCTGCGCTGGTTTGGCACTTATGGCACCGGCGGGACCACCCCCGGGTCGGCCTTGGACGGCAACTCGCCGGTAAAGAACTGGGGCGGTGTCGGCCTGCGTGATTTTGGCGAGGAGGCGGCCAATAAAATCGGTTCCACTGCCTTTGACAAATACAAGGTTAAAAAATACGCCTGCCGAAATTGCCCGCTGGGCTGCGGCGCCGAGTACGAAGTAAAATCCGAGCGCTGGCAGGTAGGGAAGACGGATCGTCCCGAGTATGAAACTTCGGCCTCATTTGGCACCCTGTTGCTCAACAGCGACGGGGAATCGATCCTCATGGCCAATGAAATCTGCAGCCGCTACGGCCTGGACACCATCTCGGCGGGTGCCACCATCGGCTGGGCCATGGAATGCTACGACCGGGGCCTGCTTACCAGAGACGATCTGGACGGGATCGAATTAAGCTGGGGCAACAGCGAAGCCGTGATCGCCATCTTGAAAAAGATCGCCAATGTGGAGGGGTGCGGTGCCATCCTGGCTAAAGGCTCGGAAGCGGCGGCCAACTATTGGGGCAAGGGCCACGAGTACCTGATTACGATCAAGGGGATGGAGCTGCCCCTGCACGACCCGAAATTCGCCCCCGGCTTTGTGCGCACCTACCAGTTTGACCCCACCCCGGGGCGGCACGTTAAGGGCGGCCTCGGCCACATGCAGGAGGTGGGCGATCTGAAGGACAAGTACAACTATTACAATACGGGCTACCTGGATGTGGAGAACACTGTCAATGTGGAAGTGCTCACCGCCGCGGGTTTCTGCCTGATGATGGATTTCCCCTGCCCGGAGGGAGCACGCAACGAGTATATCGAGGCGATTACCGGCTGGCCGTTCAACGCGCAGCAGTGCTATATCACCGGCATGCGCATCCTCAATATGCGGCACGCCTTTAACCTGCGGGAAGGGTTTAAACCGTCAGACTTTGTGGTGCCGGCACGGGTAGTCGGCAGTCCGCCTCACCAGGAGGGTCCCCTGGCGGGGATTAAAGTGGATCATGAGCGCCTGGCCCGGAACTTCTTCCATTTTGCCTGCTGGGATTACGAAACGGGGAAACCGTCCCTGGAATCTCTGCGCGGCATCGGCGGGCTTGAACATGTGATCAGAGATCTTTACGGTGAAGAGGCATCATGCGCGTCACGGTAAAATTCTTTGGCTTCCCTTCCGCCTTTGGCCGGGACAACGCGAAAACCTTCGCGCTCCCCGAGGGCGCCACCATTGCTCAGCTACTGGCCGTGATTAAGGCAGAGGCCGGCCCGGATCTTGATGCCTTTGCGCAAAAATCTTCTGTTGTGGTAAACCAGGCCCGGGCGGAGCGCGATACCGTCCTTCATGACGGCGACGAGGTCATGCTGATGTTTACCCTGGGAGGCGGCTAAGAGAAGGAACGGCACTTCCTTGGCAAATTAAAATCTGCGCCTGGCGCGGCCGCGGGTTTTTCTAATGCGGCGGATCCGGAAGAAGGGCGGGATCAGCAAAAGCAGCAAGAGCGGCACCGCCCAGGCGGCAAATTCCCGGGGGAAGCGGGCCTTGACGCTTCCCCCGGCCAGGAGCTCGGTTTCAAAGAGGGTTTCTCCCTTTAACCGGTAGCTCACCGCCCCCAATACTTCACCCGCCTGCAGCGGCGCTTTTAGCACTATTTCTGTTCCTGTTTCGCTAACCCGCGGGCTGTTCCAGGAAATGATCTTTTCGATCGCCGCAATTTCCTCAATACTGAAGAGGTCGTGGTAGCCTGCCGCGGCGATCACCGGCAGCGTGTCCGGTTCTCCGGCAGCCTGGTTGGTCAGCGCGGTGGTGAGCAATCTTTCTCCGGCGGCGACAATGGTCTGGAAGCGGTAGTTTTCCAGGGCGAAGTCGAACAAATTGGCGGCGTCCTTCCAGCGTGCCTCGGCGGTGCTGTTCAGGATCACGGCGACCAGCGACAGCCCCCCGCCCTCCGCCGCGGCGACCAGGTTGTAGCCCGCCTCGGAGGTGTAGCCGGTCTTTATCCCGGTGGCAGCGGGATAATACTGGGGCTGGTGCCGGTGCAGCAGCAAATTCGTATTCTGCCAGGTTTGCGCGACCGCTTCACCGGCGCTGTTTAGGTATGACGCTTCATGAACCGGTGTGGCGACCACGGTGCGGATAAAATCGTGGCGCAGCGCTTCCCGGGCGATGAGGGCCAGGTCGCGGGCGGTGGTATAATGGTCGGGATGGTGATACCCGTCCGGGGTAACAAAGTGCGTTCCTGTGGCCCCCAGGCTGCGCGCTTTCTCATTCATCATCCCGGCGAACCTGGCTACCGCCGCTTCCGCCGGCAGGGCCGGGTCGCCTTCCTTTAGCCTGGCGGTATGCACGGCGGCGGTATAAGCGGCGTCATTTCCAGACGGCAGCAGCATCGCCCACAGCAGCTCGGCGGCGCTGAGCTGGTCGCCCTTTTGCAGGCCGGCGATACTGCTGTCTTTACCGATCAGCTCTATTTCTTCGCCTACGGTTACGATTTCATCGAGACCGGTATTTTCCAGGAACAGGAGGGCGGTCATGATTTTGGTAGTGCTGGCCGGATAGAGCCGGCGGTCCGCGTTCTGCTCGTAAAGATATTTTCCGCTGCCCAGCTCGTACAATACCGCTCCTTCGGCCTCTACCGGTTCAGGCGGCTCCATGGCCGCTGCCGGTGTGGCGGAAAATAAAACGGCAAGAAAGAGAAAGATAACCAGCATTTTCCACGTCCATTTAATGCCGGACACGATGGCGCCTCCCGGGTTCCCTTGCATTTTTTGTATAAACACATAAGCTATTTTAACACAGCGCGGCATGAGGCGCCAGAAAAAGGCCATACATTATTATAGAAGGGGCTTTTAGAGGCGGAGATCAATTAACGCTGGAGCAAATGGCAAACAGAGGAAAAGATGGATTACCCGGCTTGGATTGACCAGCTGCTCCCAATTTGGTATTCTCACGGCAGAAATCTTTTATTGAGAGGGGTAAAATGATGAGTCAGGAAAAAATCGGGCCTGCCAGGCTGCTGTTTCCGCTTTTTTTGGGCCTCACCGTGCTGCTTGCCGGCTGTAGTGTGGAAGAAACAGCGCCTGGCATGGAAGCCGCCCTGCGCGCGCAGATCGCTTACCGGGTGTATAGCGAAACCTTTTATGATGACTCAGGCGTTGCTTTGTTTGAATATAAGATCACCCAGCCGGAAGTCACAATCCCGGGCCAGGAGAGTGCCGCAGACGCCATTAATCGTTACTATGAGCGCCAGCTTGAAGAAAGCTATGCACTTACCGAGGGCCTGGAAAATGCCCGCATCGATCAGGAAGCGGCAAAGGAAGGCGGCTACGAGTTCATTGCGCATGTATACGAATGTACTCCGGAAGTTTATTACAATGACAATAACCGGCTGTCGGTATTAAACATCCATTACGTTAACAGTGGCGGCGCGCATCCGTACGTCTACTACAGCTCCGAAACATTTGACCTTTTGACCGGCGAGAGACTGGCGCTTACCGATATATTGGGGGCCGGCGATGAAGAAGTGCGGGAAAAAGTCTATCAAACCGCACTGGCGCAAATTGAAGCCAAAGCGGGCACAGACGATTTTATCTATTATGAAGATTATGCGGTGACGTTGCAGGATTACTATGATGCAGACAACTTTTTTCTTTACGGCAGCAACCTTGTCTTCTATTATCAGCCTTATACCATAGCCCCGTACGCGGCCGGGCTGCCCATGTTTACACTGGATCTTGCGGAAGTGGGCTTGCCGGCCCTTGATCCTGCCGCGTTCTCTACAAATGAATTGGCACGGGAACTACACCGGCAGGCAGGCATGCTGATCGAGCGCAACAGGGTCTGTTTCTGTGAGATCTTCGGCCTCTCCATGCTGGAAGTAGATTTTTCAGAAGATCAGGCCCTAGAAGGGACTTTGTATCCGGTGATCGATCCGCGCTTTCCCTCTTATGTCGATCTCGACGCTTTCGTGTACAGTACCTACATCAAGCAGGAAGCGGCAGCTTTGCTGGCCAGCGGCCGTTACTGGGATATAAAAGGCTGGCTGTATGCCGATCTCAGTAAAGATACGGGCATGGGTTATTATGTTAATTGGAATAACTATCGCTATGCGATCAGCGAGATCACCGCTACGGAGGCAACCCTGCAGATCAATACCACGGCCGATTCCCCGGCCGGCCATGAGGATGTGGCCATTACCGTGAAAATGATCAAAGAAGACGGCCTCTGGCTGCTGGAAAAAATGTTCTATTAAATTATGGGAATTCGACTTTCCCATCGCCAAATCGGATCTGGTCATAAAGGGGCTATTTCTAAAGGAGCGGCCCCTTTCCTTGTTGCCTTTCAGGGCAGCTTCATTTTTTGTCTAGAGCCCCATGCCCGCGCCCCGGCTTTCCTGCAGTCATGGTGCTACAGGCCAATAATTATTGGTTATAGAAAGGTATTTGCAGATAAGAGTCAAAATGCATTTGTCCTACAATAAACCTTTTCTTCAGGTAATGGCCTCCGGTATTTTAGGCAGCACCCAGGCCATGCTGGTCAGTTGTTCCGGCTACCTTGTTTTATGGTATTACGCCAACGGTAGTGAGGCTAAGACCATTTTTTACTACCTTGTTATTGGGGGCGGTTATTTTATCGGCAATCTGGCGGCCATGTACTTGACTCCCGCCTTTTTAAAATTTTATTCCAAGAAAGATTTATATAACTGGTCTCAATTGCTCAGTGCCATCCCTTTTATGACCGTCTTTGGATTATACCTGCTTAAACTGGACTATATCCCGCTTGTGGCCATATTTATTTTTGGGGCAGGCATTCTGCAGGGTTTTCCCGCAGTGCTGCAGTCGTCCATGATCGCTGATTCTGTTGATTATCTTGAATGGAGAATCGGAGAAAAAGCCGACGGGCTGTGTTTTGCGGGACAAACTTTCCTGGCCAAGCTGAAGTCCGCCGTGGCCTATTACGGGGCGCTGATGGTCCTGAGCTTGGTCAATTACAATCCCGAGGCCATGCAGAATTATGTTACCGCCGGGGGAATTGCCCGCCTGCAGTTTCCTGAAGTGATGACCGCTCTGTTTGTCATTATCACCGTCCTGCCGGCGCTGGGATCTGTGCTGGCGGTTATCCCTACCTGGCGCTACTGCCTCACCGAGCAGGAACATGAAAGAATATTAAATGAACTAATCGAAAAAAGACGGCGGCAGGGCCTGGCGGCGGCTAAAAACAGCAGCCTCCTCCTCGCCCTAAAGTGAAATAAGCGGATATACAGGAGTTCCAGCGCCGTCAATCGCTGCCGGCAGAGGGGGGAAAGCGGTAATGGCCGATGATTTTCCATCGCCGCAGGCAATCCTCTTCGCGGGCGATGCTGGCATTATGGATTACCAGGGGGATGCCGTCCCCATTGGTCCGGTCGGAGATCACGCCTGTATGCTGCTGGCCGTCCGGGAAAAGCCAGTAGACCAGGTCGCCATGTCGCCATTCGGAGAGGGTTTCTGCGGAGACCTCCAGCGTCAGCGTTTCACCAAACCGCTCAAAGAAAACCATCTGGTTTTGCGTGCGCCGGTGATCGATGTTGGGATCGGGCTCTTCCAGCTCCCATAGTTGGGGGTAAAGCTGAAAATTGGCGCACATATCCTTATGGATCAGCTCCTGCAGATCGAATCCCGCGTGGCGCAGGGCGCGGATAACTACATCTGTACAGGCACCGCGCCCTGGGTCAATATCTCCTCCCGGGTAATCAATCACCTGGTAGGAAGCGTCATAGCGCACTCCTTTTTTTACTTCGGCCCTTGCCCCCAGCAGGATCCGGTCGTATACATTGAGCTGCTCTTCCGGGAGCTGTTCGACCGGTGAGGGGGATTCCCGGTGCAATGAAATGTTCCCGGGAAGGCAGGAAACCAGCTGTAGCAATAAGAATAGTAGTAGAACTGGGAAAGTGCATTGCATGATGCACTGATCTTTTTTCATGACCATTATTCATTCTCCGTCGCCGGGCGGTTATCCTTTTTGATTTCCGCTTTGTTTGACAGGTGAATGACCACCCTGTTACAATGATGGCGACATTAAACTGGTTGGAGGAGGCGGACGTGGAGCTTTCGTTTTATTTGACGCTCCTGTTTATCTTTTTTTCGCGGATTTTCGATGTCAGCCTGGCCACGTTGCGCATTATCTACCTGACGCGTGGCCAGAGCAAACTGGCTGCAGCCATCGGCTTTTTTGAAGTGATCCTCTACGTGCTTGCCCTCAGCATGGTGCTCGATAACCTGGACCATCCTCTCAACGTGGTGATTTACGGCCTTGGCTTTGCCACGGGCAATTATGTGGGCAGTCTGATCGAGGAAAAGGTGGCCGTCGGTTTTGTTAATGTCCAGGTGATCACGATGCACAACGGGGTTAACCTGGAAGAGAAACTGCGTGAAATGGGCTACGGGGTCACCTCCATGGAATGCTATGGAAAAACGGGAGCCCACCGCATCCTGCAGATCCTGATTAAACGGAAAGCGCTGCCTTGCTTTTTAAAGGATCTGCACGAGCTCGACCAGCAGGCTTTTGTCTCCATCCAGGATACCCGCAAAATCATGGGCGGCTATTTTAGCCGGATGAAAGCAAAATAAAAAAGAAACAAGGGGCGCCTTTGCCGGCGGCAATGGCAGCAACAGCAAAGGAGATTTTTACTAGATGACAGTTTACGCACACAATGCCATCGGTGTTCTCGATTCAGGAGTGGGCGGCCTGACGGTCGTCCAGGAGATCTGCAGGCAGATGCCTCATGAAAGGGTAGTATATTTCGGCGATACCGCCCGGATGCCCTACGGGCCCCGTTCCTACGAAGAGGTGCGCCGTTTTGCGCTCGAAATCATTCGTTTTTTACAGACCCAGGAGATCAAAATGGTGGTGGTGGCCTGCAATTCGGCCACAGCAGCAGGGATTGAGTATTACCAGGAGAGCTGCTCAATCCCGGTGCTCGGGGTGATCGAACCGGGTGTCAGGGCGGCGCTGGCCTATACAAAAAATAAGCGGGTTGGCGTGATCGGCACCACTGGCACCATCGGCAGCGGAGCCTATCAAAAGGCGCTGGCCCGGGAGCAACCGGCGCTGCAGATTATCGGCAGAGCCTGCCCCCTGTTCGTCCTGCTGGTGGAAAACGATCTGATCGATACGCCGGAGGCAAAAATCATCGCCCGCAGCTACCTTGATCCTTTAAAAGCAGCGGGCATCGATACCCTCATCCTGGGCTGCACCCATTACCCGCTCATGTCCGGTCTGATCCAGGAGACAGTCGGTGCCGGCGTAAAGCTGGTCAGCTCCGCCGAAGAGACCGCCTCTGAAGTGAAAGCCATTCTCGCGAAAAACGGCCTGCTCAACCCGTCTCGCTCCGCGCCCCGGCACAGTTTCTTTGTCAGCGGCAAGCCGGCTTCTTTTGAGCGGATCGGCTCAAAACTGCTGCAGCAGGAGATCAGGGCTTACCAGGTTATTCTCGAACGCTAGCCGCCCAAGGCTTATCCCCCTTAAAAGCTGCCCAATGAAAGAACTGGCATATTTACCGGTGGCGGTAGATAAATATAATTAACTTGTACATCTATCACCGGCTTAAGGGGGATGGTCATGCTTAAGAGAGGGATTTTCCTCATGATGATATTCCTGCTTTGCGCAGGAGGCTGTGACGCCTGGCCGGGTGAATCCGGGGCGACGGCTGAAGAAGAGCTTCCCCGGGAGGGCCTGGTTTTGCCGGAGCCGCCTCACTTGCCCCCGGAGGCTGGAGAGGTCCGCATCGGCACCCTCTACTACGCCGATGCCGGTTTTCGCTTTCTGGTGCCGGTAACCAGGGAGATACCCTATACCGAGGCGATCGCCCGGGCAACCCTGCAGAGGCTGGTGGGCACTCCGGAGCTGAGCAGCCTGTTGAGCGAGGTCGGGCTGGCTGCGGTGATCCCTGAAGATACCGCGATCCACGGAATTGCCGTCGATGAGGACGGCCTGGCCCGCGTGGACTTCAGTCCGGAACTTCTGAATTATCCGCCCGAACAGGAACGCCTGGTTTTGGGGAGCATTCTCTGCACGCTGCGCCAGTTCCCGTCGATCCAGCAGGTGGCCATCTTGATCGAAGGGGCAGCCCCGGAACGCTTCTCCAGCGGCGCGCCGGGAACGACTCCGCTTGGGCCCGAATGCTGGATCAACCTGGAGATCGAAGAAGGGGTCACGGACTATCGCCAATACAGCGCGGTGCGCCTCTTCTTCTGCTACCCGGCACCCAACGGCTGGATTTTTTATGTGCCGGTGACGCGCATCCTGCCGCCGGTTGATGATCTCTTTGCCGCCGTGATCGCAGAGCTGCTGCGGGGACCGCGCCGCGGCAGCGGGCTGTTCAGCCAAATCCCCCCCGATACCGCACTTTTAAACTATACCCTTGAAGAGGGGCTGGCCACCATTGATTTTTCACGCCATCTTCTCGATTATGAGGGGGGCAAAACCGGGGCGGCGAATCTTCTCAACCAGATTCTGCTAACCTTAAGCGAACTGGAGGAGGTGAAAGAGGTTCAGGTCCTGGTCGAGGGGGAAAAGGTTGTTCGCAGCGGTGAGCTCGATCTGCAAGGGCCGTTGACCCCTCCTCCCGTTTATAATTTCATGTAATTAATCTTTCATATAACATATCTGCGGCATACTGCATCGCCCGCAAGCGGTTTTTCGCCCCGCCGTGGCCGGATCGGCAAAGTAAGGTTGCACCGGCTGCCGCGCATTTCAGGGACGGGTTGGCCACATGACATGGTATATCTTTCCCGCTTCTGGTGGATAAATAAAAGGTAAGAATGTTATTGCATCGGGGAGTGGAAGATGACAGCGCAACAGCGGCAGCGCGGTTTGAATTTTCGCTTCTGGCGCAGCGACCTGGCCGTGGATTTTGGCACAACCAATACCTTGATCTACATGCCCCGGCGGGGTATCGTGCTGCAGGAGCCATCAGTGGTGGCCATGCGCGGCAATGCCGTTGTGGCGGTGGGGAAAAAGGCCGAGCGCATGCTCGGGCGTACACCCGGGGGAATCAGGGCTGTCAAACCACTGCAGAGCGGGGTAATTGCCGATTATGACCTGGCCAGAAAAATGCTGGAGCGCTTCATCTCCCGCGTGATCAGGCGGTTCCCCTTTTTTAAGCTGCGTCTCATTGTGACCGTTCCTTCCGGCACTACCCAGGTAGAGCGGCGCGCTGTCCTCTCCGCCGGCAAACGATGCGGGATCAAAGAAGTCTATCTGATCGAGGAGCCGATCGCGGCGGCCATCGGTACCGGCCGCCCGGTGGCGGAACCGCGCGGCAATTTCATTATTAACTGCGGAGGCGGCCTGACCGAAATAGCGGTCATCTCTTTAGGGGGTATCGTGCTGGCAAGCTCATTGCGGCAGGGCGGTGAGACGATTAACGCAATCATCCAACGCTACCTTTTTCGCCGCTACCGCATGGAGGTGGGGCTTTCGATAATCGAGGAGGCAAAGCGCCGGGCCGGCTATGCCATAGATCCCCCTCCAGATTTGACCTATAATTTTAAGGGCATAAATCTGCACCGCCGGGGTCCCGGTGCACTGGAGATTAAAGCCGAAGAGTTAACCGAAGCCATAGAACCGGTGCTCTCCGCAATTGCGGAGGCCGCCCGGAATATTTTTGAGCAAATCCCGCCGCAGCTTGCCGCCGACGTGATGAGCGATGGGATAGTCCTGGCCGGAGGAGCGGCGTTGCTGCACAATTTTGATCTTTACCTGAGCCGGAAACTCAATTTGCCGGTCCACCGTGCCGAGGATCCATATACCTGCGCGGTCCGCGGCGCCAGCGAAGCGATCAACTACATGGACCGGCTGGTACTGCACAGTTAAGAAGGTGAATGGTCAGGAGCATTGTCTCGGATAGCTGTTTTTCATAAGTAAGGAAGTTTTTCATTATCCTGGCGGTGACCCCACCAGGTGAGGGCATGGCCGTCTACCCTGTTGTCTTAGGTATAAACAGCTCCGTTACAACCGGAGCGGTATTCACCGGCAGCGAATGGGGTAATCCTGTTTTCCATGTCACTCTTGTGATATAATGGAATCAATTTCAAGAGCCTTGAGGAGAATACCAGATGCGTCCAGACGGCAGGAAAAACAATGAATTGAGGCCGGTGCGCATTACCCGGTCTTATTTAAAACATCCGGAGGGCTCCGCCCTCATGGAGATGGGCGATACCGTCGTTATCTGTACAGCCACCGTTGAGGATCGGGTGCCGCCCTTTTTAAAGGGCAACGGGAGCGGCTGGGTTACGGCGGAGTATGCCATGCTGCCGCGCTCCACCGGGGTGCGTGTCGTGCGCGAATCGCATGGCCGGGTCAACGCGCGCAATCTGGAAATCCAGCGCTTGATCGGACGCTCCCTGCGTTCGGTAGTCGACCTGGAGCGGCTAGGCGAACGGACGATTCTGCTCGATTGCGACGTGATCCAGGCGGACGGCGGGACCCGGACCGCGGCGATTACCGGTTCTTTTATCGCCCTCTTTGAAGCGCTGCTCCACCTGCAGGAGAGCGGTTCCCTGGAAAAAATACCGCTGCACGATTACCTGGCCGCGGTCAGTGTGGGCATTATTGACGGGACCCCCCTGCTGGATCTCTCATTTGCGGAAGACTCCGCCGCAGCCGTGGATATGAATGTGGTCATCACCGGAGCCGGCGAACTGGTGGAGATTCAAGGCACGGCCGAACACGGCACCTTTAACCGGGATCAGCTTGATCAGCTTCTCGACCTGGCCGGTGAGGGTGTAAAGTATTTGATTCAGCGCCAGAAAGAGGCCCTGGGCGCAGCAGCATCGCTGCTGCCGGCCTCGCCGGAGTAACGCGATGACCGGGCACCAGCGCAAACGGGGCCGGCTGGTTCTGGCTACCCGCAACCAGGGCAAGGTGGAAGAGATCAAAGCCCTGTTGCACGATCTTCCCCTGGAAATCATCTCCCTTGATCAACTTGCGGTCATCCCGGAAGTAAAAGAAGATCAGCACACCTTTAGCGGGAACGCCCTAAAAAAAGCAAGGGCAGTGGCCGCTGCCTGCGGCCTGCCGTCGCTGGCCGACGACTCCGGCCTTACCGTGGATGCTTTGGGGGGGCGGCCTGGTGTCTTCTCGTCCCGTTATGCCGGTCCCGGCGCCGATGACGCGGCCAACAACCGCCTCCTCCTCGCAGAGCTTAAAGGAGTTCCGCCGGAAAAACGCGGCGCCGCTTTTGTCTGCGCCCTGGCGCTGGTCATCCCCGGGGGAGAAACTTATCTGATCGAGGAAAGCTGCAGGGGGCGCATTGTCGAAACCCCGCAAGGTCAGAACGGCTTTGGCTACGATCCTCTCTTTTTCTATGAGCCGGCAGGCCAGACTTTTGCCCAGATGGAAACTGCGCTGAAAAACCAGGTCAGCCATCGCGGAAAAGCCCTGCGACGGCTGAAAAAACTGCTTGAATCGATGCTCTTGAACAGGCCAAGTGCCAACGGTTAACCTGCTGCACCTCAAGCGAACCCCGGTGCCTTTTCCGCCGTTCTTGAAAAGCGGTTCTCGCTGTGTTAAAATGTGTTCACCGGGTTTAAAACTTGATTGCTTACAGGCGGGGCGTAGCGCAGCTTGGTAGCGCGCTTGGTTTGGGACCAAGAGGCCGCCGGTTCAAATCCGGCCGCCCCGACCACCTGTTACCACCTTACAAGCTTGAATTTTTGGTCTAATTTAAAGCACTCGCCATTTGGCAAGTGCTTAAAATTATTATTATGGCACTAAACAACAGGAAAGCGCTGCCGTGTAAGGCCATAAGTAAATAAAACGGTGGCTTAATGGGACGCTAGGGCCTTCTTACGGCGTGGCTAAAATATCTTTCCAAGGTCCATCCCGTGACCGCCCCGATGGCGAAATGCGATAAGATCAGCAGAAAGTCGGGCAGCGGCGTTACCAGAGTAGCCCTGGTAATATCTAAAGCCATGCCGGCCCCAAAGGTAATCACATAGACTAGTCCCCCAAAGGCGGTCCCCTTGATGATGGCATAATCGGTTCCGGTATAGCGCAGCATCAGCAGGGCTGCCACCCCAAAGCTGGTGGCGATGATCCAGTCGGTCAAAAAGCCGGTTACCAGGCTCAGCGGAGCATCGAGATTCTCCGCAGAATAATAAAAGCCGGCTGCGATATGCACAAAAGTATATTTGACCCAGCCCATCGCATAAAAAAACCAGGTCAATATTTCCTTAACGAGATTGCCGGTCCAGCCTGCCAAAGCACCGGCAATAATGGTGTCTTTGATTTTGCTCATGGGATTCCTCGCCTTTTTTCCGACGAAATATCTTCAACGCCCGCCGGGCTCTCTTTGCAGGGTTCGCTTATAACAGTTATTCTACCACCAGCCTGTTCATGGTATTCAGAAACTGGTTTATATTGTTGATGGGTCGTTGTGTTGTTCTTATCTGCTTCCTGCCTTAGCAGTCTTAAGGAATCTCGTATTTGATCAGATGATTTTTGTTATGATGCAAATGAATATTTTTAATAATGATTGACATATTTACAAAGCATGTGTAGCATGAATGCAACTGAGAGATAACGCTTACATAAAAAATTATCATGTAGTTGGGGGCAAGCAATAAAGCCCCGTATGTTTATCATAAATACTTTTGCTGCTTGCCATTTTAAGCAGTTACTGATCTAGAGATTCGACCCCAAAAAGGTCAACTAAAGCTAAAAGGTAACACGAATCATAGCTAATAAATAGTCACAACGAACCGGCCTAAAAATTGAGTAAAACCGCAAAAAGGCTTTAAAATACAGCGTTTTTC
>JAAYGO010000275.1 GCA_012727685.1 Bacillota bacterium | reverse complement strand
TTGCAAGCAGGCCTCCAGCCGCCAAACATTTACAGGATATTGACGCGCCCCCTGTAGACGAGGCCGCGCTCCGCATCGATGGTGATCAAATCGCCGGAGCGGATTAAAGCGGTGGCGTGAGCGGCCCCGACCACGGCCGGTATGCCCATATTCAGCGCCACGATGGCGGCATGGGAGGTCAGCCCCCCTTCTTCGGCGACCACGGCCGACGCTTTCCGCAGGGCGGCCATATTTTCGCTGTCGGTAGCCCTGATCACCAGGATCTGTCCCTCTCCCATCTGCTCCGCAGCCGGGTCGTTCTCCCCGGCCACAAAGGCAATGCCGGTGACTGCTCTCCTTCCGATACCCGTCCCCCGGGCCAGCACCACACCTACCGTATCGATGCGCAGCAGGTTGGTGGTCCCGGAAACGCCGACCGGCACACCGGCGGTGATCACCACCAGATCGCCTTCTTTAATCAGTTTTTCCCGCAGCGCCGCCGCCGTAGCCGCGGCAAACATCTCATCCGTTGATTCGACCGGAGGACATAAAACCGGGTAGACCCCCCAGGTCAGCTTCAATTGGGCCACCACCCGCTTGTCGGCGGTGACGGCAATGATCGGCGCATGCGGCCGATACTTGGAGACCATCCGGGCTGTCCATCCCGATTGGGTTGAGGTGATGATCGCTGCTGCCTCCAGCTCCTGAGCGGCATGGCAGGTAGCGAGGCTAATCGCGTCGGTCACCGTTTTTTTCGCCGGCGGGCCCAGGACTTCCAGCTTCTTTTTAAATTGCAGCTCTTCCTCGATGCGCCGGGCAATGCGGCCCATGGTTTGTACCGCCTCCACCGGGTAACGGCCGATGGCCGTTTCACCGGAAAGCATGACGGCGTCGGTGCCGTCAAAAATGGCATTGGCCACGTCGCTGGCCTCGGCCCGGGTGGGCCGGGGATGGTGAATCATGCTCTCCAGCATCTGGGTGGCGGTAATGACCGGCTTTCCGGCGCGGTTGCACTTGCGGATCATCTCTTTCTGGAGGAGCGGTATCTCTTCCGTGGGCATTTCAACCCCCAGATCCCCCCGGGCGATCATGAGGCCGTCGGATAGCTCCAGGATCGAGTCCAGATTTTCAATGCCCTCCTGGCTCTCAATCTTGGCGATAATGGCTGCCTCCCCGTTTTCTTCTTCAACCAGGCGCCTGATTTTAAGGATATCATCCCGGGTGCGGGTAAAGGAGGCCGCAATAAAATGGATCTCTTGCGCGAGGGCGTGCCGGAGATCGTGGCGATCGGCTTCGCTCAAGGCCGGCAGGTTCAGCTTGGTCCCCGGGAGATTGAGCCCTTTGTGGCTGCGCAACTCCCCTCCATGCACGACCCGGCAAAAGATTTCCTCGCCGCAGATTTTTTCCACAACAAGGGTGATCAAACCGTCGTCAATGAGCACAGTGCGCCCCGGCGAAAGGTCCCGGGGCAGTTCCGGGTAAGTAACCGACACGCGCCGCGCATTTCCGGCTACCGGGGCCGTGGTCAGGATAATCTCACTGCCCTCTTTTAAAAAAACCTTTTCTTCCTCCAGGATTCCCGTACGCACTTCCGGCCCGCGCGTGTCGACCAGGAGCGCTACGGTCCGGTTCAGGCTGCGGCAGACATCTTTTATGGTCCTGATGCGCTGCAACTGCTCCTCCCACCGGCCGTGTGAAAGGTTGAGGCGAGCCACATCCATCCCCGCCTCAATCAGCGCCTTGATCATTTCCGGCGAATCGGAACTGGGGCCAATGGTGCAGACGATCTTCGTGCGCCGCATCGAATTATAAACCCTCCATCTCAAAGGATAATTACATATTAAAATTAAAATGGGGAGACATGTTAAAACGGTTCTCGTAATCTTTTCTGAAAAAAGGCTTAATTGTTTACCGCTCTTTTCACTGAGGCTTCCGCTCCGGTTCACTCGTTAGATGTTTTGGCGGCTCACCTGCGGCCTTCCGCCTGGGCTGCCCTCGACAGTCGCGCGTCCTGCGCTCCTGTCTCGGCGGCCTGCAAAGTGGGATGTGAGAGGTGAGATCGCATCAGACACTTTAAACCTTGGCCAGAATAACAGTAACATGGTCTTTTTTTCTCACTTCTAACATCTCACTTCCCACTTCTCATCAGCCAGGACTTGGTTCGCCTGCCTCAATGGGGACAGACCTACGCTTGCAGGTCTGTCCCCTGACCTTAGATCCACTCGTTCACAGTCGCTCCAGCTTCTTAAGTGACAAGAGGCATAAACATTTCATTCCCATGGTTGTATCCCAGGTTACGGAGAGATGCGGCTTACTTGGCCAAAATAAGGGCTAAATCGTAGAGTTGCCGCGGGAACTGGCGGCCGCTCATAAAGGCCTCCATCATCGGCACCGGGCTGAGCACACCGCCCTTGATACCGACAATCAGGCCGCTCCGCTCCTCCCAGAGCAATCTGGCCGCCGCAGCCCCCATCCGGCTGGCTAGCAGGCGATCCGCAGCCGTCGGAGTGCCGCCCCGCTGAATATGTCCCAAAACAGTGACCCGCGTCTCCAGGTCCAGCTTTTCCTCGATGGCGCGCCCGATCTCCACGGCGCTGGCGGCACCCTCGGCCACGAGGATGATGCTGTGGGTTTTTTTACGGGCTATTCCCTTGAGCAGCCGCTGGCAGATATCATCGAGGTCGTATTCAATTTCCGGCACCACGATCGATTCGGCCCCTCCGGCCAATCCCGCCATCAAGGCGATATAACCGTTGTTGCGCCCCATGACTTCAACAACGAAGATGCGTTCGTGCGAAGTGGCGGTATCGCGCAGCCTGTTGATGGCGTCCAGGACGGTATTCACTGCTGTATCAAAGCCGATGGTATTTTCCGTGCCGGGGATGTCATTGTCGATGGTGGCCGGAACCCCGATCGTTTTAATCCCGTGCTCTTCCAGGGCCTGGGCGCCCCGGAAGGAACCGTCGCCGCCGATTACCACCAGCCCGCCAATCCCCTCCTCTTTTAACCTCTGCGCCGCCTTTTCCTGGACCGGTTTATGGAAAAACTCCGGTGCGCGGGCGGTGCGCAGGATCGTCCCGCCGCGATGGATGATCCCGGCCACCGATCCGAGCTCCATCTTCCGGAAAGGGGCATCGCTCAGCAGCCCGGCAAAACCCCGTTCAACCCCGTACACCTCCATCCCCAGATCGATCCCGGCGCGGACAACGGCCCGCACTGCCGCATTCATCCCGGGCGCATCGCCGCCGCTCGTCAGCACTGCAATTTTACGCATGGGCAGCCTCCCTCTTCGTTAGCATACTCCACAGGCTCGATTTTAAATCCTCCAGCTTTACCGCATCTTCTCCCAGAAGCAGTTCGAGGCGGCGCCGGCATTCCGGATCATCCCTGACCCAGTATTTTTCAGGCAAAAGAATTAGTTTCTTCTCCCGGGCAAAATAGAGACAAACCGGCATAGGGCCTGCTTCTTCGAGCAAGATCTGCTTGAGGCGGGCCAACAGGGCCAGATCCCGCCGGTCACCCAGCTTTAATAAAAGCTGTTTTGGTTCCCTGGGCAGGGGCGTCGCACTTTCGGCAATTATTTTCGGCTCTTCCTCTTCTTTGATATCGGTCCGCCCTTTGATGATCAGGAGACTGTCCTCTTGAAACAGGGCGGTCTGCTTTTCGTAGAGATCGCTGAAGACAATTACTTCCACGCTCCCCGTTAAATCCTCCAGCGTGATAAAGGCCATCGGTTTGCCCTTTTTGGTGTAGAGCGAACGGGCGGCAGTGACAATGCCTCCGACGGTGACCTTGCGATTGTCGCCCACCTCTTTCAGGGTGGCACATTCTGTCAGGCTGGACATCTGGTTCATCAGCGGCCGGTATTCTTCCAGGGGATGGCCCGAGATGTAAAGGCCCAGCATCTCTTTTTCCATGGCCAGTCTCTCCTTCTCGGTAAAGGGAGCCAGATCGGGGAGTTGATCCTGCAGCAGATCCTCGCGGCTGCTTTCATCCATGAGCGAAAACATTGAAATCTGGCCGTTTTCCCGTTCCCGCTGCGCGGCATGTCCCTGGGCCAGCACTTCGTCCAAACAGGCCAGGTATTGCGCCCGGTGGCCGCCCAGCGAATCAAAGGCGCCGCATTTGATCAGACTCTCCAGAACTTTCCGATTGCACTGCCGCGAGTCCACCCGGGAGCAAAAGTCGCGCAGGGATCGGAATGGTTTTTCGCGCCGGGCCGCCAGGATCGACTCGATGGCCCCCAAGCCCACATTTTTTACCGCAGAGAGGCCAAAACGGATCCGATTCCCGGCCACCACCGTAAAATTGGTCTCGCTTTCGTTAATATCCGGCGGCAGCACCTCGATGCCCTGGCGGCGGCAGTCGGCAATGTAAAGGGCCACCTTGTCGCTGTTCGCATAATAGACGGTCATCTGCGCCGCCATGAACTCAACGGGATAGTTGGCCTTTAAGTAAGCCGTCTGGTAGGCGACCAGGGCATAGGCCGCCGCATGGGACTTGTTAAAACCGTAGGATGCGAACTTCAGGATGAGGTCGTAGATTCCAACGGCCACCTTTTTGCTATGCCCGTTCTTCAGGCAGCCCTGAACAAAACGCTCCTGCTGCTCCTTGAGAATCTTTTCTTTCTTTTTCCCGATGGCCCGCCGCAGCAGGTCTGCCTGGCCGAGGGAAAAGCCGGCCATTTTAGCCGCGATCTCCATGATCTGCTCCTGGTAGACGATCACCCCGTAAGTTTCCTTTAAAATCGGTTCGAGTATCGGGTGCTGGTAGTGCACCGGTACCTTGCCGTGCTTGCTGGCGATAAAGGTCGGGATCTGCTCCATGGGGCCGGGACGGTAAAGAGCGTTCACGGCGATGATATCTTCCAATTTGTTCGGTTGCAGCTCGCGCAGCACATTGCGCATGCCTGAACTTTCAAGCTGGAATATGCCGGTAGTCTCCCCCCGTGACAGAAGCTCAAAGGTAGCCCCGTCATCAAGGGGGATCGCTTCCAGGATAATGGTGCGGCCGTGGGTCCGCTTAATATTATCCAGCGTTTCCCTGATCACGTTCAGGGTCTTTAATCCCAGGAAATCCATTTTCAGCAGCCCCAGGGCTTCCAGCGTGCCCATGGGAAACTGGGTTACCACCGTGCCGTCGGAGGTTTTAAAAAGGGGGACAAAGTTCACCAGCGGTTCCCGGCCGATCACCACACCGGCCGCATGAATGGAAGCATGCCGGGGCAGGCCCTCCAGAGCCTGGGAGAGATCCAGGAGCTTCTTATAGCGCTCATCCTGGCAGGCTTCCTTTAATTCTTTGCTCTGCTCGAGCGCCTTGGGGATGCTCATGCCCGGTTCGGCGGGAATCATCTTGGCAATGCGGTCCACTTCACCGTAGGAAATGCCCAGGGCGCGGCCCACATCCCGCACCACCGCCCGGGCGGCCATGGTCCCGAAGGTAATAATCTGGGCTACCCTATCCCGGCCGTATTTCTCCTGCACATATTGCAGGATCAGGTCCCGCTTGTCGTCGCAGATATCAATATCAATATCCGGCATGGAGATCCGTTCCGGGTTGAGGAAGCGTTCGAAAAGCAGAGAGTAACGCATCGGCTCCAGGTCGGTAATCATGAGGCAATAGGCGACCAGGCTTCCGGCCGCAGAACCGCGGCCCGGGCCGACCGGGACGTTATTCTGCCGGGCAAAGCGGATCAGATCCCAGACGATTAAAAAGTAGCTGGAGTAGCCCATCTGGCGGATCACGGCCAGCTCATATTCAAGACGCTCGGTCAGCTCCGCGGTGACCGCGGGATAACGTTTCTGCAATCCTTCCAGGCAGAGCTCTCGTAAATACTCGTCTTCATTTTTACCTTCCGGAAGTTCATAGAGGGGCAAATAGATCTGCTCGAAAGAAAAATCAACGTGGCAGCGTTCGGCGATGCGCACGCTGTTTTCCAGCGCTTCGGGGCAGTCTGGAAAAAGGGCGGCCATCTCCCGTGCAGATTTGAAATAAAATTCATCGGTTTCGAATTTCATGCGCTCCGGATCATTGACCGTTTTCCCGGTCTGCACGCAGAGCAGCACGTCGTGCACCGCCGCATCTTCACGTTTTAGATAATGCACGTCATTGGTCGCGACCAGGGGAATCCCTTCTTCCCGGGCCAACTGCTTAAGGCGGCTGTTTACCGCCGCCTGTTCCGGCAGGCGGTGATTCTGCAGCTCCAGGTAGAAGTTGTCCGGACCGAAAAGATCCCGGTAGTAGCGGGCGGCGGCGCGGGCCTTTTCCAGCTCGCCGCGCATGAGCAGCGCCGGTATTTCACCGGCCAGGCAGGAACTTAAGGCGATCAGCCCTGCGGCATGCTTCTCCAGCAGCTCCCGGTCAACCCGCGGCTTGTAATAAAAGCCTTCCAGGTAACCGGCGGAAACCAGTTCCATCAGGTTCCGGTAGCCGGTCTGGTTTTCCGCCAGCAGGACCAGGTGGTACTGGTGATCATCCAGGTGCGGCTCTTTCTGCAGCCGCGAGCGCGGCGCCACATAGACTTCACAGCCGATTACCGGGTTGATCCCTGCCCCTTTGGCGGCGCGGTAAAAATCAACCACCCCGAACATGACCCCATGATCGGTGATGGCCACCGCGGGCATATTTAAGGCGGCAGCGCGCTCGATAATCTGGTTAATCCGCGCTGCACCGTCCAGCAGGCTGTATTCCGTATGGACGTGGAGGTGGACAAATGGTGGTGTCGTCACTGCTGCTTTACCTCGCTTCTTAATTTATATCGAAGAAAATTGATTTACTACTTCTCTACAAAAAGATCTAACGGTTTTCAATCCCTTGGTGTAGCCCCTGTAAAGGGGAGTGTAGATAACGATTATATACATTAAGAGATTTCGACTGTCGGCAAGTATTTCCTTTCCGCGGGCCGCATAAATATTGAGTGGTGATTGGGCATGGATAAATTCTGGCAAACACTGATCCTGACCTTTTTTGTCGCCCTGGGTGTTAATTTGGGCGGCTGTTTCCTGGGGGCCCTCGGCGCGGTCCTTGCCCGCCGCCCACCTCTGCATACCATGCTGGAGCTGGCCGGTGAGCTAAAAATATGGGCCCTGGTTGCCGCCCTCGGAGGCACCTTCGGGGTGATCAAAGTCTTCGAAGCCGGTGTGTTTGACAAGCAGTTTTTTGATCTGATCAAACAACTGCTCCTCATCTGCGGCGCTTTCCTGGGGACGCACCTGGGCTACCTGATCATCATCTCCCTGGCGGCCAACAGATGATGCGGCAGATCTGGGTCAGCTTGCTGCTCGGTGCCCTGGCGGGGGGGATCATCATTAGCCTCTACCACGCTGCCCGGATCGAAAAACTGTACTGGGAAAATGAAAAGCTAAAGGTGGAGCTGTTTGAGACCACCGATCGCCTCTTAAAGCTGGAGTCGCGCTGGCTCAGCCACGAGGAATGGGAGATTATGGCTGTCAATTTGGAATGGAGCGGCGATATTACCGCCTTTACCGAGCTGGAGCTCACCAAAAAGGTCCATGAAATCACCGGCAGCCTGGTAGGTCAAAGGATCGACCAGCTTAACCCCCGGCTCCTGATCCCCTTGCTGCACCAGCGCAAACTGACAGTTGACAACAAGGATTACCTGATCACCGTAAACTGGGTTGTGATAGCAGAGGAGATTTTGTTTAATCTAACCGCCTCTCCCGCCAGTTGAACTGCCGGCCCCCCTCCACCGCGCGGGCGTAGCGCCCCCATGCATCGCGGCGGGCGGCATCTCCGGCCGCCGGACGCCGCTTGCCGCGCCAGCGTCTTAACCGCTCGCGCCGCCGTAGCTCGCTGCCAAATGCGACTGCCGCAAGCAGGGTAACCGCAAGCCACAGCGCTGTAAACACTCCTGTAAACGAATCAAGGGACGGTGCCGGCAGCAAGAGCAACCCCAGACTAATCAAACCCAGCGCCAGCAGTAACCCGAGCAATTCCTTCATCAATGATCCCTCCTGTTCCTTATCTTTATTATGCGGCCTGCGGTATTACCATGCATCTGAATACAGCAATGTAAAAGGGCTTGATCCCTTCCCGCGCATTGACAACACCCTTCCAGTTTTGTAAACTATTCAATGGCTTCAATGCTCCAATTGAATAGGCGCGCGATGAAGCAGAAGAGTAGCCGGTGATGTGGCTTAAAGCGAACCGGGGAGGGTGCAAGCCCGGTCCAATAAGCCGGTGAAGGGCGCTGCCGAGCGTATAGCAAAGAGTGGGTAATTAATTACCAATTAGGGTGGAACCGCGGAAGACAACCCCTTTCGTCCCTAGCCAGGGCCAAAGGGGTTTATTTAATCCACGATTTTTAGACGAAGAAATATTTACATGCAAGCGGGGGGAAAGACAAATGTCAAGCGTTAACCTGATGGACAAACTGGTATCGCTCTGCAAGAGCCGGGGGATCATCTTCCCGGGTTCCGAGATCTACGGCGGCCTGGCCAATAGCTGGGATTACGGCCCCCTGGGAGTGGAGCTGAAGAACAACATCAAGAAGGCCTGGTGGAAAAAATTTGTCTACGAAAGCCCATACAACGTGGGCCTGGACGCGGCGATCCTGATGAATCCTAAAACCTGGGTCGCTTCCGGTCACGTAAGCAGCTTTAACGATCCGCTCATGGATTGTAAAAAATGCAAATCAAGATTTAGGGCGGATAAGCTGATCGAGGACTATTGCCGCGAAAAAGGGAGCGAGGTCACCGCGGACGGCTGGGATCACCGCCTGATGGAACAGTTTATCGCCGAAAAGGCGATCCCCTGCCCCGATTGCGGCGCCCGCGACTTTACCGGGATCCGGCAGTTCAACCTGATGTTTAAGACTTACCAGGGAGTGACGGAGGACTCCAAGGCGGAAATCTACCTCCGGCCGGAAACGGCCCAGGGCATTTTTGTGAACTTTAAAAACGTGCTCCGGACGACGCGCAAAAAAATTCCCTTCGGAATCGCCCAGATCGGCAAATCCTTCCGCAACGAGATCACCCCGGGCAACTTTATCTTCCGTACCAGGGAATTTGAGCAGATGGAGCTCGAATTTTTCTGCACCCCCGGTGAAGACCTGCAGTGGTTTGCCTACTGGAAGGACTACTGCTGGAACTGGCTGCTCGGCCTGGGGATGAAGGAAGCCAATTTGCGCATGCGCGACCATCAGCCCGAAGAACTCTCCCACTACAGCAAGGCCACTACCGATATTGAATACCGGTTTCCCTTCGGCTGGGGAGAGCTCTGGGGCATTGCCGACCGGACCGATTATGACCTGAAACAGCACATGGAATGTTCGGGTGAAGATCTCTCCTATAACGATCCCTCTACCAGCGATAAGTTCGTTCCCTACTGCATCGAGCCTTCCGTGGGGGTAGACCGGCTGGCCCTCGCCTTCCTGGCCGACGCCTATCACGAGGAGGAGCTGGAGGGCGGCGACTCGCGCACCGTCCTCAAGCTGCATCCCGCCCTGGCCCCGGTCAAAGCGGCGGTATTTCCCCTCTCCAAGAAACTGAACGAGGAGTCCCGGAAATTATATACGGCGCTCCTGAAAGATTTCATGGTGGACTACGACGAAGCCGGCAGCATCGGCAAGCGCTACCGCAGGCACGATGAAATCGGCACTCCTTACTGCATCACCTTCGACTTCGAGAGCCTGGAAGACCGCTCCGTTACAGTGAGGGAGAGGGACACCATGGAGCAGGTCCGGGTCAGCATGGACCGGCTGTTAGCTTTCCTGAAGGAGAAACTGGCCTACTGATCACCATTCCCCGCAAGGCGGCGGGCGCGCCTTAGCGCATGCCGGGAAAACCCTGCTGCCGGAGCGCCTCGTAAAGGACGATGGCCGCCGCGTTGGAAAGGTTTAGGGAACGGGGGATCTGCTCCACCATCGGAATGCGCAGGACATCCTTTTCTCCTTCCAGGATCGCGGGGGGCAAGCCTCTGGTCTCGCAGCCGAAGACCAGGAAATCATCGGGGCCGTAAAGTACATCCGTATAAAGGCGCGTGCCGCGCGTGGAGAAAAAGAGGAAGCGGTGCTCCGGGTAGGCGGCGCGCAGGGCGCTGTAGTCGGGATAAACGCGCAGCTTGAGATATCGCCAGTAATCGAGGCCCGCCCGGCGGAGCTCCTTTTGCGAAAGGGAAAAACCGAGCGGTTCGACCAGGTGCAGCATGGTCTGCGTCATTACGCAGGTGCGCGCGATATTGCCTGTATTTTGCGGGATCTCGGGTTCAATTAAAACCAGGTTCATGATTTACGCCTATAAAAATCTCAATTCTACCTTGATTCGCCTGCATCAGTTGGGGACAGACCTGCGCTTGCAGGTCTGTCCCCTGGCCTTGCTCCCACACGTTCGCAGTCGCTCAAAGCTTGGGCTACTCGTTAGTTTGCTGCTAACCGGCGTCACTAATTCTTCTCCTGTTCCTCCCGGTTTTCCCGCTCTTCATTTTCGCCGCGCAGGATTTCGTTGAAAGCCTGCAACTGCTTCAGCACCTTGTCATGGAAACTGCCCGGGGTAAAGGTTCCGTCGTCCCGCAGCACACCGGCCGGCAGCCCGGAGAGCAGCTCCAGGCCCTCATCAATGGTGGAGATGCTGTAGATATGAAACTGACCCTGCCGCACCGCGTCGATGATTTCATCCCTTAGCATCAGGTGCTTGCGGTTTTGGGCCGGGATGATGACGCCCTGTTCCCCGGTTAAGCCCTTGAGCTTGCAGGCCTCAAAAAAGCCCTCAATTTTATAATTGATCCCGCCCACGGGCTGGATTTCCCCCTTCTGGTTGACAGAACCGGTAACCGCAATGGACTGTTTAAGCGGGATGCCGGCCAGGCTCGAAAGGAGGCAGAACAGCTCAGCCGCTGAGGCGCTGTCGCCCTCCACGCCGGAGTAGGACTGCTCGAAGCAGATGCTGGCGGAGAGGTTCAGCGGGACCAGGCGGCCGTACTGGGCACCGAGCCAGCCGCTGATGATCAGCACACCCTTGTCGTGAATGCTGCCGCTGAGGCGGCTTTCGCGCTCGATATTGACGATCCCCCGCCTTCCTAAGTATACGGCTGCGGTGAGGCGCGAAGGGCGGCCGAAGCGGAAATCGCCTAGATCGATCACGGACAAGGCATTGACCTGGCCCACCTTTTTTCCCTCCAGGTCAAGCAAGATCTGCCCTTTTGCGATGGCCTCGATGATCTTCTGGCGGTATTGATCGGAGCGATAGATTTTTTCCTGCAGCGCCTTCTCCACCTGCGCCGCCCCGATCAGCTCGACGCCATCGATTTCTGCCCAGCTATCGGCTTCGTAAAGCAGCTCCACGATTTCGTTGAAGCGGGTGCTCAGCTTCTCCTGGTGCTCGGCCTGCCGGGAGCTGAATTCAACGACCTTGGCCACGGCAAAGCGGTCAAAGGGGCGCAGTCCTTCCCGCCGGCAGTGCTCGGAGATAAAGCCGGCCATCTTCTCGCAGTTGACATCACTGCGCTCCATTTCCACGTCAAAATCAGCCTTGATTTTGAACAGCTTACGAAAATCCTCATCGTAATAATAGAGCAGTTGATAGAGGTAGGGGCTGCCGATCATCACCACCTTGACCGTCAGGGGAATCGGCTGCGGCCGCAGGGTGGACATGGTAATCAGCCCGACGCGTTCTCCCAAATTTTCGATCCGGATTTCCCTGGTCTTCAGCACCCGCTTTAGCGCTTCCCAGGACTGGAGGCCGCTTAAAACATCGCCGGCCTGCAGGATCAGGTAACCGCCGTTGGCCCGGTGCAGGGCGCCCGCCTTGATCAGGGTAAAATCGGTCACCGCGGTGCCAAAGCGGTTCTCATATTCCAGTTGGCCGATCAGGTTGTAGTAAGAAGGATTGGTTTCGTAAACTACCGGCGCCCCTTTAGTATCGCGGTTATCGATGAGCAGGTTGACCTTGTAGCGTATTTCCGCCTGTTCCTGGCTCTGGCGGCGTAATAAAAACAGGGGCGTTTGCGGCTCCTCTTCTTCTCCCTTGAATTCCTGCAGGTTGGAAAGAACGTCTGCATTGAAGGCCCGCAGGTATTTTTGCACCGCCGGAAAATCCGCATACTTCTCCAGGATTTCACTAAATAGGTAGTCCGTAGCCATGCGCGCGATGCGCTGATCAAGCTGCTTCAACTTTTCCTTGAGCTCTCTTTCCGCTCCCTGGACCCGGCGCATGATCTCCATCGCTTTTAACTGCAGCTCCGTGGACTTCTTTTCCAGCTCCTCCTTAGCCGCCTGGTCAAGCCTGGCATAATCCTCTTCACTGAGCTGCTCACCCTTAATCAAGGGCACGGTCACAAAGCCGGCACTGGTCCGTTTCAAGGTAAAACCCTGTTCCTGCGCAGCCCTGTTCAGCTCTTCAAGGTAGGCAGAGCGGGCCTCCTGGAATTCTTTCACCAGCACGGCTTTTTGCCGCTCGTAATCTTCGCCGTCAAAAGCCTTGGGAATGTTCTGCTTTAAATCTTCCAGCAGTTCCTCCACATCACGGCAGAATTCCGCCCCCCTCCCAGACGGAAGGTTCAGGGCGATCGGTTCACCGGGATTCTCAAAGTTATAGACATAGCACCAGTCGTCCGGGACCGGCTCGGCAGCCGCCACTTGTTGGACCACCGAGAGGGCATAGCTCGATTTTCCGGTGCCGGTGGCCCCGGACATGAAAATATTATAACCGTGTCGTTTTACCCGCAGCCCGAATTCCATGGCCCGGACTGCCCGGGCCTGCCCGATCATCTCTTGCAGGGGCGGCACCGTCTCAGTAGTTTCGTAGGGCAGCTGCAAGGGATCGCAGCTGGCCTTTAACTCTTCTGCTTTAAGCTCTTCCCAGGTCACGGTACTCCTCCTTTTTTTATTCTCCTTCTATTTTGGATGGACAGTAGCGGTTTAAAAAACAGGCGCTGCACTCCGGCCGGCGGGCGTGGCAGAGGGAGCGGCCGTGAGCGATCAGCCGGTGGTGCACCGGCCCCCATTCCCGCTCCGGAAGCCTGGCCGTAAGTTCACGCTCCACCTCTTCCACCCTTTTGCCCCGGGCCAGGCCGAGACGGCGCGACACCCGGTAGACATGGGTATCCACGGCCAGGGCGGGGCGCCCGAAAGCATTGTATAAGATCACGTTGGCCGTTTTCCGGCCCACTCCGGGCAGGGAAACCAGGTCGACGAAGTTATCCGGCACCCGGCCGTTAAACTGCTGCACAATGCGCCGGCTGGCCTCCACAAGAAAGCGGCTTTTGTTGCGGTAAAGCCCGCATCCTTTAATCAGCCTTTCCAGCTCCGCCGGTTTTAGCTGCGCCATTTCTGCGGGCGAGGAAGCCCTGGCAAAAAGGGCGGGTGTAATCCGGTTAACCTGTTCGTCGGTAGTCTGGGCCGACAGGATCACCGCCACCAGGAGCTGAAATGGAGTGTCAAACTTGAGCGCGGTCCGCGCCCGGGGGTAATGTTCCCTCAGCAACCGGAAGATCTCCGCTGTCCGCTCTACTTCAGTTAGGTCGCGATTCTCTGTCACCATAGCCCATTACCGATCGCCCGCGGCATGCTGCTCCGCCTCGCCGACCAGTTCGCGAAAATCGCTTTCGGAAAGCACCGTTACGCCCAGCTCGCGCGCCCGCTGGAGCTTGCTACCCGGGTTCTCGCCGACCACCAAATAGCTGGTCTTGCCGCTGACTGCACTGCTGACCTTGGCGCCCAGGCTCTGCACCAGGGCGGCGGCCTGATCCCTGGTGTAATTGGCAAGAGTGCCGCTAAAGACAAATGTTTTTCCTTGTAAAATCCCGCCGGCCCCCTCTGCTTCCGGTTCGGCCATATTAACCCCCGCTGCGCGCAGCTTCTCCAGCAGCGGCGCGGTTTCCGGAGCGTGAAAGAAGGCTGTCACCGCTTCCGCGATTTTCGGTCCGATCTCCGGAATGGCGGTCAGCGCCTCCTGATCCGCGGCCATGAGTTTATCCAGGGTGCGGAAATGTTCCGCCAGCAGGCGCGAGGCGCGGGCGCCCACAAAGCGGATGCCCAGCCCGTAGAGCAGGCGATGCAGCGGGTTTGCTTTGCTCTTTTCCACCGCCGCCACCAGGTTTGCCGCTGACTTTTCCGCCATCCGTTCCAGGGGTTCCAGGCGGGAGGCCTGCAGGTAGTAGAGGTCAGCCACGTCGACGACCAGCCCCTCCCTGTAGAGCAGCTCAGCCACTCTCGGGCCGAGCCCTTCTATATCCATGGCTTCCCGGGAAGCAAAGTGCACCAGGCGCTCCACCAGCTGGGCCGGGCAGGAGGGATTGAGGCAGCGCCTGGCGGCCTCCCCCGGCAGGCGGTGCACCGCCGCCCCGCAGGAGGGGCAGCGCACCGGCATCACAAACTGTCTTTCCGTGCCGGTGCGCGCTTCGCGCACCACCCGGACAACTTCGGGGATCACCTCTCCGGCCTTGCGCACGACCACCGTATCGCCAATGAGAACATCCTTTTCCGCCAGGATATCCTCGTTGTGCAGGCTGGCCCGCTGCACCGTCGAACCGCTTAAGAAAACCGGTTCCAGAATGGCTACCGGGGTGATGGCCCCCGTTCGCCCCACGTTGACCTGGATATCAAGAACCCGGGTCGTTTTTTCTTCGGCCGGGAATTTGTAAGCAATGGCCCAGCGGGGACTGCGCGAGGTGGCGCCCATGGTCCGCTGCAACTCGAAACTGTTTACCTTCACCACAATGCCGTCGATTTCATAGGGCAGCTTGGCGCGACGCTCCTGCCAGGCGAGGCAGTAGCGCCAGACAGCATTGATGCCCCGGCACAGTTCCCGGTTGGGGTTAACCGGAAGATGCAGCCGCTCCAGGTAAGCCAGCGCTTCCTCCTGGGTTTGGAGCGGGAGGTTGTGTTCGCCGAGGGCGTAGAGAAAAAGTTTTAATGGCCGGCTCGCCGTTACCTGCGGATCGAGCTGGCGCAGGGAGCCGGCTGCTGCATTGCGGGGGTTGACAAATTCGCTCTCGCCCTTGGCGCGGCGGGCGGCATTCATCATCTCAAAGTCGCGCCTGGTCATATAGACTTCACCGCGCAGTTCCACGGTGATGGCCTCGGGGAGGCGCAGCGGCAACTGCTTAATGGTGCGCAGGTTCTGGGTGATATCTTCACCCCTCACCCCGTCGCCGCGGGTGGCCCCGCGCACGAAGAGTCCGTTTTCATATTGCAGCGAGACCGCCAGGCCGTCCATTTTCAGTTCACAAAGATAGTCGATAGCCCCGCCGCTCGCTTTGCGGATCCGGCTGTCAAAGTCCCTGAGCTCTGCTTCGCTGAAAGCATTATCCAGGCTGTACATGGGCTGCTTATGGACGAGCGTTGCGAAGGCGGCCAGCGGCGCCCCGCCGACGCGCTGGGTCGGTGAATCGGGCGTTTGCAATGACGGGAACTGCCGCTCCAGCTCCTGCAGCTCCCGCATCAACTGATCAAACTGCTCGTCACTGATGATCGGCTTGTCCAGGACATGGTAACGATAATTATGCTCTTCGATTTCGCGCCGCAACTGGGCGGCGCGCTGCTCCGCCTGCTCCAGTTTCATATTTCTCATCTTGAAACACCCCGTTACCTGCAGAGCTCTAAGGTGTCCTTTTTCAGACCTATTTTTCAAAATCGGCTTAACCGCTTGCCGCTCTTGCCGCTATAGATTTCACTGCCGTTTGCAGTGTCCCGGCTCTGCTTGAAATAGTATCTCCCGTTTCTCCCCGGAAGATAAAGCAACCGTCAGTTATTTACATAATTATTACAAATTCGCCGCTATGCACCTGTTTCCTGCCGGCCGGGTGATTAGTGAAAATTTTTTCCGATTTTATAAGCAGCTAATAGAAGGAGGTTTATCTCCGGTTGCGTGTGGAATCAAGGACATATTCGATGACTGCGTCAAGGCGCGCCTGTTCTTCCGCGCTGAGCCGCTGTTTTGCCACCCCGATCGCCTCGAGGACTAGTTCCTGGATCCGTTCCTTTGTCACTGCCGCGGCGAGTTCATCCAGGGCAGCCTGGTCCATCCGGTTGAATACATTTTGCAAAAGCGTGCTTAAGGATTCCAGATCCAGGATTTGTTCATCCAAAATTTTCCCCTCCATCGGTGATATATTATATGGCATATGGAGGGTATAGGTTACAATCATCGCGAAGCGTTCATCAACAAAAAGAGAGCCTTTGAGCTTTGCCCTCAGGATGACTTCGGGTGCTGCTCATTAGCGACAGACTCGCTCAAAAGCAAGCAGGCCTTGCTGAGTACAAAAAATAAGCTGGTGCGTTTAAATAGCCGCCAGCAGCAGCAATCTGCGCACCAGCTCACTTTGTATTCAATGCCTCTGCAGCCACATCAAATTCCTTGCACTTGACGGTCAGCACCAGGGCATGCTTTGCTTTCAATGCCTTTGCAGCACGGCCCCACCGGCACCTAGCCTTAAAAGCCGCGCTCTCCTAGTATTCGATGCCTTTGCAGCTTGGAACGCCGCTCTCGTAATGATGCTTGATCGCCACCACTTCGCTGACCATATCGGCCCGCTTGATCAGCTCCGGCGAAGCCCCGCGCCCGGTCAAAACCAGGTGTACCGCCGCCGGTTTCTCCTGGAGCAGCTGTAACAGCTCCTGCTCGGGGATTAACCCGTAATCTACGGCCACTATGATTTCATCGAGCACCACCAGGTCGTATTCCCCGCTAAAAATGGCCTTCTGAGCCTGGGCAAAGCCTTCGCGCGCCAGTTCGATATCGATCTCCGCCGGCTTTTCCCGGTCGACGAATACATCCCGCCCCGCCCGCACTACCGTCCAGCGAGGCAGGTAGTGGGAAGCCAGAAATTCGCCGTAGTCGCGCCCCTTCATGAAATGGATGATATAGATGCGGTAACCCTGCCCGTGGGCGCGGAGCGCCTGCCCGATGGCGGCGGTCGTCTTCCCCTTTCCGTTTCCGGTATAGACCATGATGAGGCCTCGTTTATTAGTGCCCATGGAGCGGATCTCCTTTCATGGCCGCAAATAGTAAAACGCTTCCTTAGGCAATTCGCGCCGGCAAGTCTCCCCTGTCTTTCAGTCGTTTAAGAGATAACGGGAGATGACCAGGCGCTGCACTTCATTGCTGCCTTCATAAATCTGCGTTAATTTGGCATCACGCATGAAGCGCTCCACCGGATAATCCTTGGTATAGCCGTAGCCGCCAAAAATCTGGACTGCATCGATAGTCACGGCCATGGCTGCCTCAGAGGCGAACAATCTGGCCATGGCGGAAGCTTTGCCGTACGGCAAGCCCTGGCTCTCCAAAAAGGCGGCCTGGTAGGCGAGCAGCCGTGCCGCTTCGATCTTGGTAGCCATGTCGGCCAGCATAAAAGCAATGGCCTGGAAGCGGGCGATGGGCCGGTTAAACTGGACGCGGGTTTGCGCATAGGCCGCCGCCTCTTCCAGGGCTCCCTGGGCGATCCCCACCGCCTGGGCGGCAATGGCGTAGTGCACGCCGTCGAGGGCGCCCGTGGCTATTTTAAGGCCTTCGCCTTCCCGGCCAAGCAGGTTCTCCCGCGGCACGCGGCAATTTTCAAAGATCAGTTCCGCCATTGGCGCAGCGCGCAGGCCCATCTTGTATTCCTTTTTTCCGACCGCAAAGCCGGGGCTGTCTTTCTCCACGATAAAGGCGCTGATCGCCTTTTTTTCCGGATCGGTAACCGCAAACACAATGTATATTTCCGCTTCTCCGGCATTGGTTACAAAGCTTTTCACGCCGTTGATCACGTAGCTGTCGCCGTCCAAAACGGCTGTGGTCTCCATGGCAGCCGCATCGCTGCCGGAGACATCGGTTAAGGCAAAAGCCCCCAGTTTCTCACCGAGAGCCATCGGTTCAAGGAAGCTCTTCTTCTGTTCTTCGCTGCCGTATTTATATAGGGGCCAGCCGGCCAGTGAAATATGTGCCAATAGGGTAGCGCCTACCGCCGCATCGGCCCGGGAAAGCTCCTCCACGGCGATGGCATAGCTGAGAAAATCGCATTCCGCCCCGCCATATTCTTCCGGCCAGGGTATGCCGGTAAAGCCCAGCTCGCCCATTTTATCGAAAATTTCCCGCGAAAATTGCGCCTGCTCATCCCTCTCCGCAGCGCCGGGCTTTACCTCTTTTTCGGCAAAGTCTCGGACCATTTGCCGCATCATTTCCTGCTCTTCGGTAAGGACAAAATTCATCATTCTAACCTCCGTTTCATGTGCTAAAGGTTCCGCTAACTCCATTTTAAGTTGCACCGGCCTGGTTGACAAGCCCAGCCTATCTTTTCCACATCGCAAGGGCAGATCCCTTTCGCACCACGGAGGAGAAATCAGGGCCCTGGATACAGCTTTACCAGCTGGCCATCGAAACCGGCTACTCCCGTCCGATGATATAACGGAACGGATCCACTTTCTCACGCAAGATGGAGAGCTCCTCTGCGGTCGGCTCGGTGCTGGTTGTCAGTTCCGGCGACCAGAGCAGCTCAAAACCGGTGTTGGCAATGATCTGTTCCCGTGTTACACCGGGATGAATGCTTTCCACCTGCATCCGCTTGGTCTCATCATCAAATCCGAGCACACAAAGGTCGGTAATTACCTTGTACGGCCCGCTGCCCGGAGGCAAGCCGGCCGCTTCGCGGGCCCCTTTACCGGTCAGGTAGCCAGGCGAAGTGATAAAATCAATGTCATTGGTAAAACGGCGGGCGTCCTGGACGGTGATCATCATCGTGCGCCAGCAGAACGAAGCCAGGTCATTGGCGCCGCCGCTTCCGGGAAAACGCACTTTCGGCCTGTGGTAGTCGCGGCCGATCATGGTGGAATTTATGTTGCCGTACATGTCGATCTGGGCGCCGCCTAAAAAAGTATAGTCAACCATTCCCCTCTGGCAGGTTTCCATCACCTCGGGCATGCTGCCGGCGGCAATGGCCCGGTAGAAGGTCCGGGAGTCACCGACCGAAATGGGCATTGACGGCAGCATGGGACCGATGCCACCCGCTTCAAACATGATCATTAAATTGGGAGCGTAAAGGCTTTGCGCCAGCATGGCTGCGGCACACGGCGCGCCGGTGCCTACCACCACGATACTTTCATCTTCCAGGAAGCGCGATGCCAGGGCAATCATCAGCTCCATCCGGTTATAGCGCATGGGGACAGTACCTCCTCACTTAAAATCTATTTTTCAACCAGCGTTTCCTGCCTGCGCAAGGCTGCCATTTTGGCCAGGCCGCCGTGCAGGTTCAGGTAACTCCAAAAATCGGGCACGCCGTAAATATTGCGCT
>JAAYGO010000217.1 GCA_012727685.1 Bacillota bacterium | reverse complement strand
TTGGTTATTTTTGTTAAATCGAGCCAGTCTAATGTTTGAAACCCCTCCATATCTGCTTGCCTTTTACAATAGGGGGTGGGGAACACACTATTTTTTTAAGGAATTTCATTACAACGCAAATGGCTCTATCCAAAAAAAGCTTGCCCTCCAAGCCGGAGTAAGGTAAAATAAAAAAAACTGCATATTTTTTTACAGGTGCCCGCATGGGTTAAAAGGGAAGCAGGTGCAAGGCCTGCGCGGTCCCGCCACTGTAACCGGGACCCTGCCGCCAGTTAAGCCACTTCGCCTGGAAAAGCGAGGGAAGGAGGCGCCAGGGAAGGAACGGAAGCCAGGAAACCTGCCTGAAAAAAACGTACTGCGGCCTTCGAGGAAAAGGGGGGTGCGTCCATGATGGCATTGCAAGCTCGGTCTCCTTAGGCCGGGCTTTAATTATGATTGGGGGAAGGCGCTGCCGGCAGCTGTAGATCCCGGCAGCCTTGGGTGCAGAAAAAAATCAAGCCCGGATCTCGGGGCTGTGAAAAGCGGAGGTAATTAACTATGAAAATAAGATCGGCTTTGCTGTTAGCATTGATGGCATTAATCATCGCGGTAGCGGCTGGTTGCGCGGCGCCGGCTGCAGGCGGCGATACGAATGACGATGCTGCCAGTGAGATGCGCATCGTTTCCCTGATGCCCAGCAATACGGAAATTCTCTTTGCCCTCGGCCTGGGGGAGGCGCTAGTCGGAGTAACAGATTATTGCAACTATCCGCCGGAGCTGGAAGAGGCGGTTGCTGCTGGAAGGATCCAAAGGGTTGGCGATGCCTTTAACGTCAACGAGGAGCTGCTGATCAGCCTGGAGCCCACCCTGGTGGTCTTCGGCTACTCCACCGAGGCGGCCCAGAACCTGGCGGATCGCTTAAACGACCTGGGGATCAATACCGAAATTATCTTTCCGCAGACTGTGCAGCAGACGATGGAGAGCATCATCCGCCTGGGGGATTTAACCGGCACCGGGGAGCGGGCTGCCGCGCTGGTGGCGGAGATGGAGACGGCTTTTGCGGATGCAGCCGCAGCCACCGCGGAGCTGCCCGCTGAAGACAGGCCGAAGGTGTTGATGCTGCTCGACCTGGATAGCCTTTACGTGGCCGGGACAGGCACCCTGGAAAACGAACTGATTAAGGCTGCGGGCGGCGTTAACATTGTTGAAACCGCCGGCTATCCCCAGATCAGCGAAGAGGCGATCATCGCCGGTAACCCGGATATCATTCTCTGCTCTTTCCCCTTCAAGGATCGCATTCTCTCCGAAAAGGAGGCCTGGAAGGAGCTAACCGCAGTCCAGGCGGAAGCAGTCTACGATCTGGAAGGCGACCTGATCAACAGGCCCGGACCGCGCCTGGAGGAAGGGTTGAAGCTGATGCAATCTATAATACATTCCGGGAGATAGGCCTAATAACTAACGCTCTTGTCGCTGAAGCCTACGCTCCGGTGAACTCGTTAGATGTGCGACGGCTCACCGGCGACCTTCCGCCTGGGCTGCCCTCGACAGTCGACATCCATGTCTCCTGTCTCGGCGGCCTGCATCCATGCAGGCCGGCCCGGCTCCAGGCCTTGGTTCGCCTGCACATCTAGCCACTCGTTCACAGTCGCTCCGGCTTTCAGCGACAAGAGGTATAACTATTATTTATTTCCCATGACGCCCCCGTTCGATTGGGGCATGGGAGTACTTTAAATTTTGTGAGAGGACTGGTTTCAGGTGCGCGGAAAGCGGCTGCTCTTCTTCACGGTAATGCTGGTTCTGGCCATCGCCGCAGTGCTGTGGGCGACGGGGACCGGGGCGATCCGGATTTCCCCCGGCGCGGTGGCCCGGGTTTTTTGGGATCTACTCGGCGGAGGGCTCACTCCCGGGGACACCGCCCAGACCATCATCTGGCAGGTCCGCTTTCCCCGCGTCATCCTCGGCTTTTTAGTGGGAGCCGCCCTGGCGGCCGCCGGGGCGGCATTCCAGGGCTTGCTGCAGAACCCCCTGGCCGATGCCTATACGCTCGGCGTCTCCAGCGGCGCAGCCCTGGGGGCGACGGCGGCGATCCTGCTTTTGCCGGAAACCGGCCTCTCCTTTACCTTCCTGGTTCCCCTCTTTGGCTTTTGCGGCGCCCTGCTGGCCCTCTTCATCGTCTACCAGATGGGGCGCGTCGGCGGCCGGCTGCCGGTGGTGACGGTGCTCCTGGCCGGGGTGGTGATCAGCTCATTTTTTTCGGCCATGATTTCGCTGGCCATGATCTTTGCCGGGGAGCAGATGCGCAGCGTGTTTTTCTGGCTCGTGGGCGGGCTCAGCCAGAGGGGCTGGACCTATGTGGCCATCATCATCCCTTACCTGCTCATCGGCCTGGCGCTGCTCGTTTACCTGGCCCGGGATTTAAACATCATTTTGCTCGGTGAAGAAGAGGCTTTAAGCCTGGGCGTGGAAGTGGAGCGGGTCAAAAAGATCGTCCTCGTGGCCGCCTCCCTGATCACCGCCGGGGCTGTTTCGGTCAGCGGGATGATCGGCTTCATCGGGCTGATCGTGCCCCATGCTATGCGCATCTTGATCGGCCCCGATCACCGCTTCCTCTATCCCGCCGCCATGCTCGGCGGGGGCATTTTCCTCGTGGCGGCCGACACCTTTGCCCGCACGGTGATCAGCCCGGCGGAAGTGCCGGTCGGCATCATTACCGCCTTTCTCGGTGCGCCGTTCTTCATCTACCTGCTGCGGCGCCACCGGGAGAAATACCGCTTTTAGGCGAGGGGAGGAGGAGCGAGCCATGTCTGTACGGATTAAGGTCCACAATCTCTCTTTCCGTTACGGCGCCATGGAAGTGCTGCGTGGAATCGATTTTATGGTACAGCCCGGTGATTTTGTCGGGATAATCGGTCCCAACGGCAGCGGCAAATCGACGCTGCTGAAAAATATGGCCGCCCTGCTGACCCCCAGCGCCGGAGAAATAATTTTGAATGGAAAAGATTTAAGGCGCTGGCCGCGCCGCAGCCTGGCCAGGCAGCTCGCCCTGGTCGGGCAGGAGCGGAGCGCCGGCTTTAATTTCCTGGTCGAAGACGTGGTGGCCATGGGGCGCTACCCCTACCAGGAGCGTTTCAGCAGCCCGAAGGAGGCGGACCGCCGTGCCGTGGAGCGGGCGATGCACTTAACCGGCTGCTATCACCTGCGCGAGCGCGAGCTGTTCTCTTTAAGCGGCGGGGAGCGGCAGCGGGTCATCCTGGCCAGGGCCCTGGCCCAGGAGACGCCCTGCCTGCTCCTTGATGAACCGACCTCTTTTTTGGATCTCGGCTACCAGGTTGAGCTCCTGGAGCTGCTGCAGAGCCTGAACCGGGAAGAAGGGCTCACCATTATCGTGGTGATGCACGATCTAAACCTGGCTTCCCGCTACTGCGGCAGGCTGCTCATGCTCAGCCAGGGGAAAATTTATGCCTGCGGCATGCCGGAAGAGGTGCTGACCCGGGATCATATCCGCAGCGTTTACCGGACCGAAGTGATGATCGATCCGCACCCCCTTGACGGTTCACCGCAGATCATTCCCTTTGCCGCCGGCGCTGCACTCCGCCAAAACCACGGCTGCCCAAAGGTGCATATCATCGGCGGCGGCGGCAGCGCCACGCCTCTGATCAACGAGCTGGTTCTGGCCGGCGTGCCGCTCTCCGCCGGTGTCCTTACCGTGGGAGACAGCGATTGGGCTACAGCCCGCCGCTTTGGACTGGAGATGGTTGAGGAAACCCCCTTTGCCCCCATCAGCAGCGCCCGCCACCAAGACAACCTGGCCTTGATTAAAGGGGCGGCCGCAGTGGTCCTGGCACCCCTTTTTATCGGGCCCGGCAACCTGCTTAACCTCGAGGCTGCCGCCACGGCCCTGGAAGAGAAAAAGCCCGTTTACCTGATCAATGAACCGCCGGTCGAAGAGCGCGATTTCACCGGCGGCCGGGGGATTGAACTTTACCGCGCGCTGATCGAAAAAGGCGCGCAACTGATCACCCGGGCGGAGCTTGGTCAAATTGCCCGTCCGGAAGAGAGGGAGGGGAACTGAAAAAGGATTCTCCTCTTTTTTCAACCCCTTGCAGGAACTAGGAATAAATGAGAGAATAGAAGCAGAACCAGTCGTTTTCTTGCAAAAGGGATCGATTAAGGGGTGATCAGGCATGCTCCGCTCAGGTTTTGATCTGGAGCGCAGGGAAACGATTTCCGAATTCCCGAAAAGCGTGGAAAGAACCGAGCAGGCTGAAACTGAAGCTGAGCAGAAGATCAAAATCAAAGTGCGCTTTGATTACAAAGGGATCCCCAGGCCGGCTCGCTTTTTCATCGGCGGCAAGAACTCCAAGGATGTAGCGGAGGATTTGCGGCAGCAGCAGGCTGCCTTGTGGCGCAATGTACCCATCCAGGGGGTCCGGATCGATGACCTTGAATTCCTGGAACCGTATGCGGTCTACGATGAATACGAGGAATCATCAATCACCTACGCTCCGCTGGAATTGAAAGCGACCCTCGATTCCCTGGAAGACCTGGTCCGTTTCGTCGGCAAGGCCGAATTCAGGCGCATCGAAATCCTGGAACCGGCCAGGCTGACCCTCACCGGAAAGGAACTGGAGCGCCTTTTTTACAAATTTGGCGAACTTCTGCAAGGAATGCGGCGCGAGCAGGAGATGAGATAGGCGGATACGGCTGTTCTGGTATAAATTTCACTCCTTAACCTCACAATTAGGTTAAGGAGTGATTAGACCAGCAGTGGATTTGCTGCAGCGCCGCCTTTTGGAGTGGTTTCGCAAAGGAGAGCGGGTTTTACTGCCGGCTGCCGTGGCGGGCTTGCTTCTGCTGCTCTGTTGCCAGCTCATCATGACCGTGCCGAAAGCCCGTTATTATCTGAATCCCGTCGAATCCCTCGAAGGCGCCCCCTATCAGTGGGCGGAAGCCCTGTCTTCAACCTCAGCCTGGAACGATTCCCGAACGCATATTTTTGAAGACATTTATTGGATAGAGTGTGGCCTGCGCTCCGGATGCGGACCCCTGGAGCTTCTGTGCAACGGGGAAAGGGCCGGAACCTTAACGGCGGCCAAACCGCTGCTGATTTATGTCCGGCCGGGCGATTTGCTCGAGTTCCGCGGGGAGGCGGTTTCCGATGAAACGGTGGTGGTGGAGATACTGAGCACCCGCGGCCTCAGCTATCCTTGCCCCGGTGTGCAGATTGAAGCGGCGGGCGGAGAGCGGACCTTGATCGGCTGGGCGATCACGGGAAATGAAGGCGAAAGCAGGAAAAAAGAAGCAAGAGAAAGAAACTAATGGGGATAGAAGCTAAATGCGATCGAAAAGAAGAAGCGATCCCTATTATAATATGAGAAACAATGGCGTGGACCGCTGTAGGATTGTTAATTGCTTTTGGGGGAGGGCCAGAGATGAGTGCAGTGCGCGGCATCCGGGGCGCGGTGACCGCAGCCAGGAACAGCGAGGAGGCGATCCTCGAGGCGACGCGCTCCCTGCTTGCGGAGATGGTCACCGCAAACGGGGTGCAGCTTGCGGATATTGCGGCGGTACACTTTTCCGTGACAGCCGACTTAAACGCGGCTTTTCCGGCCAAGGCCGCGCGCCAGATGGGATGGCTCTCGGTGCCGCTCTTTTGCCACCGGGAGATCGATGTGCCCGGTGCTTTGGCCAGTTGCATCAGGATCTTGATGCTCTGGAACACGGAAAAAAAACAGGATGAGATCAAACATATCTATCTCGGCGAAACAAAGCGCCTGCGGGAACTTTAAGCGCTTTTGGTCATTACCGCCAAGATTAATATTTGTTTCAATCGAAAAAAGGTTTTTCTAAACAAATCGCGAAAAGAAAAATAAAATGTCGTTTCAATCAAGCAATACCCGAACTTTAAAAATCGCCATTGACGGTCCGGCAGGGGCCGGGAAAAGCACGGTAGCCCGGGAGATAGCCCGGCGCCTTAACTTGAAGTACCTGGATACGGGCGCCATGTACCGGGCTATTACATTGAAGCTGTATCGTGCGCGCATCTCCCTTGACGACCTGGAGGCCATCGCAGAGCTTCTTGAGAATACAGCGCTCGATGTGACGGCTGATCAAAGGGTGCTGCTGGATGGAGAAGATGTGACGGCAGAGATACGCAAGCCGTACGTCAATAACCTGGTTTCGCCTGTGTCCACCATTCCGCTGGTGCGCCGTAAGCTGGTCCAGATGCAGCAGGCAATCGCCGCCCGCTCAAGGGGCATCGTGATGGACGGCCGGGATATCGGCACCCGCGTTTTACCGGATGCCGATCTTAAAGTTTATCTTGATGCCACATTAGCGGAGAGGGCCAGGCGGCGTTTCAAGGAACAGCTGGAGCGCAATATCCACCTTACGTTTGAAGAAGTGGAAGCGGAGCTCAAGGAACGGGACCGGATCGATTCAGAGCGTGCTGATTCCCCTTTAACTGTTGCCGCCGATGCTTGCGTGATCGATACCACCGATTTGACATTCGAAGAAGTCGTGGCCAAAATTATGTCTCTGATCTCCGGCCGGGTGAAGCAGAGATAAAGGGAGAACAAAGATGCTCTACCGGATTGGACATTTTCTTTTTAAGCTCTATTTTAAACTCTTTTATCGCCTGCGAGTGATCGGAAAGGAACATATCCCCGGCGGTGGCCCTCTGCTGATCTGTGCCAATCATATTTCCTGGTTCGACCCTCTATTGCTGGCTTGTGTCCTACCGGTCAAATTTAGGGTCCATTTTATGGCTAAAGAAGAACTTTTTCGCAATCGTTTTTTCGCCTTTATTCTAAAAAAATTGGGTGCTTTTCCGGTGAATCGCGGGGCTGCTGATTACGCGTCGATTAAAAAGGCCTACCAGCTTTTACAGGAAGGCAAAGTAGTGTTCCTCTTTCCCGAAGGATCGCGCAGCGCGAACGGCCAGTTGCAAAAAGCCAAAGACGGCGCCGCCCTGATCGCCGCCCGCCAGCCGGTCCCCATTTTGCCCGCGGCGGTGATCGGCCCCTACCGTATCGGCCGCCCGCTGCAGGTTAGATTCGGCCCCACCTTTACTCTACCGAACTTCGAATTTAGCGGCAGGCAAGAGAAGAAGGAAAGGTTGGGAAAGATGAGTGTATTAATAATGGAAAAAATTGGGGAACTGCTGCCCGCCAGGATGCACAGTGATAATCATGACTTTAATTGATTAAGCTATCAGGGATAGCGGTTTTGCCGGAGGTTTTGCTGAAGTTGGAAGTTGTCTTAGCCCGCCATGCCGGTTTTTGTTCCGGGGTGAGAAAAGCGGTCGTCACGGTCCTTGCGGCATCAAAAGAGGGTACCGAGGTCTACACCCTGGGGCCGCTGGTCCACAATGAAATGGTGGGCCAATACCTGGCGGAGCATGGTGTTTACAGCGTTTCCAGCGTGGAAGAGGCGACCGGTCCGGTCCTGGTGATCAGAACCCACGGGGTCGCCCCGGCGGTTTTGGAAAAGGCGCGCAGCCGGGGCTTAAAGGTGATTGATTGCACCTGTCCCCGGGTGCGGCGCGTGCAAGAGCTGGCTGCAGAAGCGGCCGCTACGGGCGCCCGGGTGGTCATCTTCGGCGATCCCAGCCATCCGGAAGTAGCAGGAATAGCCGGCTGGGCTGGTGATGGCGCCGCCGTGGTTTCTTCCGCTGGGGAGTTGGACAAACTCGAGCTGCAAGAGCCGACAGTTCTCCTCGTGCAGACCACGGCCAGCAAGGAAGATTTTGCCGCCATTAAAGCGCTGTTTTTGGAGAAGGTTCCCGGGGGCAAGGTCTTCGATACCCTCTGCCCGGAAACGGGGCTAAAACAGGACGAAGCGATCGCCATTGCCGAATCGGTTGATACTATGGTTGTCGTGGGAAGCGCCACCAGCGCAAACACGGGCACTATGGTTGAGATATGCCGGCGTTTGAAACCAACTTACCGCGTCGCCGGCGCCGGAGATTTGAAGCCGCACTTTTTTACGGGATGCCGCCGGGTGGGGGTAACCGCGGGCGCTTCGACTCCGGATTGGACGATAAAGGAGGTAGTGGAAAGAATGGAGAAAGGCGATTTTGTGGCTGAGGATCTGCAGGAGGTTGAAAAGGAACCGGAGATTGAAAACGAGCAGGAGAAAGATGAAGTGAAAAAAGAAGCAGAAGAAGTAGAATTCGCTTTTGAGGATGCTCTCAAGGTCCCGCAAGCGGGCGAACAGGTCGCCGGAACCGTGGTGCGGGCAGCCGAGGATGAAGTTTTTGTTGATGTCGGTTATAAAACCGAAGCGCTGCTGCCTAAAAATGAAGTCTATCTCAGTGAGGGGGAATCTCTGGCTGACAAGTTTACGCCGGGCGAAGAGATAGAGGTAACCGTGCTCAGCGTTGACGATCAGGATGGAAAGATCGTGGTTTCACACAAGCGGCTGGCCAAAGAAAAAAGATGGGCCGAACTCGAACAAGCCTGCGCAGAGGGCACGACCCTGGAAGGCAAGGTGAAGCAGGTAGTGCCCAAAGGGATGGTCTTTGATCTGGGTGCGGGGTTGGAAGGATTTATGCCCGGTTCAATGGTGGATTTACGCTATATCCCCGATTTTAAAGGATTTCTGGGCACCACAGTAGCATTCAAGGTAACCGAATGCAATCGTGAAAAGGATAAAATTATCCTTTCCCGGAAGAAAGTCCTGGAAGAAGAGATTGCCCGCCGCAAGGAAGAAATCTTCCGCACCCTGGAACCCGGTTCCGTAATCAAGGGGATTGTGCGCCGGCTGACCAATTTTGGCGCCTTTGTTGATGTGGGCGGCATTGATGGCCTCATTCATATCTCCGAACTTTCCTGGGAAAGGGTGGCTCATCCCCAGGAGGTTCTAAAAGTCGGCGATGAAATCGATGTTAAAGTCCTCGAAGTGATACCGGAAAAAGAGCGGATTAGCTTGAGCCTGCGGGCGGTCCAGCCGGATCCCTGGACCAGGGCTGTGGAGGAGTTTAAAAGCGGAGAGATTGTTAAGGGCAAGGTCACGCGGCTTGCCGCTTTCGGCGCCTTTATCGAGCTGCGCCCCGGTGTAGAAGGACTGGCCCATATTTCACAGCTTGCAGATTTTCATGTGAAGCACCCTTCGGAAGTGCTTAAAGAGGGAGAGGAAGTAAGCGTTAAAATCCTGGAAATAAAGCCGGTGGCCAAACGGATCAGCCTCAGCGTGAAGGAAGCCCGCGGCGTAACCCCTGCGGCACCCGCCGCTGCAGAGCGCAATAGCGCGAGCGATGGCAACGTGACCCTCGGTGATCTCTTTGGAGACCTTTTTGATGAGGGAAAAGCCGGTGCGGCTGATGAGGGGAAAGATGCTGCAGAGGAAGCCGGCGCCGCAGGTGATACCAGCGAAGCCAACGAAGCCAGTGAAAGCGATGCCGGTGAAGAGCAGGAATAGCATCTACAGGCCAAACCGCAAGGACGAGCATATCCTGCTGGCGCTGCGGCAAAAGCCCGGCCTTGCGGATTTTTCTGACATCCATTTGATCAACAACTGCCTGCCCGAACGCGATTTAAACGAGGTTACCCTGGAGACGACCCTGATGGGGACGCCTCTGCGGTCACCTCTTTTTATTAATGCCGTTACCGGGGGGACACCGCTGGCCATGCGGGTGAACCAAGCCCTGGCCGCGGTGGCGGCGCGCTGTGATCTGCCGATGGCCCTGGGCTCGCAGATGGCTGCCCTCGAAAACCCGGCCTTGGAAGCCACTTACCGGGTGGTCCGCCGCACAAACCCCCGCGGCGTGATCTGGGCCAACCTCGGCTCCTATGCCTCTCCCGAAATGGTCCGCCGCGCGGTGGAGATGGTTGGCGCGTCAGCGGTACAGATTCACCTGAATGTGCCGCAGGAACTGGCCATGCGGGAAGGAGACTGCCGTTTCCGGGGGATCCTCTCCCGGATCAAGGAGATCTGCCAGGCGTCACCGGTGCCGGTGATCGTGAAAGAGGTCGGGTTCGGCATCGCCCGCGAACAGGCTTTACAGCTCATGGAGGCCGGCGTCGCCGCCATTGACGTGGGCGGCAAGGGGGGCACCAACTTCCTGGCCATCGAGAACCGCCGCTCCGGAAACCGCATCTCCCGTGAACTGCTCGAGTGGGGCCTCCCCACTGCCATTACTCTGCTCGAGGTGCTGTCGGCCGTCAAGGGAAAGGTCGATGTGATCGCCGCCGGGGGCGTGACCTCCAGCCTCAATATTGCCAAAAGCCTGGCCCTGGGCGCAAAGGCCGTTGGGCTGGCCGGGCTGCCGGTTTACCTGCTCATGAAGTACGGCCGCGAGCGCCTGGTCCGGGAGATCAAGAAGATCGAGAAAGAGCTGCGCCTGATCATGCTCATGAGCGGCGCCGCCAACCTGGCCGAGCTGCGGCAGGTGCCGCTCGTCATCACCGGCGCCACCGCCGAGTGGCTCCGGCAGCGCAACATCCCCTTTAGGCCTTGACTGAAGGATGGGCGGTCCCGGAGATGGTTGGACCGCCCTTGTTCT
>JAAYGO010000070.1 GCA_012727685.1 Bacillota bacterium | reverse complement strand
TTTGCTCATATGATGAGCCGTCATTGCACACACCTGCTTTATAGTATTTTTTCTTATCGGAACCTTTTTCTGCAGAATTTTGCAAAAACCCTTTCTACAATTTAAAATATCGGAGGATTCCGGTGTGCGCTCCTGCTTAACTTAACAGCATGATTATAATGTTAGTAGCTGTTATATTACCGAAATTTGCACATACAGAACTATTTATTCCAAATAACTTTGAGAAAAGACAAAAATCGATTGTAGCAATGGAGGATCCTGCATGCCCCCTAGAGTATTGATCACCGACGACAACGCTTTTATGCGTTTAATTTTACGTCACTTGCTGGAAAAACATGAATATACAGTAATTGGCGAGGCAGGAGACGGTCACCAGGCGGTAGAGTTTTACCGGGAGTGGCAGCCCGACCTTACCTTTATGGATATTAACATGCCGGGTATCAGTGGGATCGAAGCGGTTAAGGAAATAATCAGGTTTGATCCCGAAGCTCGCATCGTCATGGTCAGCGCCATGGGACAAAAATATTTTATCCGCGATGCTTTGAATGCGGGAGCGAAAGATTTTGTCATCAAACCCTTTCAGCCGGAGCAAGTCCTCGCCGTAGCGGCGAGAGTTCTCGGCACAAAATGAGGCTGAACGGTTTCACGGTATTGAATAATTTTGGAAATAGTATAGAATATTTTTAGTGGTTAAAAATTGGTGTGAGGAGGGACACTATGTCCGACTTTATTATTGCCACGGCTTCCACTGCCGATATGCCGGAAGAGTACTTAAAGAAACATGATGTGCCGTTTATTAGCTACAGCTATACGATTAACGATGAACCGTTTATTGACGACTGCAAGGAAGAGACAAGAGCGCATACCTACAAGCGCATGAGAGAAGGCGCCATCACCAGCACTTCCATGATCAATAGCTATGCTTACTATGAGTTTTTTAAGGGGCTAATGGATACGGGAAAAGACGTAATCTACCTCGATATGAGCCGCCAGATATCCCGCTCCTTTCTGAATGCCGAAGAAGCGGCCGGGCAGATCAAAGAGCAATACCCGCATCAGCGCTTCTACCTTGTGGATACCTGCTGCGTATCCGGCGGGCTCGGATTGCTATTGCATTACATGGTCAAGATGCGCGACGAAGGAAAAAGTTTCGATGAAGTGATCGCCTGGGCGGAAGCCAATAAGCTTAAAATTATCCACTGGTTTACCGTAAACGATCTCATTTATCTCAAGCGGGGCGGGCGGGTCTCGAACCTGGCCGCCATAGCAGGAATCCTCCTGTCGATTAAGCCGATTCTCTATGTTTCAAACGAGGGCAAACTCGTTGTCGACTCCAAGGTGCGAGCCAGGAAGGCTGCCCTGCGCGGCATCCTGGAGAAGATGAAAGCCGATTTCACTGAACCGGACGGCAAAGAGGTGTTCATTCATCACGCCGACTGCCTGGAAGATGCGGAACAGATGCGGCAGATGATCCAGGAGGCCTTTCCCACGGTTGCGAAAATCACGATTATGACTCTTGGCGCCGTGATTGGCTCCCACTGCGGCCCCGGCCTTTTAACCGTGTTTTACCTGGGGAGCAAGCGCTACGGCTAGATACATTGGAGCAGAGCCTTTAGCAGATGCCATAGATCCGGTGGCGAATAGCTGCCGGAAAATTAAACCCTGGACCCTGAAGCTGGCGGAGTTTTCGGGTTATTAACCAACGAGGCGGGAAATATGCCCCCAGGCATCAGAAGAGGAGGTGCAAATCTGGTGCATACGGAATTACCCGCATCGAATCAAGAAGTAAAATCATGGTGCGATCGATACAATTTTTATGTGTGGGCCATCCAAAAATCAGCGAAACCCCTGGCAGTTGCCGGAGCAAAAGGCTGCTACTTCTGGGATTTCGAAGGGAACAAGTATTTTGACAGCTCGTCCGAACTGGTAAATGTAAACATCGGTTTTGGCAACGAGAAGGTTATTTCAGCCATCAAAGAACAGGCCGACCGCCTGTGCTATATCAGCCCTTTCCGGGTAACAGACGTCAGGGCTGCCTTGGCGAAAAAAATTATCGAAGAAATTGCTCCGCCCCATATGGGAAAGGTGCTTTTCACCCTGGGCGGATCCGATGCCAATGAAAATGCCATTCGCATTGCCAAGGAGTATACCGGCAGAACAAAAGTTTTCTCACAGTATTACTCTTATCACGGCGCCACATATGGGGCCTGCAACTTGAACGGTGAAGCGGCGAGGGGGAGTGTAGAGCCCCCAATCGCTGGCTTTGTTAAGTTTTTTGGCTTCGCCGGAGATTATCTTAAGCAGAAGTTTGAAACAGACAAAGAATATACGGAGTTTCTGCTGAATTTTCTGGAAAAACAAATCGTTCAGGAAGGTGCGGAAAAGGTCGCGGCCATCTTCTTTGAAAGCATTACCGGAAGCAACGGTGGTTTTATTCCGCCGCGAGACTACTACAAGGGCGTGCGCAAAATCTGCGATAAATATGGTATTCTCATGGTCTGTGACGAGGTCATGATGGGCTTTGGCCGCACTGGGAAATGGTTTGCCTTTGAGCACTTCGATGTCAAGCCGGACATGATAACCTTTGCGAAGGGGATCACCAGCGGATATGCTCCTTTAGGCGGGGTAATCGTCAGTAAAGAGATCGCTGCATATTTTGATGAAATTACTTACCAGAGCGGGCTCACATGCACTGCGCACCCCCTAAGCTGCGCTGCTGCGCTGGCATGCATTGAGGAATACCAGGATAAAAAGCTGCTGCAGAATGCCGCCAAGATGGGGGACATTTTGTATGCAGGTTTATGTGCACTGAAAAAAAAGCACCCGAGCGTAGATCAGGTGCGTGGGATTGGGCTCATGTGCACCTTCAACCTGCACCCGCCGTTTGTGGACGATGAAAGCCTGGCTGTTTTATTTGATGAGTTCCTGAAGCGGGGATTTTATGTCCAGGCCCATGATGCTATTTTTCAGTTTGCCCCGCCGCTGATCGTAACCGGGGAGGAGATAAACAAACTCTTAAAAGCCACTGACGAAGTATTGTCCATTGCGGATACGATGCTTAAACAAAGCTAAACTTCGCGTTTGAACAACACAGCAAAAGAGGGTATAAACTCCTAACTTTATAAAAGTTATTTTAAAATATAAATAATCAATTTTAGATATCATTTTTGGGAGTAATGTAGTAAAATAAATATTAAAATTCAAGGAAAGGGGTAGTCTGGTGGGTAATGAATTGAAGAAAAAATATGGATTACTGACCGCTATTGCTATGGTAGTAGGGATTGTGATCGGAAGCGGGGTCTTTTTTAAGGCAGAGGCTGTCTTAAAAGCAACCGGCGGCAACATGCCGTTAGGCATTGCCGCGTGGGGTATTGTTGGACTTATTATGATCGTATGTTCGTATACATTTGCGATCATGGCCACCAAATACGAGAAGGTAAATGGTATCGTGGACTATGCCGAGGCAGCAATCGGTGACCGATATGGATATTATGTAGGCTGGTTTATGGCCGTCATCTATACGCCAACACTTACCTCTGTGCTGGCCTGGGTTTCCGCCCGCTATACATGTGTCCTTCTGGGCTGGGATATCACCGGTGGTCCCTGCATGACGATCGCCTGTTTTTACCTGGTTGCCAGCTATGCCATGAATGCGCTTTCTCCGATCTTGGCCGGTAAATTTCAGGTTTCCACTACGATTATCAAACTGATCCCATTAATGCTGATGGCGGTTGCCGGTACCGTAATCGGCCTGATCAATGGGATGACCGTCCGGAACTTCACACACGTGGCTGATGCGAGCATCGGCGTCGGTGGCGGACTCTTTGCCTCTGTGGTGGCGGTCGCGTTCGCCTATGAAGGATGGATCATCGCCACCTCAATCAATTCAGAACTCAAAGACGCGAAGCGGAACTTACCCAGGGCGCTGATCATCGGTTCCCTGATCGTCATTTTTGTCTATATTTTCTATTATATTGGCCTTGCCGGTGCCGTGACCACTGAAGCGTTGATGGAAAGTGGCGAAGCGGGAGCCAAGCTGGCCTTCCAGAATATTTTTGGTCCGGTAGCCGGATCATTGATTTTCGTCTTTGTGATTATCTCCTGCCTTGGGACACTCAATGGACTGATGGTTGGCTGCACCCGCGGGATGTATGCCCTGGCCGTTCGCAATCGAGGCGTTCTACCGGATACTTTTAAGCAGGTAGATAATGTTACGAATATGCCGACAAACTCCTCTGTCTTGGGAGTGCTGCTCTGCGGTTTTTGGCTGTTATATTTTTATGGAGCGAATTTGACGGATCCGTTATGGTTCACCCCGTTCAATTTTGACACCTCGGAGCTGCCGATCATAACGCTCTACGCCGCGTATATTCCCATTTTCATCATGTTGATGGTAAAGGAAAAGGATCTGCCTGCATTTCAGCGCTTCGTCATGCCTGTGCTTTCCATTATCGGCTGTATCTTCATGGTAGTCGCCGCGCTCCTTGCCCACGGCATGGCGGTTGTTTATTACCTGATTGTCTTTGCCGTAATCATGATCATTGGGGTTTTCTTCAGTGAAAGCAAAGCAAAGGATTATGCAGCGGTTGGCCAATCAGTAAAACCTTAAAGCAAATCCGATTAGATGGTAATTAACAACAAAAGGGGCTGTCTCAAAAAGGCAGCCCCTTGAAATAATCCTGGGTTACATCTTGTCATCCTGAGGGCGAAGCTCGAGGGAACTCGCAGCAGCCCCGGTTGAGATGCTTCGCTAGGTTCAGGATGGCATTCGCTGCGCTAAGGATGACAGGAGCCAGGGGTCAGTCATCACCTACAAGAAAAAAAGCGTTTATTCGATCGAACCTTTCAGCCCGATCTCTTCAGCCACCTTTTGCATTCCTTTAATCGTTTCCGCAATCAGCACATCCCGCTCCATGCCCAACATTTGTAAACCCTTATCAATGAGCTCCCGGTTTACACCGGCGGCAAATCCTTTCTGCTTCCATTTCTTTTTCACCGATTGGGGAGT
>JAAYGO010000241.1 GCA_012727685.1 Bacillota bacterium | reverse complement strand
GCAGCGGTTTATTCAAGCTGACACTGCGCTTAAGCTTGGCGAGCAGCTCCTCCTCCGTAATAATTTCAGCCGTGTTCTCCTTGATCAGAGCGAGTTGCTCTTCAGCCGCTAACATTTTCATTACTGCTTTCCCTCCTGCTTGCTTGTCCATCCTGTTTTATAACATGCTATAATTTTACCACATGTTGTTAATCAATTAAAAATCAACCATTTAATATTTCATCCAATACAAGAATCATGCCGTCCGTAGCCGCCTTAACAGGGATCCCCGTTTCTTCGGCCAACTGCTGAGCCAGCAGGTAGGGCTTATGGTGCAGCATGTTTAAGCCGAAATGGGTCATGACCATCAGGCGCGGCCTGATCCCCTGCACCAATTTTTTGGCCCCGGACAAGTCGAGATGCTGGATCTGTCTCACCGCGGGGATTTCATAGAAAACCACGTTGATAATCAGGATATCGCTGTCCCGGTAGTGCTCGATCAGTTCGGGAAAGTAAGCGGTATCGGTAATGAAAGAAACCCTTCCTTCCGGCAGGTCAAATACCAGGCCATAGGTCTCCACCGGGTGGCGGTGGAGCACCGGAGTAGTAAAGCGCACCGGCCCAATAGTGAATTCCTTGCCGATCTGAAGCAGTTCCAGCCTTTCCATGGAGTTGCGGGTATGCCGGAAGACAACCGGTTCGTTTCCGGCTTCGATGGCATCGGAAGGTACAAAAAGCGCCCCGCGGGGTTCAAAGGTGCCACGGGTCATCGCTTCGATCATCACATTGATATCCGTGGAGTGATCGAGGTGGCGGTGGGTCAGGATGATGGCATCTATATGTTCCGGATTTAACTTGGGCCTCACCGAAAAACAGCGGCTTAAAGTCCCCGGCCCCGGGTCAATTAAAATATTCTGACCTTGCATGTTGCACCAGGTGCCGGCTGAAGAGCGCAACTGCTTGGAGACTACAAAACGCGCCCCGGCTGTACCCATAAACTTAATCCAGTCAGCCAATCGCATTACTCCCTAATCAATTCTCTTCATCTTTAACTATTCTACCACAATATTTTGGCAGCGGGCAGTAGCAGTTTGATCCCTTTTGCCTAATCCTTTTGACAGGATTGTCCGTCCCGCATATTCTTCCCGCCGCCGGTAAACTTCTCCCGCCGCCGTTGGATAAAAAATTTTAATAAAAAAAGACTGCCCCGATTAATTGGGCAGCCCCTTTCTTGCATGAAACTAAACGGTCCCGAGCAAAATGGTAAGCCGAGTTCTGTTCTCCCCCGGCAAATGCCGGGGAAGCGGCAGCCATCTATCTAGGGCGACAGTTGCCTGGCGCCTCCAGCGACCTAACCCGAGGAGTCAGCGGGCAACCTCATTCTCCTCCTATTTGGTCTTGCTCCGGGTGGGGTTTACCTAGCAGACCGGTCTCCCGGCCCCTGGTGCGCTCTTACCGCACCGTTGCACCCTTGCCCAGCACTCAACTCTAACAAAAATAACTGTCTACTTCAGATTGCACATCCTTGTTTTTCTCCAGCGCCGTGCTACAGCAAAAAGATATTTTCGTTAGAGTTGAGTGCCGGGCGGTATATTTTCTGTGGCACTGTCCTTAGGGTCGCCCCCACTGGGTGTTACCCAGCACCCTGCCCTGCGGAGCTCGGACTTTCCTCGAGAACCGCCTTGCGGACATGTTCCCGCGACTGCCTCATTTACTCGGGCACCGTTTCAGTTGTTGGGATCCATAGTATAACACGGACCGATGGCCTTGTCAAAAAGTTATCGCTGGCAATGTCAATCGACAATAACGGCTGGTACGATTTCCATGCCGTAAAAATGATTAAAAATTAATCCTGTCCCCGCGTCGATATGCCCATCTTATCATAAGCAAATGAATACGCGGTCAACCCTTCGGCCAGCAGCATGCCGCCCAGCATAGGGAGAATGTAGCCCATCAGTCCGTGATTGCGGTTCATGGACATGCCGATCAGGGCCAGGCCGCTGCCGATTCTAATGGCCCGATCAATTGTGCTCATATTTTGTTTCACTTTCATAACTCCTTCACCTATATTCGCGTGATCTGTTATTAAGTTGCCCCGTTAACGGAAGATTATATCCGCCGGTACCGGTATTTTAACCTCATGACCGGGCATATACATTTACATAAAGGGTGAGCTGAAATGGGCAAGCAGGTCCGTCTGATCCTGGCCGGATTGCTGGCGGTCACAATCGTGCTAGCCCTGGTCCCGGCATTTTTCTTTTCCCGCTCCGATCCGGCGTTTTCGCCTTACGGTACGCCGGTGCTGCGCCTCGCCTTTGCCGGCGATGTGTTGACGCACCAGGAACAAATTGATGCCGCCCGCAATCCGGAAAACAATGAATATGATTTCGAGCCCTGTTTCGCGGCTGTCAAGCCGCTGCTTAAAACCGCGGATCTCGCTTTTTGCGACCTGGAAGTAGTCCTGGCCGGAGAAGAGACCGGCTATACGGGCTATCCCTGTTTTAACGCGCCCGAAAGCCTCGCCGCCGCCTTAAAAGGCGCCGGCTTTGACGTAGTCTCCACCGTGAACAATCATTGCATGGATCGCGGTGAAGAGGGAGTCTACCGCACCCTGGAGCATGTGGCAGAGGCGGGGCTGCTCTCCTTTGGCACCTACCGGACCTGGGAAGAGAGAAACACTCCTTTGGTCGTCGAAGTAAACGGCATCAAACTGGCTTTTTTAGGCTATACCTACTCCACCAACGGTATTCCGCTGCCGGAGGGAAGAGAGTACATTGTCAACATGCTCGATGAAGACTTGATTCTCGCCGACCTGGCCCGGGCCAGGCAAGCAGCGGACCTGGTAATCCTTTACCTGCACTGGGGGAACGAATACATGCGCTTTCCTTCCCCCGAGCAGGAGGCCATGGCGGAGCTCTTTTTAAAAGCAGGTGCGGACCTGAT
>JAAYGO010000026.1 GCA_012727685.1 Bacillota bacterium | reverse complement strand
GCTTAAAGTAACATGCACCTCTAGCGCCTCTACGCCGATAGCCGCGGCGGCAAGGCCGGGATAAATGGTCCCCGAATGGTCCGATAGGCCCACCGGGGCATGATAGCGTTCCCGGAAAAATTGAAGCAAATTCAGCCCCACTTTTTCCGGCGGGCAGGGGTAATAACTTGAGCATTGGAAAACTAGTAAGGGCAGTCCCATGCTCTTGATGAGCTCGACCGCCGCATCGATTTCCTCAATGGGGCTCATACCGGTAGAAAGCAAAAGGGGCTTTTTCGTTTCTGCAATCCGCTCCAGCATGGGTTTATTCATGATTTCCCCCGAGGCTATTTTCCAGGCCGGCACACCCACCTCTTGCAACAGCTCTACAGCCTCCAGGGAAAAAGGAGAACTGAGAAAAATTAATCCTCGTTCCCGCGCATGGGTTGCCAGACCATGCCACTGCTCCCTGGTAAACTCCATGCGTTTCCAGTAATCGTAGCGCGTGGCGTCTTGCAAGCTGAACTTAACGCGAAACTGTTCCTGCTTGCTGCTTTCAGCGGCGGCAATATGGGTTTGAAATTTAATCGCGTCCGCACCGGTCTTGGCTACTGCGTCAATAAAGGCATGGGCCATGCCCAGGCTGCCGTCATGCGCCTGTCCAACTTCCGCAATGATGAAGCAAGGCTGCTGCGGGGCTATCTCCCGATCACCGATGTAAAAACTAGACACTGGCTTCTTCCTTTCAATGATCAAAGTTTTTCAGGCATTTTACCATCTTGTGGCTAAAAGTGCCAGGGCAACTGCTCCTTTTGCCGGCGGTAAAGAAAGTCGGCAATCTCTAAATCCAACGGTTCATCAATATTTACAACCGGCCGCTCTATGATTACCGCAGCGCAATCCTTCTCCAGGATCGTGCCATGTTCCAGCAGGGCCTTGCGGGTTACAGCATAACAGATGCCGTTGCGATAGTAAAACGGGGGGATATCCTGGCGCAAGCTGTATCTGGCTCCTTCCTCCAGGAAAAACCCGATTAGCCCCTTTTCATCCACGGTCAGGCATTTATGGGGCGTAAAATGGGCCGGCGCCCGGCTTACCGTGGCTGCGGCAAGGTAGCTGCCGCCGATTAAAACATCCACCGTTTTTTCAATATCTTCGGGCAGGCGCAAGGGGCTTGTCGGCTCAAGTAAAATTGAAAGATCAAAGTGACACCGGTAAAAGGCTTCACAGGACAACCACACCTGCCGCCACAGGTCCACCGATTTCACGTTGTCGCCAGCCAGCTCCCGGGGTCGCAAAAAAGGTACGGCCAGGCCGTGCTTTTTCCCTTCAGCTGCGATCTCTTCATCTTCGGTGGACAAGATAGCCCGGTCACGCCAGCTTAAAGAGCGAACCACCCTGGCAGCATGGCCGACCAGGCTCAACCCTGCCACTTTACATAAATTTTTGCGCGGAATGCCCTTGCTTCCACCGCGGGCCGGTATTACGGCCAGGATCTGATAGCCTTGCCGGCTCATCGGCTCCCTCCTGCCAGGGCGATCATCCGCTGCTCTCTGCTGCTCTGGCGCACCGCTTCAATGATTTCCAGGACGGCTACACCGTCGTCAATGGTGCAATTATTTACAGGCGTTCCACGCAGCATCTCGAGAAAATCCTTGGCCAGTTGCACAAACATATCATTGCGCTCGCATGAATATTCCGTTACATCCCACTTTTTCTCCATCGTTTTGGAGAGGGCTATCTGATTAGGCTCAGTCGTCCAGTAAATGGTCCCTTCTTCACCCACCAGGCGAATGCTCTTTTCATGGGGCCTGCCGTATAAGTCCAGGTGCAGCGTAGCCCTTAATCCATCCGTATATTC
>JAAYGO010000202.1 GCA_012727685.1 Bacillota bacterium | reverse complement strand
TTGAGACAACGCCGCGCCGCTCCGCGCTGCCGCCCACGATCACCGGGCGGCCCCGGTAGGCGGGATTATCACGCTGTTCCACTGAGGCAAAGAAGGCGTCCAGATCGCAGAGCAGGATATCGTTTTTGTAACGATCCGCCACGTAGCTTCACCCCGGTCAAATTTGGATACGAGTTCCACAAAAGGCCGCCTGATCCCTGCCCGATCATGAAATCGCCGCCGCTCTTTCTCGATCTGCCTCGCTTAACATCATCTTGCCGCAAAAGAGGCGACTTGCAATGCCACGTCGAATATACAAAGGACAAAACGGACCCGAAAAACCGTCCCCTGTGTCCGTAAAGGGAGGAGACCTGAAGATGAGCAAAGTGGCAACAATCGCCGAGAATGAAAGCCTGCTCTTGACCAGGCTGGAGCTGGGACCGTACGGGACCAACGCTTATATCGTAGTTTGCCGGCAAACGGGGGAAAGCGTGCTCGTCGATGCCCCGGCTGAGGCTGCGCTGATCCAGGAACAGCTCCGGGGTACAAATCCCAAGTACATACTGATGACCCACGGCCATTTCGATCATACCGGGGCGCTGGCCGCACTGAAACGGTCGCTGGCGGTTCCCGTGGCCGCCCACATCGCAGACAGCGCCGCCCTGCCGGTCAAAGTGGACCTGCACCTGCAGGATGGCGCCGTGATCCCGTGCGGCAAACTGACCCTCGCCGTCATGCATACCCCCGGCCACACCGCAGGGAGCATCTGCTTTAGAATGGGCGCATACCTGCTCGCCGGAGACACCATCTTTCCCGGCGGGCCCGGGCGGACAGAAAGCGCGGCTGATTTTAAGCAGCTGCTGCAGTCGATTGCGCAAAAAATAATGACCCTGCCCGGAGAGACTGTCATTTTGCCGGGACACGGCCCCTCCGCCGTTTTAAAGGAAGAAAAGGCCCTCTTCGATCGTTTTATGTCCCGGCCTCACAAGACTGACCTGTGCGGCTCGGTGACCTGGCTGGATTAGCTACATGGTGATTAATTCACGATGAAAAGCTTCTCCCAGTTGAAAATCATAGCCGCGGGCCGCCTCTTCGGCCCTCTCCCGGAGCCATTTGGCCGTGGGCGCCCATCTGTCGCCGCCAACCTGGCTGGCGTGGCAGCGTAAAGCCGCCTCTTTCAAGGCAAAGGTGGCGGTAATATCGATACAATAATTCGGTTCGTTGCTGCCCCACAGCAGGATTTCCCCGACCTTATGCGGCCGGAAGCCTTCCGCAAACAGCTCGGGATAGGCAAGGTGGTCCCGGGCATAAGGGAAAACGGCATCCAGGACGACTTGCCCGGTGATGCGGTGGTCGCGGTGCCAGATATAGCGGCGGTATGGGTCTACCGTGACCACAGTCTGGGGGCGGTAGATGCGGATTAACCGCACAATCTCCTTCCGGAATTCCGGGGTGTCCTCCAGGGTCTGATCCCCGTAGCGCAAGAATACCACTTCGCTGACTCCCAGCAGGGCGGCCGCCGCCTCCTGCTCTTTTTCCCGCAGCGCGGCCAGATCCGCCGGATTGACCGCCGGATCATCGGTTCCCTTTTCCCCGCTGGTGCAGACCACATAGACCACCTTTTTCCCCTCTTTGACCCAGCGCGCCACCGACCCGGCGGCGCCGAATTCAGCGTCATCGGGATGGGGCGTCACCACCATTACGTGCGCATCGGCCATCGTTTCACCTCTACTCCTTCTCAAACTCTATCCCTTGATTTATGTATCTATGGCTCTCCCTGCAGTGCCCGCTGTTCTGCACACTCCCGGATGGTGCCCCTCCCGGCGGGGGGGCATGGACGTATGCCCGGATGATCCCGGATGATGCTGTGCCGCCGGCAAAAAGAAGCAAAGGGCGACCTAGTTGACAAGTTCGCGGCAGGCGGCAAGCAGCGCCGCGGCAATCTCCGGCCAGCCGTAGCCGAGGACCGAGCGGCGGCAGGCTTCCACCGGCTTCTCGGCGCGGGAAAGAAAGCTTTCGATGGCGGCGGCCATCTGGCGGGGCGATCGCCCTTCGATCACACGCCCGGTTTGATCCTGCCGGATGATGAGCTTTAGATCGCCAACCGCGGTAGAGACTACCGGGGTGCCGCAGGCAAGCGATTCCAGGGCGATCATGCCGAAGCTCTCGTAATAAGACGGGAGCGCGGTCACAGCGGCGGCGCTGTAATAGCGGGGCAGCTCTTGGTGTTCCACCAGCCCCAAAAAGGTAATCCGCGACGCGATTCCAAGCTGCGCAGCCAGCCTTTGATATGCTTCCACCGCGGGGCTGCTGTAGCTGTTTCCCCCGATGATGAGTAACTGAAAGTCAACTTGATCCCGCAGTTCACCGGCTGCCTGGATCAGCAGCTCCAAGCCTTTTACCGGTTCAATCCGCCCCACGTAAAGAATCACTCTGCCGCCCCCTGCCGCTCCGTCCGGTTTCTCCAGGCCAGCCGGTTCCCGCGGTTGAAATAACTGGAGATTGACACCGCAGGGGACGACGCGGATCCGCTCCGGCCCCGCGCCGCAGTATTGCATTAAAAGCTCTTTCTCGCGCCGTGAAGGCACGATCACGCCGCTGCATTCCGCGGAGAGGATTTTTTCGGCTTCCAGGCGCAGCCGCGGCTCGTTTTCGCCCGGGCAAAGCGCATTTTTAGCGGCGCCCAGGGTATGAAACATGATCAAATGCGGCACCTGCCAGCGCCGGGCCAGAATGCGGCCGGCCCACCCGGACAGCCAGTAATGGCTGAAAATTAAATCATAGCGCAGCCGCCCCGCCGCCTGGAAGCGCTCCAGCCGCTCCGCAAATGCAGGCAAATGATCATAAAGATCTATTTTTTCCACTTTCTCCGGCCCAACGGGGAGAAAGATCAGCCGGGCGTTGGGTCCCAGCTCCACGATCCGTTCACCGCTTGAGGCGGCGCAGCGGGTAAAGAGATCAATTTTAACACCCCGTTTCCCCAGGGCAGAGGAAAGTTCCCGCAGGTAAGTGCTCATCCCCCCGGTGTCCCGGGAACCAGCGGCCCCCAGGGGGGAACTGTGCACGCTCAGGCAGGCAATGCGCACCGCTGCTCGCTCCTTTTCCCCCATCCCTGATCGCGCTCGCTGCAAAGACCTGGAAACTGGAGGTTTAATTAAAGGGGGTTAAGCAAGTCTATTTCAAGTCTATTGCATGGTGATACGGCATTGGTAGATGGGGACGGCGTGCCCCCCCAGGCGCTGCTTGTACACTTCCCCGCCCTTTAAAAAATCGTACCTGCTTTTCTTATTGGCAATCGCCTCTTTAATGCTTAACACCTTGCAAAGGAGGCCTGTACTTAGACCGGCCCGGGCGGGGTCATAGGCGCTGTTATAGAGATAGACCACATCATGGTGATCAAAATAAAGGACCGCGGCTGCCGTCGACCCGTCCACTTCCAGCACGCCAAACCTGGCCAGGCCTGCGTGCGCCGCGTCGCTCACCGCTTCGCGGAAAAAAAGCCCCTCCTGCATGCTTAAGAATTGGGCTTTTTCCGGATTTTGTTTAAACATGCGCATGAAAACAGGCAAAAACTCGGCCCATGCCTTATAATCTTCAATCTCGTAGTAGCGGTATGTAGAAGCTTCGCCGAGCCGCCTTAATTTGCGCCTAACTTCGTGCCGTTGTTTCCTGTTAAGCCCGGCCAGGTACTGCTCCCACGTGGACGGCAGCTCCAGTTCCATGGAAACAGCCTCCTGGACGCAGGATAGCTCCAGCTTTAGTTCCGGCGCCACCGCTTTGATGCCGGCCAGGAGCGCGGCGTCGGCCCGCAGGCAGCGTAAATCAAGGGCATGGATCCCACTACTAAAAAGGTGGTCAAGCAGCGCCCTGGCAAAAGTATCAGCCGCACCGGGGACGATGATGCAATCGAGGTAATCGCAAACCTCCGGGCTGCCGATCAGGGATACCTTGGAATCCTCGACCATGAAGGGGGCGATGCCGATTACCTTTTCGCCCTGCCGCACCGAGAGTAAAAGCATCTCCGCCCTGCCCTGGAAATGGCGCCACCATGTTTCCAGCCAGAAGGGATAGACAAAAACGGCCGGCCACTGCAGATCGGAAGAGGCTGCGCCAGCGTAACGCCGCAGGCTTTCCAGGGTCTCCCGGCAAACCGTGTATGGCAAGCGATCTGTCCCGGTATGGCATCCCAGCCGGCCCATGAGAGTTCTCCCCTTTTTCCTATTCTAACCTCTTCTGATTCATTGTAGCAGGGTCCGGCGCCTATCGCAACTGCCTGCAAATGCACTCACCCTTGGGCACCGGTGGAACCTGGCGGGAAGGCAGAGCGATCAAACCTGAAGATCGCATAACCGGTTTGGAACAAGACAGACTAGCAAGAGGAAATAAAACGGCCGGCAGAGAATAGATGGTAATGGCTCTTAAATCGCAAGGAGGGGTCGAAAGTGAAGCTTTTTCTGGATACCGCCAATCTTGAGGAAATCCGCCAGGCGGTACAGTGGGGTGTTGTGGAGGGGGTTACCACCAATCCTTCACTGGCTGCCCGGGAAAAAGAGGATTTTTCCAAAATCTTGCCGGAAATATGCCGGCTCGTAGACGGACCGGTCAGCGCGGAAGTCATCGCTCTTGACCATGCCGGCATGGTGCAGGAGGCCCGGCAACTGGCCGCGATCCATGAAAACGTGGTCATCAAGATCCCGATTACCCTGGAAGGGCTGCAGGCGGTCAGCATCCTGGCCGAAGAAGGGATTAAAACAAATGTAACGCTTGTCTTCAGCGTTAACCAGGCCCTTCTGGCTGCCCGGGCGGGCGCCGCTTATGTCAGCCCCTTTGTCGGGAGGCTGGATGATATCGGTACGGACGGTATTGACCTGGTCCGGAATATCGTGACCGTATTCGAGCGGCACCTGATCGAAACGGAGGTGATTGCGGCCAGCATCCGCCACCCGGAACATGTGACTGCTGCCGCCCTGGCCGGAGCCTCCATCGCCACCGTCCCCTTCAAAGTCCTCAAGCAGATGGTTAATCACCCGCTCACAGACCTGGGCATTGAACGCTTTATCGCGGACTGGAAGAAAGCGAAAGGCTCATCAGGTTAATGCGAAGTGGCCGGCTTCTCCACATAGATGCGCCGGCTGGGCAAGGCTACCTGCACCTCGTTCTCCTCCAGGATCTTGAGTATGAGGAAATTAATCTCTTCCTTCACAGCCAAATACTCACCCCACTTGGTGGTAATGGTGAAAAAGTAAAGAAAAATGTTGAGGCTGCTCTCGCCAAATTCATCCAGGTAAACAAAGATCGTTTCCTTGTGAATGGCCGGATGGTTCTCCAGCATGTCCCTGATGGCGTCAATACAGCGCTGCAGCCTTTCCCTGGGGGTGCCGTAGACAACCCCCAGATTAAAGGTAATACGCCGTTTGCCCATGCGGCTCCAATTGGTAATGGGTTCGTTGGCAATGGTAGAATTGGGCACGGTGACCAGGGCCTGGGCAAAAGTGCGAATTTTCGTGCTGCGGAAATTCATCTCCTCAACGATCCCTTCGACACTGGGGGTATAGATCCAATCACCCACGGAAAAAGGTTTATCCGTGATAATAACGATCCCGCCAAATATGTTGGCCACGGCGTCCTTGGCCGCCAGGGCAAAAGCCAGTCCGCCCAGGCCCAGGCCGGCGATGAAACCTTCCACGTCAAAACCCCATTGCTGGGCGATCATTAAGGCGGCCAGTGCCACCACGACCACCTTGACGACTTTCATTAAGAAATCGATTAAAATTGGATCAATGCTGTACCTGCTGCCATACTCTTTCAATAACGAGCTGGAGGCCAGGTTGAATACACCCCAGGCAGCAAAGAAAATAACAAATGCCCGGAAAATTGCCGTGATCATGACATTGGCACTGACGCTTAGCGGCAAATAGAGCATGGCCACATATGCGCCCAAAAAGAAGAGAAAGCCTTTTAAAGGACTTTCAAAGGCCAGCAAGATGGCGTCGTCCAGTTCGGTTTTAGTTTTACCGGTTAACGCCCGGATCAGCCGGAAGATGAAGCGGATAAACAGCCCTCGCGCCATCAAGAATAGCAGGAAGATGGCTCCCGCCACCGCTGCATCCCGCCCCAGGGGAGTGGAAATCATATTTTCTATGAACCAGCGCCATATTGTTTCAAACATCACTGCCAACCTCCAAACAGAACAACCATTAATGACGAAGCGATTCCATGGGTAATTATTGGCGCACCCCCTTTCCAAACCCTTTTTTACAGCCCATTTGGATTAATAATTAATAAATGATGGAAAAGATGCTCGGGCGGAGGCCATAAAATTTTCCGCAAACAATATTTGAATAAGACAAATAAAGGCCTATGATTTCGAGCAGGCGCAGCGGCTGCAGCTGAGGTTGAACCATGTTGGGGTTACTCGATGGCCTGCAGGATCAGGGCGAGATTCTCCATAACCACGGCGGCATTGACCTTTACCAGGTCAAAGTTCTGCTTATCCAGAGCCCTTTGCAGGTTATCCAGGGAGGCGCTGAATTCGGCTTCCAGGGCGCTAGCCTTTTTATCCTCGAGGGCCATGGTTAATGCGGCTTTCTGTTCCTGCATATAAGCAAGGTTTTCCCCGGCAAGATCGTAAGCCCCGGAGGCGGCGTGAAGCAAGATTTTCCGGAGGTGATATTTAAATTCATAGGTGAGCGGAATCGGATCTTCAACAAATGAAGCCATCAACTGATACAAATATCCGGTCAACTGGTTGGCGGAGCGCAGAATACTTGGTCCGTCCTGCGCGGTGCTGAACAGGGTGAGACTGTCCAGTTCATCTTCGAATTTGCCGATTACCGCCGCGGGAACTTTTTTTTGCATTAAATCGGGTTCGAGTTGATCCCACTGGCTATGCAGCGCAGTTACCTTCTGCTTGATCTGGCTCCAGATCTCCGCCTCGTCTTGCGGAGGCTTTTGTTTCTTTTCCCTCCCGCCGGTTTCCACTTCCCGCGCCAGCACTTCACCGAAGGTCGTCGCTTCAAAAGTCAGATCAGCAGTTTCTCCTTCTCCGGCGGCCAGCTTATCGATGACCGGAATCAGATCCGCCTGGCGCATGATCTCCTGCAAACTGCCTTCAATCTCTTTTATTCCCTGCGGGATTGTCTTCACCGCGCCGCTGTTTTGCGGCGTTTTTTTCTTCTCCCCTGTACAGGCCACCGGCAACAGCAAGGCCAAAACAAGCAGCAGAATAAACTTGCGCCAATTCATACAATCACCCCGGTGATAGTATCTCCCGGTTTTTGCATGAATAACGCTCTTTTTTAAGACGGTTCCCTTTTTATCACCTGCCCTTGGCGCAAATAATAGCGGGGCACCCTTTTCCCGACGGCGCACAGCAACTCGTAGCTGATGGTCCCGGCCAGCTCGGCCGCTTCCTCCACGCTAACCTGCGCGTTTCCCTGGCTGCCGTATAAGACCACCTCATCTCCCACGGCCACACCGGGCACTGCCGTGACATCGATCATCATTTGATCCATGCAGATGCGCCCCACCACGGGAACAGCCTTGCCGCGCACGAGGACGCGCCCCTTATTGGAAAGGCTGCGCATGTAGCCATCGGCGTAACCAACCGGCACCGTGGCGATCAGTGCTGGGGCGCCGGTGGTGTAGGTACAGCCGTAACTGATCGATGTCCCGGCAGGCACCTCTTTCAAAAACGATATTTTGCTCTTAAAAGAGAGGACCGGTAGAAGCCTGACCGCCTGCCCGGCCAGGAACGCCGATGGATAACAGCCGTACATGGAGATGCCGAGCCGGACCATGTCAAAGCGTGCTTCAGGGTAAGCGATGGCCGCAGCACTATTGGCAATATGGCATAGCGGCACGGGCAGCCCGCGCTCGCGGCAGGCTTTTAAGATCCGGTTAAAGCTTTCCAGCTGCCGCTCCGTATAAATGCGATCCGCTTCATCTGCCGCGGCCAGGTGGCTGTAGAGCCCCTCCAGGCGCAAGCCCGGCATGGCGCTCACGGCAGCGATCAGCTCCACCGCGGCCGGGGCAAGGACACCGACCCGTCCCATGCCCGTATCAATCTTAATGTGCACCGGCAGCCTCTCTCCCCCGCCGGCTAAACGCCCGCTATAAGCGCGCGCCGTCTCCAGGTCATAGAGGGAGGGGGTTAGGCGGTATTGCAGCAGCAGCGGGACCTGCTCCGCACCGGTGGAGCCGAACAATAAGATGGGCGCTTCAATCCCGGCCCGGCGCAGGGCGAGTCCTTCTTCCGGCAAAGCCACCGCCAGGTGCGATGCTCCCGCCTTGAGAGCCTCCCGGGCAATTTCCACGGCGCCGTGCCCGTAACCGTCGGCCTTTACCACGGCCATAATGGCCACCTTGTGACCGAGAAGACGCCGGAATTCCTTTACATTATGGGCGATATGGTCCAGATTGATCTCCACCCAGGTTTGACGAATCTGTGTGTTTTGCATCCCAATTGCTCCCTCATGAATTTCCGGCGCAGCCGGGCTAGAGTTCCACAAAGGTTATGCCGGGATTGCACCGGTCTTTTCGCTCGCTATTCTTTAAAGCGGGGTAACGGCTGAGCAGGTTCTTCCCGGCACCGCCGGAGCGATAATATTCTTCTCCGGGGATATAGCTCTTGATCTGCCGCGTCTCCAGCTTTTGTTTTAAATATGCCCGGCAGGCCAGGCGCAGTTTGCCTCCCGTACCGCTTGAGCCCCACCCGTGGATAACCCTGACAATCTGCACACCGTCATGCCTGGCGCGCAACAGCTCCGCTTCAAGCCGCGCCAAACCTTCCTGGACTACCGGCAAACCGGACTCGATGTTCACGGTGCGGATCAGATTACGCTTAGAGGGCGCAACGCTCCGCTGCAGTTGCTGCTTTGAACCGCAATAACCGCAACGCCCCAAAGAATCCGGCATATCTCGTTACCGCATACTTCGCATAAAATCATGACATCCGTCGCCTTCCTGCCGGCATTCCTCAAACAGTATAACGCACACTGCTAAACAAGGTTCCCAGATTCACGGACTTTAAAAAAAATTGTACCAGTATTACCCGGCGATTGCAACGATTATCCCGGAGATTTACCACGCAGTTTAGCGAAAGATCAAGATATCATGCAGAGCAGTAGAGCAACCCTACATTCTCAAAGAATCGGGGTGAAAGTGGCCGGAGCCGCTGCGTGAGGATTTGGATTAAAGGGGCCTTTACTTGGACAAGATAGCGGTATGAGAGCAAGCAAACTGGTGGATATTGAAGACAGGTTCACAAGGGGTTTCCTTGCCGGCTTGACAGCCGGCCTGGCCATGAATATTTTCAGTCTCATCTCGCTGACCCTGGGCTGGGTGGAAATCACCTTTTTAGATTGGGCCGGTGTCTTTATCTTCGGCAGGCAGCCTGCAGGGGTGCCGGAGAATGCAGTCGCCCTGGGAGGACAGCTTTTTTTTGCCGCCATGAACGGTGTGTTTTTCGCTTACCTTCTGCCTGCGCTTAACAGCAGAAGTTACTTTTTAAAGGGACTTATTTTCGGCCTGCTGATCTGGTTGTTCAGTTATGCAATTGCCATTTTATTCCGGGTCCCTTTCCTGACCCGCCTTGATCTCGGCACCGTGACTTCAAACATTACCGGAGCGCTAATCTATGGTATCGTATTGGCACTTTTCTTAGACTGGCTGGAGAAGCGGGTCAAAGCCCCATGACCTCCCAAGGGGCTGACCGGCAGGGTAAAAGCAATATTTCTTTATCTAAGCCGCCGCAGGAGAGAGCGCACATCAGCGGCAAAACGATCGATCAGGGCAGAGACATATTGCTCCGGGTCAAGGGAGTCGTCCCGGATCAGCGGGGTTAGATCCATGGCATAGTCCAGGGCACGAGAGTGATCCACTTCATGCGCGTCATGAAAGGTTGCATTTGCCCGGCGGCGACCGGAGGCGGCCAGGTCGTATCTCTTTCCGGCGCTTAGCTGCGAATCATAAACGCCAAGGAGTGCGGCGCCGAGAGGGGCGTGAGCGGAGACGTCCAGAGCCAGTTTGGTGCCGTCATCGCTCATCCAGTCCAGGCTGCGCCATACTTCGCCTCCCCGGAGGGCCGGCGGGCGCAGCTCCGCCGGCAGTTCCCGGATCGCGGCAATGACCTTCAAGGCTACGGCAACATGGGTTTCATGACTGTCCGCAAGATTGTGGGTATAAACAACTTCCGGCCGGCAAGCGTGAAGGACCCTTTTTAAATCATCGATCACGGATCGATTCGAAGGGTCCTTTACCGCCGCACTCGGGTAATCGAGCTGGATCAGCGCGCCATATTCCCCCACAACTGCCGCCTTCCTTTGCTCCTTCCTGCGGAGTTGCCGGATCTCTTCCAGAGTATAGCGGGCAGCAAGCTCTCCCCGGGGAAAACCGGAACCGTCGGTGACAACAACACCGGCAAACCATCTCTCGGCCTCGCCGAAGCAGCGCATAATACCGTGCAAGGCCATGATCTCGATGTCATCGGGATGCGCGCCGACGGCCAGTTCCGTGGTGCGGGCGAGCGCCTCCGGGACGGGAAGGCCATCCGGTACAAAAATCTCCGCGCCCTGATTGGCAAATTTCATGTATTATCACCCGCCGGCTTGGACGATGAACGGGCTATTTTATCCCTGGATCTTCAGAGTGGACCTTCATTTCCCCGCCAGCGGGGGCACCAATGGCCGGCTTTTGATCCAGGGATTCTTTAATAACCCTGCTCTGATCTGGACTCCTTATAGCTTTAAATGATGCGGCTCTTTCGCACGCAGGTGCTCAATTAGAAAGGGGTTTAATACTTTAATTAAAGTACCTTTCATCCCCAGTGAAAACGATTCGATGATCCCGGCGCTTTTCAATTTCCGCAGCATATTCACAATTACTGAACGTGTAATTCCCAACTGATCGGCTATTTTCCCGGCAACCAGGATTTTCTCAGTGCCATCGAAATCACTAAATATCTTCTGCGCTGCCTCCATTTCACAATAGGAAAGGGCGCCCACAGCCTGCTGCGCGACTTCCCGGAAACGCTCCTCTTCTTCCTCCTGCTCCATTTGGTCCCTCATCAATTCCATAATTAAAACTCCCGCGCATTTTTCAGCCAGGAAAACATCGTCCGCCGTAAATGGTTTCTCAACCCGCGCCAGCAGTAAAGTACCCATCCTTTTCCCATTGCCGGTAAGCGGCATTACAGTCATAATTCTATCTGCCTGCCGGGAGTTGGAACCGATGAGGAAGGCGCACTGTTCCGGTTCCTGCCGGAGATTATCTCTCAAATCATTACTATCCAAAAGAAAATCGTTATATACTTCTGGGATACTGCCCTGATCAATAATCTGCCTGATGCTCTCTTCACTATCGAAATCATCATTAAAAGCGTAGCCAAGTATTCTACCTTTCCGGTTAACGATCAGGACACTGGCATCAATGACCTTCCTTAGTACCTCCGCGATGGCGGCAATATCGAAGTTCTTATCCTGCGTTTCCTGTATAATTCTGTCGATAGCCCGGCTTTTTTCTAAAATTGGTGAAGTAATCATCTTGATACTCTTCCTCCTTAATTTGTCCACTATTTCAACAACTTTAATTTTTACTTTTTCATGCCGCTCCTTTTACCCGTCTTATAGTCCCGGTTAAGTAAGCGGGAAGTCGTCCAATAATTTAAATGCTCATAGACACTCCGCTTCACTTTTATATACAGCAAGCTCCAAGCCCCGGCCTTACTGGCTGGCAGAGTGAAAAAATTCACTAGCAAAACCCAAAAAAAAGCCTGTAACCTGGAGCATAGCAAGACCATGGATCGGGCAAACTAGCTCGCACATTTTTTAATGATAGCCCTGGAATCACCTCTAGCTTACATCCGCAAAACCTCCTCTTATTATTCTGCATCAATCGTCATTTTTCTACTATATTTGCAAAATCTAAACTATAAATATTATAACCTTTTTGGGCAATATGTCAATTACTATAATTGAGAATTATGGTTATAAGATAGCAATTTTTTATTTTTTCATCCAGAGTCTGCTAGATTAGCGGGAAAAATGATCGTCTTAGAAGTAGTGGCAATCAATGAAGGCGGAGCAAAGATAAACCCGGCCTGTTCCAGCCAAATCCTGGAAAGGCCGGGTTTTGAAAACAGGGGTTTAAAACCAGCCTTTAAATCACATCATCAAATATGCCCATGCGGCCTGGCTTGAAAATCCTGGCATCCATCTCCTTTAAATCCTTGCTGATGATCGGTTTAAATTCCATCTGCTTGAGAATATCTTCTTCCAGATCAACACCTGGTGCAATTTCCGTTAGTATTAGCCCTTCCTTGCCCAGTTTAAAGACAGCCCGTTCAGTTATCACTGTCACATCCTGGTTCTTGGCAGCCGCAACTTTTCCGCTGAAGCTGATCTGGCCAACCTTTTCCTTAAGTTTAACGACATCGCCCTGCTTGATGATCTGCAATTTCCCATCGGAAACCTTGGCCTCGAAACCTTTGGCTTTAAAGTAACTGACAAAAACGACCCTTGGGGTTGACTGGCTGATGTCAATAAACCCGCCTGTTCCGGCGATGCGGTTGCCGAATTTACTGACATTGACATTGCCTTCCTTGTCGATCTCGGCCGCACCTAGAAAAGTAATGTCCAGGCCACCGCCATGATAAAAGTCAAACATATTGGAATGAGAAATAAAGGCCTCGGGATTGACGGCGCATCCAAAATTGGGAATGGGGGCCGGTGTCCCGCCGAACACTCCAAGCTCCACTGTCAGGGTAATATGTTTGCTAATTCCTTCTAAATCAGCCACCGGACCGAGAGCCGCGCCGATGCCGATACCGATATTGACCACAGCGCCGGGGAATAGCTCGAAGGCAGCCCTGCGCGCAATGATATCGATGGGCTCCAGTTCATCTTTAACGAGATTTTGCATGGCCAGGGGCTGTCTTAGTTCTCCGCTTAGATAGGGGCTGTAGAAAGTACCGGGCGTCTGCCGGTGATTAACCTCCTGGTCTTCGGCAATTACAATGGCGTCCACAAGCACACCCGGGACTACCACAGCTTTGGGGTTTAAAGAACCGTAGGTAGTCACCTGCTTCACCTGGGCAATAACTATGCCTCCGTGAGATTTGGCACACGTGGCTATCTCCAAGCTTTCCAATTTAAGCGCTTCGTGTTCAATTGTCAGGTTGCCCTTTTCGTCTGCGGTTGTCGCCCGCACAAAAGCCACATTGATCGGAAAAGTATTATAAAACAGCCATTCCTCGCCCTTAATATTGATCAGTTCCACTAAATCTTCCTGGGCCTTGGCGGCATCATTAACCTTTCCGCCTTCTTGCCGGGGATCGACATAGGTGCCGAGACCGATTTTCGAAATGATACCGGCCTGTTTAGCCGCGCTCGCACGGTAAAGCTGGTTGAGAACACCCTGGGGCAAGATATAACATTCTACTTCATTATTTTCCAGCATTTTCCTTAATGGCGGCGCCGCGTCCGGGTGGGTGCAGATATGCCTTTTTAATAAACCGGGAAGTGCAAATCTCGAATCACCGCGCTCATCCCAAACCGCATGGCCGCAGCCGGAAACGAGGGTCAATCCACGCGGTGACTGCGTCTTTTGATAACGCTCAACCAGGCATTTTACCAGATATTCCGGATAGCCAATTAATCCGGCTGCTGCCGTGACGAGCGTGTCACCATCTTTAATTAAACTAACCGCTTCACTACCCGTCATTATTTTGTTCTTCAAATGATTACCTCCCCATTAAATTAAATATTGGTTTATTATTGCAAGGTTCCTGTATCGGAACCTAAAATTTTCAAGGTTGAGCCATTTTAATTCAGTTATAAATAAAAACTGATTAGGCAGCAAATAGCATTTCCTGCAATTTACAAATATAACATCATTTCCACGCATATTATTATACAATAATTCCAACCCAATGTCATTTGGACTTTTGACTAGTTAACTCTGTTTCTCTTTTCCTCCCCCATTTACCTGCCGGCATCATGCAAATTAATTTGCCGGCCTGACACCAACCAGGCGGCAAAGCAAAAAAACAGCTCTCCTTTGCCACGCAAAAAAGAGCCTAGAATTCCTTTTTCCGGTAAATACGCACCGAAATCAGCAAAGATAGGGCCAGGATGGCGAGGAGCAGCAGCAGGTAGCCGATGCCAAGTGCCGTTTCCGTTTGGCTGTTGACAAACTCCAGCAAACTGCGGATCAAGGCAGCATTCCAATTTTGATAGATATATTCCGCCAGGAAATTGCCGCCGAAGAAAAAGGTGAAGAATAGGACGAAGCTGATCATCCTCGATTTAACATAACCCCATTTGAAAAGGGCCGGCAGGTAGATGCTATGCATCAGGGTCACGGCAAACAAGGCCCCAATCAAGCCTTCCAGGGTTAAAGGGTATACTTTTATCGGCAGGTGCGCCAGATTGATCAGTGCGGTGATTAGCAGGTAGAAGGCCATGCCGATGCAAAAAAATACGTAGACAGAGAGGTAGCGGGAGGCCACAATGGTGGCCCTGCTTACCGGCATGCTGTTGAAAATTACATCTTCTTTGCTTTTTTCGGCATAGGCGCAGGCATTGCCGATCAACATGTAGGTGACGGCCACCATGGCGGCGGTAAAGATGGCCGCGCCGGCAAAGGCACCGTCCCCGGAGATATTTTGAAAAATCAGCAGCATGGCGGCAATAAAGACGGCGGTGAGCAAGATATACCTTTTCAAAACAAACAGGTCTTTTAATATCAAACTAAACATTTTGCGGCCTCCTCGTGTAATAGAGCATGATCTCCTCCAGGGAAGGTTTTTCCACCATCACATTCTCCCTGAACAACCTCATCACTTCCTGCTTATTGCTGGTCAAGCCTTCGAAGCCGAACCTGTTTTCTCTCACTCCGACCAGGTGCTTGCGGATATCGCTGTTGAGCACTGCCCTGCTTCCCTTTACCAGCGCAAAATGATCCAGAATATCGTCCTTGGCCGCTGAAAACTCGATTCTGCCGTTATTGATAAAAGTGATAAAATCGGCTATTTTGTCGAGATCCGAAGTGATATGCGTGGAAAAGAAAACACCTTTTTGTTCATCCTGCATGGTATCGGCCAGTATCTCCAGCAGCTCGCTGCGGACAACCGGATCGAGGCCGGAAGTCGGTTCATCCATGATCAGCAGCTCGGCCTGGTGCGACAGGGCCACCGCCAGGGAAAACTTCATCTTCATCCCCTTTGACAGCTCCTTGATTTTTTTATGGGGCGGCAACCCGAAGTCACGCAAATACCTGTTAAAAACGCCGTCTTCCCAGTTTTTATAAAAGGGAGCGATGATCCGTTTCATCTGGGCAATCGTCAGCTCTTCGCAATAGTAGCTCTCATCGTACACAAAACCGATCTTGTTCTTAATCTCTTTTTCGTGCTGAATATGATCCAGGCCAAAAACCGAAATTGTGCCGCCGTCTTCCTTTAACAGGTTCATGATCAGTTTAATGGTGGTGCTCTTCCCGGCACCGTTTGGGCCGATAAAACCCATGATATACCCGCGCTCCAATGAAAAAGTGACATCATCAAGGGTAAATCCGCTGAATTCCTTTTTTAAATTTTTCACTTCTAAAATCAGGGACATTTCAAACCTCCTCGTAGAATATTTTAAGCATCCCGCGCAGCTCTTCGTAACCCAGCTCGATCGATTTGGCCGCTTCAACGGCCTCGCTCAAATTCTCTTCGACGATTTTTAACCGCATCTCCCGCAATAACTCCTTGTTCTGCGCGGCCACGTAAGTACCTTTACCGGGCACCGTGGTGATATAGCCCTCCCGCTCCAGCTCCTCGTAGGCCCGCTTGGTGGTGATCACGCTGATCTGCAGCTCCCGGGCCAGGGTTCTAATCGAAGGCAAAAGCTCGCCCTCGGCAATCTCACCGCGCATGATCAGGTTCTTGATCTGCTTTACGATCTGCAGGTAAATGGGATCGGACGATGCATTGGAAATAATTAAATCCATGAAACCACCTCAGCTGTGATCATCCCAACCGTGATCATCCATTATAGTGTTCATATACACTATATACACTATAGACAGTTTTGTCAACAGAAATTTTTCCGAAAAAGAAAGAAGCGGCGATTTATTTATTTTGATTTTCTTGATTCGTTCGCGTTACAATAGATAAGGCCATTGGAACAAGAGCATGTTATGAGCGATATGAGAGGAGCAAGCGATAATGGATATTTTAATTAAAACGGAGCGGTTGACCAAGAGATTCGGAGCGGCCACGGCGGTTGATAATCTCAACCTGGAGGTAAAGGCCGGTGAAATTTACGGTTTTTTAGGGCCAAACGGCGCCGGAAAGACAACGACAATCCGGATGCTGGCCGGGCTTTTGGAGCCCAGCGGCGGCCGGGCTGTGATCTGCGGCTACGACATCAACAGGGAAGCCCCGCAAGCCAAGGCGCTCATCGCTTACGTGCCGGATCAGCCGAAACTTTACGGCAAGCTGACGGCGCGAGAATTTTTAGCCTTTATTGCCGCTCTCTACCGGATGCCGGCAGAACTGTCCCGGCAAAGGGCTGAAGAGCTGCTGGAGATGTTCGGCTTGCAGGATCGGGCCGATGAACTGCTGGAAGGTTTTTCGCATGGCATGAAGCAAAAGGTGATGCTGGCGGCAGCGCTCATTCACCAGCCGCGGGTGTTGCTGCTGGATGAACCGACGGTTGGCCTGGATCCGCGCAGCGCCCGCCTGCTTAAAGACGTGCTGCAGGAGATGGCACGCCAGGGCGCAGCGGTGTTCTTATCCACCCATATCCTGGAGATAGCCGAACGGATGTGCCACCGGGTGGGCATTTTAAAGGAAGGGCGCCTGATCGCCCAGGGCAGCCCTAATGAACTGCGCCGGCAGGTTGGCCACGGCGAAGAGAGCCTGGAGGACATCTTCCTGGAGCTGACCGCCGGCCACGAAAGCGCCGAGCTGATCCGCAGCCTCGAGGAGGTGAACGGACGGTGAAATTGATCCTTCCTCCCCCGCTTGCGGAAGCACCGCCTCCCCGCTCCGCCTGGCAGGATCTGCGGCTGCTGCTTGCCGTCCACCTGCGGGTAAGCTTAAACAAGATCCGGCATTGGCCGCTGGTCAGCAAAATTATTATGGCTTTCTTTGGAGTGGGTCTGCTCGCCATGATCATCTACCTGGGCACGCTGGCTTTCGGCGCCCTGGAGACGATGGATCCGGCGGTGGCGCGCGGTTTTTTATCGCTCCTCTTCATGGCTGGGATGTTTGGAGTGATTTTTTTCGGGATCACCGCTGCCTTTGCCACTCTTTACCTGTCCGAAGACCTCGAACTCTTATTCATGGCCCCCATTCCCAGCCGGGTCGTATTCGCCATGAAGTCACTGCTAGTGGCCGTTGACAACATGATTGCCATCGCCATCTTCGTTTTGCTCCCGGGTCTCTTTTTCGGGCTGCTCTTCGGAGCCGATCCCCTCTATTACCTGTGGATGCTTCTGGCCGGGCTCGGCCTTCTCACCGTGGGCACCGCCCTGGCAGAGCTGTTAAACCTTTTGATCATGCGCATTGTCCCGCCCCACCGCAGCCGTGAAGCGGTCGGAGTGCTCGGCGGGGTGGCCGGGATCATGATTGCCATATTTTTTCAGCTCCCCAACCTGATCATGTCCCAGGGCGATCGGCTAGATATTGGCGGCTGGCTGGCCACGCAGCAGCGGCTGCTCCAGGTCATGGATTATTTCCCCTGGGGCTGGGGCTCGCGGGCCTTGGCCGGCGGGGCGGCGGGCAACCATTTGGCCGCGTCCGGCTGGTGCCTGCTGATCCTGGCTCTGGGAGCCATTCTTTTTGCCGCCTCCTTTTTCCTGGTGGAGCGCAGCTTCCGCCAGGGCTGGATCTCGCTCAGCGAGGGAGGCGGCGGACGGCGTAAAAGACGGCGCTCCAGGGAAAGCGCCGGCCGGAGCCTGCACCATCATGAACAAACCGGCCTGTTCACTGATTACAGCCATGTTTACAGCACCGGATCCGCCTGGCGGGGGATGTGGTCTGTGGCTAAAAAGGACCTGCTCTATTTGAAGAGAGATGCCCGCGAATGGTTCGGTTACCTGATTCCCTTAATCATCATGCTCTTTTTCATCGGGCAGTACCTGTTCATGCCGGCAGATGCTGCCCAGAGTTCACTCATTGCCGTATTGATCATGTATACGATCATGTTCAGTGGCAACATGGCCCTTTCCGCTTTCGGCCGGGAGGGGGAAGCAGATTGGCTCCTTAACAGCGTCCCCCTGGCCGGCTGGCCGGTGGTCTGGGGCAAACTGGTGGCGGCGGTGCTGCCCACCCTGCTCCTGATGGAGCTGCTGCTGGCGGGGACCGGCCTGCTGATCGGCCTGCAACCTAAATTAATCATCGGTTTGGCCGTAGGGGCTGTCTTTATCTCGCTGGGAGCCAGCGCCATCGGGCTGCACTATTCGATTCGCTACTGCCGCTACAACCCGGAAGCACCGCAGCAGCGCATCAAGCCGGGGCCGGCCATGTTTATGTACCTGGTGAACCTGGTCTTTATCTTTTTGATCGCTTTCGGCTTGCTCTATATCTTCCCGCCGGCCCAACTGATCGCGATGCTGGCAGATCTGCCTCCGGTCCCTTTTGCCTGGGGTTTTCCGGAGACGCTACTTTTCGTCGTCTCCCGGCTGGCTAAGCCCCTGCTCTGGCCGGCGCCGTGGCGCGTGCTGTTCGGATTGCTCCTGACCGGCGGCATCTGGGCTGCGGTCTTCTTTAGCTTCATGGCTGCCACGGTGCAGCAAAGCCGCAAGGGGCTTAGGGGCGAGATCGTCACCGGCGTAAAAAAGAAACCGAAACCGCTCACATTACGCTAGAAAAGAGGTTTGGGGCTGGCTGTACAAAATAGAGCGGTTCAATAGCAGGATTAACCGGACGGTTGAAAGAAAAAATAGGGATAAAAGAAGAGGAGGTCCCCTGCATGAACACAGTAGAGAAAGCTTTGATGCACGGTCTGTTCGTACACCTGCATCATAATATTGACAAGGCCATTGATTTCGGGATCTTTCAGAAGCTGAATGAAATGGTCGGCCAGATGTCTCCCGGAGAGTTGTTGATCGGGCCCGAGGCCAACGACGACGCCGCCGTCTTCCGCATGCCCGGGGACGAAGGCCTCATGGTAGCTAAAATGGAGAGCCACTGCTCCCCTTGCGTGCCCCGGCCTTATGACGGCGCAGCCACTGGGGCCGGCGGAGCGATGCGCGACGTGGTGGCCATGGGCGCGCGGCCGCTCTTTTTGCTCGATTTCATCGGCACCCGCCCCCTGGATGAAATGGTTATCGTGGGATCCTGCGGCTTTAAGGGGCAATGCACCTGCGGCCATTGCCGCACCATGACCAGCGGCGAGCGGGTCAACCTGCTCGTAAAAGGGATCCGCGACATGTGCGAGGCCATGGGCGTATTTGTGGCCGGCGGCGGCCTTTCCACCTCTTTTAGCGATATTGTCCCCGCGGTGGTGGTGGCGGTAATCGGCCGCATGGTGGCCGATCAGCCGCTGACCAAGCCGGCCAAGCGGGTGGGAGACCGCCTGGTCATTATCGGCGAGACCGGCAATGACGGCAATGACACCCTCTTCCGGGCGGGGCTGGTGGAGGAGATGCGGCCTGCCGAAGCGCTGTTCAATGAGGAGCGGACCACCATGGAAGCGGCGCTGGCGGCGATTAAAACCGGCAAAATCAACGCCTGTTCCGATCTGGGTGCGGCAGGCATCGGGGCGGCGGTCAGCGAATCGGTCCGCTTCGGCGGCCTGGGAGCCCGGGTTGATCTCTCGCGGGCCCCGGTCAGGGTGGAAAACCTGACCCCGGAAGAGATCCTGATCTGTGAAACCCAGGCGCGAATGCTCTTCCAGGTGGCGCCGGAAGACGCGGCGGAAGTAATCGCCGCGGCGCGCGCGCAAGGGGCTGCCGCAGCCGATATCGGGGAAATCACCCCCGGCAACGAGGCCATCTTCCTCTACGGCGATAAAGAGGTGGCGCGGATTCCCCACACACCGCCCAAAGAGCTGTTCGAATAAAACCTTAACCAGATAACATCAAAGCGGCGATCCAAAGAATGCAGGTTTTTCGGGATCGCCGCTTTTATTATTAATTCACCAAAATCGTGACCGGCCCCCTGGACTATCATTAGGTTTGACAGGCATACCCCACCTGTGGGCATCATCAGTAAGAATGAAAATATTGCTGGCTACAATCTCCTCTCCACTGGCAGTTGTACAGGCTCCGGAGCCGTTCTCCCAAAATGGTGCTGAGCATAATCCCTTCTCCACCCTCTGGGGGGAGAGGGGCAGGGTGAGGGGGCTTAAATCCGGCTAACGCATTTCTGAAGCAATCGATGGCAGTTTAGCGATAATCAATCCTAGCGGTGTTAGCCAGGGTGCGAATGCATGATCTTGAACTCCAGTAGTAAGAAATCCTTACCCAGTGCCTTGACAGGGGCGGAGCAAGACCGTATAATCTTATTTGAACCTGTCGGGGTGGCGGAACAGGCAGACGCGCACGTTTGAGGGGCGTGTGGTGTAAACCGTGGGGGTTCAAGTCCCCCTCCCGACACCATAAAAGTCAAAAAAGGCTTTGCACGATTGGGAAATCCAATCATACGCAAAGCCTTTTCCATTGGATACGTGTCCTAGATTCCACTTCGCGATGGACACTCTTGCCTTCGGCTAATGGTTCCCACTGCCATGCCCATAGCGGACTTCCATGTGTCAGGCGCACATACAATAGGACTGCCTCTTCGGAGCAGGGCGATGAGTCAAAGTCACCGTCCCCTTGACTCAACGTCTCTCACAAACAAGGCCCGCAACCTGTCCCAGAAGCTGGCCTTTCCCGCCTCATCCGGGGTATCCTCTACCGTTTCCTCTTTTTCGATGGCCTCGCTTGAAATGACAAACTGCACGAAGCCGGTATGCTTGTTCCGGGGCGAGGTAAAGGAGACCGGTTCAAAATCCGCAACGTCGTATTCCTCCAGCAGGGCGTCGATTTCAGATTGTACTCTGTCGGGCAGATCGGCTGTTTCCTTGTTAAGCTCATTTGTGCCGTCGTGCAGTTCAGCTATGCCGTCATGGAGCTGATCAATGCCATCATGAAAAGCGGTGATACCTTTGTCAAACCTGGTATAGTTGGCAGCCAATTCGCTTATACCTTCCAGATAGGCTGTTAGCCCCGTGTGAAAACCGGCATAGTTGGCCGCGAGTTCCGCCAATCCGGAGGCGAGCTGCTCTATTTGTTCCAGATCCATACTGGAGAGCGCCTCTTCAATATTCTCGGCCATGGTCTCCAGCGTTCCGGAAATCATGGCCACGGAGCCGGAGAAAGTGTCAGCGGTTGAGCTCACCGCATCAAATGCCTCTTTGACCTGGTCATAGGTGCCCTTGACTGTTAACCCTTGAGTATAAGAAGCAATAAGCCGGGCCAGCAAGTCATGTTGGCTTGAGTCTGTATGGGCATAGAGCAATTCGATTTCTTCTTCTGTTATTGATGTGCCGGGAATCCCCTGAATGGCCGCCTCCAGCGCCAGAGAGGCTGTTAAAAAGTTATTTTTTAGCTCGATCAAGCCGCCGGAAATCTCCTGGAGCCCCTGGGCCAAGCCTGATAAGAGCTGCGGGAGTTGGGCCAGGTCACCCGGATCAAAATCCCCTGCTGAACCGCTTTCAAGGGAAGCAGCGATCTCTTCCAGGGCGTCTTTAATCTGTGCGGAGCCCCTGGAAAACTCCCCGGAGCCGCCGCTTAGCTGCTCCAGGCCTTGCCTGATCTCGGCCGAACCTTTTTTCAATTCATCCGCTCCCGCTTTCAGATCTGTGACGCCGCTAGCCAGCTCCCCCACGCCGTCATTGAGCTCGGAAATGGCGTCGGAGAGCTTTTGAAAATCATCGATCAGCTCATCCGTTTCCGGCAGCTCCAGGTGCATTGAAAAGGGCACAGCTGAGATTTCCAGGCCGTTCATGGTATAATCTTTTACCGCAGCGGTGACCCGGATATCCCCGTCGCTTCCCGGCATAATCGTATGGGTAACAACCTTGTTCTTCCCCGCCATGGCTATCGTCCCGTCGGGCGTTTCAATATTGGTGCATTTTTCGGTATCGAGCGTGATGGTTACCTGCAGCAGATAATTGTCATAAAAAACGGGATCGATGCTCTCGTTTTGTGCGGTAGAAACCCGGATTTCCAGATTGCCGGTTTTTCCCGCCAGATCCTGCGGAGATGTTTTTACTCCGTCCAGATAGTAAGAGATGTCAAAAAGCCAGGGAAGGTTGGCCGCAGCCATGTTGCCCTGGTAATAAAAGTTTCCTGTCTCAGTCTGAAATGATACCGAATCTTCATCGTGAATGAGCGGTGCGGTGTTGGTTAAATTTACTACGGACTCGTAGCGGCCGAAGTCCGTGATGACGCCTGGCTGGGAGACCTCAAAATGGTTCACCGCATAGACGGCCTCGACGGTGCCGTCAGCGGCCAGGGTGGCATAGATTACTTCATTTTTATTTAGAATTGCCGCTGGCTGCCCGCTGCCGGCCAGGTCTGAAGCTGAATTTCCCAGCGCCTCGGTGGCTAGCGGTGTGATCATCAATGCGGCAACTAGAGGCAATGTCAGAGCCAACTTAAATACTTTGCATCTCACTGGTGGTCCCTCCTGATTAATCGCAATAAATCATGCTCGTCTGATTTCCTCATTTTAATGCCTCATCTTTTTGCCTCATCTTGCTCTATAGAAGCCCGGCCGTAATGTGGTTTTGGCAATAACCCGGTCAAACATGGTCAACATGGCGGGCAGGAAGCATACGACCAAGAGCATCGAGAGCAGCGTCCCCCGGCCTACCAGCAAACCCAGATCGGAGATGACTGGATTTGACGAGGTCGCAAAGAGAGTGAATCCGGCCGCCGACAGGGTTGCCGCGGAAACGAGGATGGATTTAAATGTTTCACCGAGAGACTTGCTCATGGCCTCCCCCTTCGGCAGCACTTTCCGGTTATCGAGGTAGTGATTCGTCAACAAGATCGCATAGTCAACGGTAGCGCCCAACTGGACCGTATTTATGACCAGGTAGCCGATATAACTGATTGCTGTTCCGGTAAAATACGGGATGGCCACATTGATCCAGATGGCGGCTTTGATGGTTATCAGCAATATGAGCGGCAGCGTTGCCGATTTGAAGGTAATCAATAGAACACAGAAAATGGCGATCGTGGCGATGGCGTTGGTCATGACATTGTCTTTTTCGATCACGTTTTTCATGTCATAGAGGTTGGCGCTTTGACCGGCTGAATAAAAGGCATCCCCGTAATGGGTTTTTGCTATGTTGTGGATCTTCTCTACGGTTTTAAAGGCTATCTCGCCCTCTTCGGGCGTATCGGTATAGACCACAATGCGGGCATAGTGATCCGAGTAGAACTGCTCCGTGATCTCCTCATCCAGAAACTCAAGCGGGATGGCCGTACCCACCTCGGTTGTATACGACACTAGATCGGTCACATGCTCCAGTTGTTCAATCTCCCGGCTAAGCTCCTGCTCCCTGGCGATATGGCCGCGGGGGACCAGCAGGGCCATAACCGTAGATTGGCCAAACTCTTCTTTGATCGCGACGCTGTCCCGTCCGCCCGGGCTGTTCGGATTTACGTTTTCGTATCCATAGATAAAGTCGGTCTGGCCC
>JAAYGO010000183.1 GCA_012727685.1 Bacillota bacterium | reverse complement strand
TGATAGCGGGTTGTGATAGAATTCCGGGAAACGAAGCCCCTATCCCTATCAATACCCTTTGAATGTGATTGTTTCTTTAAAAAAATGTGGCGTTTACGTAATATGTTATAATCTTGACAGGGCTTTGCATCAAGGAGGATGAATCAGTGCACCATCCGGGTTATGAACCGCACCGCCGGTCACCGTCACGCTTTCCGTTACTGCTCGCTGCCGCGCTGCTGGTATTGCTTGCGGGAGGGGCTGCGTTTATTTTTTTCATAAATTCAGATCGCGCCGAACATGCCTATCCCGGAAACACGGCGCCGGAAGAGCAGCAACCCGGTTCCGAATCAGAGAAGAAGCCTCCTGCTCCTTTCTGGCCGGAATCTCCGTTGATCCCGCGTCCCGAACAGGTGAAGGGAATCTATGTAAATGTATTCGAGCAGCCGGTCACCGGACCTTTCTTTTCCGACTTGCTTGAGTTAATCGACAATACCGAATTAAACGCCATTGTGGTTGATTTAAAAGATGACCGGGGCAGGCTTACCTATCCGCGGACCATGGTCCCCTGGGCTGAATCGGCCGGCGCGCCGGATCATTTTATCAGCGATCCGGCCGGCTTTATGGCCACGCTGGCCGAGCGCGGGATTTACCCCATCGCCCGCATCGTGGCCTTTAAAGATCCCGTAATCGCCACGCAGATGCCGCAACTGGCCGCGTTAAACGGGCGCGGCGAGCCCTGGCGCTATGGCGCCGATTACTGGCTTGATCCGTATAATAAGGATGCCTGGAAATACGTGGTGGCGCTGGCCAGGGAAGCGGCAGAGCTGGGTTTTCGTGAAATCCAGTTTGACTATGTCCGCTTTCCTTCCGACGGGGACTTAAGCGATATCCATTACCCGGCGGAAGACGGGAGCCCTTACCCCGAGGTCATTGCTGCCTTCCTGCGCTATGCCCGCGCTTCGCTCGCGGAATACGAGGTGGAGCTGTCGGTCGATGTATTCGGCCTGGTAACCTCCGACCCTGGGGACCAGGGTATCGGCCAGCACCTGGAATCGCTCGCCGCCACGGTAGACCTGGTCTGCCCGATGATTTATCCCTCCCATTATGGCGCCGGGAACCTCGGATTGCCGGATCCGGAAAGGGCGCCCTATGACACCGTTTACCTGAGCCTGCGGGATGCCCAGGCGCGCCTGGAGCAGGCCGGCCTGGAGGCGCAGCTCCGTCCCTGGCTGCAGGCTTTTACCATCAACCATTTTTATGGCGCCGCCGAGGTGAGGGCCCAGATCCAGGCGGCGGAGGATCTGGGGATTGAAGAATTTTTACTGTGGAACAACGGCAACTATTACAGCGCCGCGGCTTTGCGGCCTGCGCCCAAGTAACGAAAAAAAAGTGAGGCAATGTTTTGGCATGGACTCATAAGCTACTATTAATATATTTTAATCTATTTTTTTGTAGGATATTAACTCTTAGTAAATTCATATTTTGACTACTCGTAACGAAGGAGTTTGGCTGTGGATGGAGCTTAGTTACTGGGAAATCGCCTTACGGCTTGGCCTTGCTGTTTTGTGCGGCGGCCTGGTGGGCATGGAGCGCGAAGCGCATAACCGCCCGGCCGGTTTTCGCACTCACATTTTGGTATGTGTCGGATCCGCCCTGTTAATGATGGTCTCCCGCTATGGGTTTGGCGATGTGCTGGAACCCGGTTTTGAAGTTGATCCGAGCCGGATCGCTGCCGGGGTGATCACCGGGATCGGTTTTTTGGGTGCCGGGACGATCCTGCAGCAGCGGGGCAGCATCCGGGGCCTGACCACTGCCGCGAGCATCTGGGTGGTCTCCGGCATCGGCCTGGCGGCCGGGATCGGCTTTTATATGGGGGCCGGCCTTGCAACCTTTATCGTTTTGATCAGCCTGGTGCTCCTGGGCCGGGTTGACTGGGTCATTATTGGCCAGCGCCGGAGCAGGCAGCTACAGATCCGGGCAGTGGATCAGCCCGGCTTATTGGGGCGGGTGGCAAGCATCCTCGGTGATTTAGGGATAAACATCCGTAAAGTGGAGTTGGGGCCTGAAGAGTACGATCATGCCCAGCAGGCTGAAATTGTGTCTATCAATTTCACCCTTGCCGCTCCTTTAAAGCTTGAGGAAGCCCGGCTTTTCGACCGGCTTTCGAGGGTGGCCGGAGTCCTGGAGATAATCTGGGAGGGGGAAGGGGTTGCGGTGCAAAAGGTGTCCCGCAAATAGATTAGCCGCCCAACCCCTGCTGGCGGGGGCGCCATCAGGGGTATGAAAATGGTGCCGGCCATAATTCCCAGGGTGCCCTTAATGTCATCCTGAGCGAAGCGAAGGAGCTCGCTGCGAAGGAACTTTAAAGCGCTGCCGCATTTTTAGAAGGGTTCCTCAGGTTACTTCCAGTTTCGCGCTGTTACCGCCCCATTCCGTGCCTAATTTGATTTTGCACGGAATTTTTTATTTTTCGCAGATAAAAGGCGTCTGCATGTTATAATTACCGCATAAATCCCATATTTAGGCCATGATAGGCCATAATAATCATTAATTCTGCTTGCCTAAACAGGGGAAAACAGGGGTATAATATAGTTGAAGGTCAAAGAAGGTCAAACTTGCGATGGGGAGGAAAAGCAATGGCCAACCTGTCCGATTATATTGAAGAACATTTAAAAAAACTGCTGGCGCTGAGTACGCGCAATTATGTCGATATCCAGCGCCGCGAACTGGCGCGCAAGTTTACCTGCGTCCCTTCCCAGATCAATTACGTGTTGGATAGCCGCTTTAACCTGGAGAGCGGCTACCTGGTGGAAAGCAAGCGCGGCGGAGGGGGCTATATCCGCATCTACCGCGTTGATCCGAATAAAAGGCGGTTCTGGAAAGAGGCCATGGAAAAGATTGCTGACGGCGGCTTTAACCCCGCCAGGGTAACCCGGTTGATCAAGCGGTGCTATGAAGAGCGGTTGCTGACACGGCGGGAAGCTCAGATGCTTGAAGCGCTGCTGGAAGACGACCATTATGCCGGACTGCTCCCGGAACCGGATCAGCTCAGGGCGCTGCAACAAAAATTGTTTATCGCCGCCCTGGAAGCAATACTAAAAGAAAGCTTTTAATCTTTTATAGAACAATTTATCTCTTGGCGAGGAGAGTGATCCAACATGTTATGTCAAGAATGCGGGAAAGAAGAAGCAACCGTTTATATTTCGAAAATCATTAACGGTCAAAAATCGGAGTTGCATTTATGCAAGCGCTGCGCCAGGGAGAGGGAAGAACTGGATTTTACCTTTCAGCCCCAGTTTTCCCTGCATAATCTATTCGGGACCCTGCTGAATGAAAGCATGCGCGGCTCCCGCGAAGCACTGCGGGCTGCAAAACTGCAGTGTCCTGATTGCGGCCTGACTTTCGCCCAGTTCAGCCAGATAGGCCGCCTCGGCTGCAGCAACTGCTATGGCGCTTTTCAAGAAAAATTAATTCCTCTACTGCGCCGGATCCACGGCAGTACGCGCCATGGCGGCAAGGTGCCCCGCCGCAGCCAGAGCAGCGTTCGTCTCAAGCGGGAGCTGGAACGGCTGAAAGAAGAGATGCAGCAGCGGGTGCGTAGCGAGGAGTTTGAAGAAGCGGCCAGGCTGCGGGATCAGATTCGCAAGCTAGAGCAGGAACTCCACGGGGGAGGTGTATAGGCGATGGCGCAGAGCAAGTTTACTTTGAGCCGGTGGATGGAAGGAAACGGTCCGGAGCTCGGCACGGTCATCAGTTCCCGGGTGCGGGTAGCGCGCAATATTGAAGGGCTTCCCTTCCCCTATCTTGCTTCCGCCGAACAGAACCGGACGGTGCTGGAAAAAGTAATCGCCGCCGCAGGCCAGGAAGCCTTTCGGGATTTCACCTGGAAGACCATGGAGGAGCTGCAGCCTCTCGAAAAACAGGTGCTCGTGGAAAAGCATTTGATTAGCCCTTTCCTGGCGCGTGAAGCGGATCACGGTGCAGTGCTGCTGCGCCGCGACGAAGCGATCAGCGTCATGGTCAACGAAGAAGACCACCTGCGGATCCAGGCAATTATGCCGGGCCTGCAGTTGGAAGAAGCCTGGATGGAGGCCGACCGCTACGACGATTTGCTGGAAGCCGGCATCAATTACGCCTTTGATGAGCACTGTGGCTACCTGACCGCCTGCCCGACCAACTTTGGGACCGGCTTGCGGGCTTCGGTAATGCTTCACTTGCCGGCCTTGATCATGACCAAGCAGATCAACCGGATTTTAAGCGCCCTTTCACAGGTAGGCCTGACTGCGCGCGGCCTTTACGGGGAAGGGACCGATATTATCGGCAACCTCGTCCAGGTTTCAAACCAGATTACCCTTGGTCAATCGGAAGAAGAAATTTTGCGCAACCTGGGCAGCATCACCCGGCAGATCATTGAACATGAACAGAACGCGCGGCAGGCCCTGCTTAATGAAAACAGGGCACAGATCGCCGATCGTGCCTGGCGGGCCCTGGGGCTGCTCAAATACGCGCAAATGATGAATTCGCAGGAGGCGATGCAGCTGATTTCCGATGTGCGCCTCGGCTTTGACCTCGGTTTAATCAAGGGAGTGAATCATAAAATCCTCAACGAACTGCTGGTGATTATCCGCCCGGCCACTCTGCAGTACCTGGCCGGGAAGGAGTTGAGCGGTGTGGAACGGGACCTGGAACGGCCGAAGCAAATTAGAAAACGGCTGAACCAGTTTAAAGAATCGGCTTGAGAAAAATGATTGATACTAGCTTTTAAGAATAGAGGTGAATGTAACATGTTTATGTTTGGCAGATTTACGGAGCGAGCCCAGCAGGTCCTGGTGCTGGCTCAAGAAGAGGCGAAACGGTTAAACCATAACTTTATCGGTACGGAGCACCTGCTGCTGGGTCTGGTACGGGAGGGGTCCGGCGTTGCGGCCCGGGCCCTGCAGAATATGGGGGTCGACTTGAACAAGGTCCGCCAGCAGGTGGAGCGGATCACCCCCAAGGGAGAAAAGATCCTTGCACAGAGTATTAGCTATACGCCGCGGGCCAAGCGGGTGGTGGAGCTGGCCATCGAGGAAAGTCAAAACCTGGGACATAACTATGTCGGCACCGAGCACATTATGCTCGGGTTGCTTCGCGAAGGTGAAGGGATTGCCGCGCAGGTTTTGTCCAATCTGCAGGTTGACCTGAAACGGGCGCGGAAAGAGGTGCTCCAACTGTTGGGCGGCGGGGAAGGGGCGCCCCCGAGCGGCAGCGAGGAAAAGCGAGGGCCGCAAACCCCGACCGTGGATGCTTTCGGCCGCGACCTCACCCGGCTGGCCCGCGAGGGCAAGCTTGACCCGGTGATCGGCCGCGACAAAGAAATAGAGCGTTTGATTCAGGTGCTAAGCCGCCGCACCAAGAACAACCCGTGCCTCATCGGCGAACCGGGGGTCGGTAAAACCGCCATCGCCGAGGGATTGGCCCAGCGGATCGTTGAAGGCAATGTGCCTGAGATCCTGCGTGATAAGCGGCTGGTGACGATCGAGCTGGCTGCCGTGGTGGCCGGAACCAAGTATCGCGGTGAATTTGAGGAGAGGCTGCGCAAACTAATGCAGGAACTGCGCGAAGCGGGTAATGTCATGGTCTTTATCGACGAGCTCCATACGCTGATCGGCGCCGGAGCGGCGGAGGGGGCCATCGATGCCTCCAACATCTTAAAACCGGCCCTTTCGCGGGGCGAGTTGCAGTGTATTGGCGCCACGACGCTGGATGAATATCGCAAGCATATTGAAAAAGACCCGGCCCTGGAGCGGCGCTTCCAGCCGATTATGGTGGGTGAGCCGACCCGCGAGGAAAGCCTGGCCATCTTAAAGGGCTTGCGCGATCGCTATGAGGCGCATCACAAGGTGAAGATCGCGGACGAAGCCCTGGAAACGGCGGTTCAGCTTTCGGACCGTTATATCACCGATCGCTTCCTCCCTGACAAGGCCATCGATTTGATCGATGAGGCCGCCTCCAGGGTGCGGATTCGCAATTATACCGCCCCGCCCGATTTAAAGGAGATGGAAGAGAAGCTGCACAGCCTGCGCAGCGAAAAAGAGGCGGCGGTGCGCAACCAGGAATTCGAACTGGCGGCCAAGCTGCGCGACCAGGAGCACAAATTCAAAGAAGAACTTGATGAGCTGAAGCGGGAATGGGAGCAGAAGCTCAGCACCGCGGACCAGGCCATGGTTACCGCCGATGATGTGGCCTATATTGTCTCGAGCTGGACCGGTATTCCGGTGAAGAAGCTGGCCGAGGGTGAATCGGAGCGGTTGCTCAAGCTGGAAGAGATCTTGCACGAGCGGGTCATCGGGCAGGATGAGGCGGTCAGCGCAGTTTCGCGGGCCATCCGCCGTGCCCGGTCCGGTTTGAAGGATCCGAAGCGTCCGGTGGGCTCCTTCATCTTTCTCGGTCCAACCGGAGTGGGGAAAACAGAGCTGGCCCGGGCGCTGGCCGAAGCGCTATTCGGTGACGAGCGCGCCGTGATCAGGCTCGACATGTCCGAATATATGGAGAAGCATACGGCAGCCCGCTTAATTGGCGCGCCGCCTGGTTATGTAGGCTACGAAGAGGGGGGGCAACTGACCGAAAAAGTACGGCGCAAGCCTTATTCGGTAATCCTCTTCGATGAAATGGAGAAGGCACATCCCGATGTCTTTAACGTGCTGCTGCAGATCCTGGAGGATGGGCGGCTTACCGACGGCAAGGGACGCACGGTTGATTTTCGCAACACCGTGGTGATCATGACCTCCAACGTGGGGGCCACTTACCTGCGCAAGTCAACTCTCGGTTTCGGGGTGTCCAGTGAAGAGGCCGGTTACGAGCAGATGAAGGAGCGGGTGCTTGACGAGCTGAGACGCACCTTCCGACCCGAATTCTTGAACCGGGTCGACGATATCATCGTCTTCCATGCTTTGAATGAAGGACACATTAGTCAAATCGTGGAGATCATGCTCGCTGAATTAAACCGGCGCATTGCGGAATTTAGCTTGAAACTGGATGTTTCTGAGGCGGCAAAAGCCCAGTTGGTTAAGGAAGGTTACGATCCTTCCTTTGGGGCGCGGCCGCTGCGCCGGGTGATCCAGAAACGGCTAGAGGACGCCATTTCCGAAGAAATGCTGCAGGGCAAGATCAGGCCGGGTGAAATGGTCTATGTAGACTTCGTAGAGGGGCAGTTCACGTTTAAGACAACGGGCCCGGAAAAAAACCCGGCTTAAAAAAAGCGCGGTAGAGGGACAAGGGGACCGCTCCCCATCCCTCTCCCACTCCTCAAAGAACTTAACTGGAATGTGAAAAAGAGCAGGAAGCCGGTGCAGTCTTAGAGCGCCGGTTTCCTTTTGTATTTTTATATCCCAAAGATTTGCTCCCGCATTTCCCCTGATTCCTCACAATCGAACACTAAAGCCGTTCCTTTCCTTCCTAAGAGACTGTATTCTTGATGACTGAATAAGGTATCAATTTTTAATAATGTTAAAATTATAACTTTAAAATTAGTAAAGGATTTCAAAACAATGCTGTCGAATCAAACAAGTGCAAATTTTTACTTTTGTATATCTTGAAAGGAAATTCATGCAATGAAAATTGCAGTTTCCGGCAAAGGTGGTGCCGGGAAAACCACTCTTGCCGCCAGCATCGTATGCTGGCTGGCTGCACAGCAAAAGCCGGTATTCGCCGTGGATGCCGATCCCGACGCCAATCTGGGCCTGGCCTTAGGGCTGGATGGGAAAGCGCTGGCCTCCCTGCAGCCCTTAATCGAGCTGCATGATCTGATTAAAGAAAAAAATGCCGGCGGCGGGTCCTTTGTCGATCTCAACCCCGAGGTGGGCGATATTCTTGATCATTATACCCTGCGGCAGGGAGCGATCAGGCTAATCAAAATGGGGGCCATCAAGCAAGGCGGCTCCGCCTGCTATTGCAAGGAAAACTCCTTTTTAAACTCCGTTTTGACCAATGTCCTGCTCGATCGTCCCGAAGCGGTAGTTTTGGATATGAGCGCCGGAATCGAACATCTCACCCGCGGCACGGCACGTGGCATCCAGTCGATGCTGGTGGTGGTGGAGCCGACTCGCGCCGGCTTGAGCACCGCGCTGGCCGTGGAGCATCTGGCCGGGGAGATCAATGTACCGCAGCTGTTTTTTGTCGGCAATAAAATCCGCACAGAGAGCGATCGGCGCTTCTTGCTGGATCAACTACCCGCCGAGCGTGTGGCCGGCATGATTCCCTTCAGTGAAAAAGTCCTGGAAAGGGCCCGTTCTGCCGAGGGAGCCGGTTTTAGGCCAGATGACCTTTTACCCGGCGTGGAAGAAATATTAAATAAAATCGGTGGAGGTGGATGTGCTTAGCCCCCGATAGGAATGAGAGTCAATCTTGTATAATTACATTTTCATTAAGGAGGTTAGCCAAGAGCTATGTCCGAAGAAGTGAAAAAGGTAGACAACAAGAGGACCATAGATCCGGCTGCTTTGGCTGTTTTGGAGCAAAAAGGCGGACAGATTGAAACAGCCTACGACCGTTACGTGAAAATGCAGCCCCAGTGTAATTTTGGCGAACAGGGGATCTGCTGCCGGATCTGCCTGCAGGGGCCGTGCCGGATTACCAAAAAGGCCAGCAAGGGCATTTGCGGGGCGCACGATTATACGATCGTAGCCCGCAACCTGCTCCGGATGATCTGCGGCGGCACCGCAGCCCACGCGGATCACACGCGCCACATGGCCCATGTGGGCGCCATGATGCTGGAAGGGGAAGCGCCGGATTACAAGATAACAGATCTACAAAAGTTATACGCCGTGGCCGACCGGATTGGTATATCCAGAGAGGGTAAGAGCGATTTAGAAATATTTGAAGAACTGGTTGAAATGGCCAGGGAAGATCTGTGCCGCTTTGAAGCGGCAGACGAAGAAGCGGCGCGCTGGGTATCAAAATCGATCATCCCGGAGCGGGTCAAAAAATTGGAGGATTGCAATGTGATGCCCCGCGGCGTGTTCGGCACCATTGCTGAAAGCATCGCCCAGACCCACGCCGGCATGGATGCCGACCCGGTAAACCTGATTTTTCAAGGCTTAAAAACGGCGGTGGCCGATTTCTGCGGCGAGCATATTGCCACCGACCTCTCCGACATTATCTTCGGCACCCCCAGGCCGGTAGTATCGGAAGCCAACCTGGGGGTGCTGGATCCGGAGTGCATCAATATCGCGGTGCACGGGCACAACCCGCTTTTAAGCGAAATGATCGTCAGCGCGGCGCGGGAGATGAAGCCGGAAGCCGAAAAAGTGGGCGCCAGGGGTATCAAGGTGTCGGGGATCTGCTGCACCGGCAACGAAGTGCTCATGCGCCAGGGGGTGCCCCTGCTGACCAATTTCATCTCCCAGGAGCTGCCGATCATGACCGGGGCTCTGGATGCCATGATCGTGGATATCCAGTGCATCATGCCCGGCATCCGGGCGGTCGCCGAGTGTTTTCATACGCGCATTGTGACTACTTCGGGCAATGTGAAGATTCCCGGGGCTTACCATGTGGACTTTGTGGAGGAAAACGCCATGGACAAAGCGCGGGAAGTGATCACCCTGGCCATTGAAGCATACAAGGAGCGGAACAAAGACCGGATCAGCATTCCCCAGATCAAGCATAAGGTAGTCGCCGGCTTTAGCCTCGAGGCACTCCTTGAGCTCTTTAAAGCGGTCAATCCCGAGAACCCGATCCAGGTATTAACCGAGGCCATTGAAGCGGGCGAGCTGCGCGGCGTTGTTCTCCTGGCCGGCTGCAATAACCTGAAGCGCATCCACGATGAAAATCATCTCACCATCGCCAAAGGCCTGGCTAAAAACAACGTCTTCATGGTCGCCACTGGCTGCGCTGCAGGGGCTTGCGCCAAGGCAGGGCTGTTGACCGGCGAGGCGGTAGAAAAATATGCGGGCGATGGGTTGAAGAAATTTTTATACCGCCTCAACGAGGCCAACGGGCTCAAGGAAGATCTGCCCCTGGTCTTTCACATGGGTTCCTGCGTGGACAACAGCCGCGCCTACGACCTGATGACCCTCATGGCCCGCCAGTGGGGCATTGATACACCCAAGGTGCCCTATACCGCTTCGGCCCCGGAGGCCATGAGCGAGAAGGCGGTGGCTATCGGCTGCTGGTGCGTGGCCCTGGGCATGCCGACGCACGTGGGGGTCTACCCTTATATTACGGGAAGCGACCTGGTCAACGGCATCGCCCTGCAGATTGCCGAGGATGTGTACGGCGGTTACTTCATGTGGGAAACAGATCCGGAAGAGTCGGTTGATCGGATTCTGGCCTCCCTGGATGAGCGAACCTGGAAGCTGCGTGTCCATAAGCAAGCTGCCGAAAAATATGAAACAGCCCTCTCGACAGGGTGGTAAATAGTTTACTGACAAGGAGGAGAGAAAGATGGCTGAATCCAGCGGCTTTGAAGGTGTTTTGGCCAGGGAATGGAAGGAATCGTTTGAAGAGATCTACGAAGGCTCCATCGACGAGTCCAATCCGCCGTTAAAGCTGTTTAAAAAGGCGTACGACGGCGCCGTCATTGCCACCAGTTACGCCGAGATATTATTGAATCAGGCGATCCGCCGTTACGGCCCCGATAAACCCGTTGGCTACCCCGACACTGGCTACTATCTCCCGGTAATCAGAGCCTTAAGCGGTGAAGCCGTGACCAAGCTTGGCGAACTGCCCCCGATCTTAAACCGGATGCGCAACCAGATTTACGAAGAGCTAAACTTTTACAATGCCCGCCTCTGCGGCGAAGCGACAGCCTATGCGGCGGAGATCATAGAGGCGCTGCGCTACTTGGACGGGGCCCGGCTGCACGTGGATCCCTGGACCGGCTTCCTGGGCGACCCGGTGGTGCGGCGCTACGGCATCCTCCTGGTCGACTGGACCATTCCGGGCCAGGCGGTGATCATGGGGCGGGGCAAATCCAAGGAAGCGGTGGCCAAACTGGTCCAGGAGCTGCAGAGCAAGGGCTTTATGATTTTCTTGTGCAACCAGGTGGTGGAGCAGGCCATTGAGGCCGGTTTGAAGCTGGGGATCGATTTTATCGCCTTCCCCACAGGGAACTTCACCCAGATCATCCACGCCGTGAACTATGCCCTGCGCGCCGGGATGGCCTTCGGCGGGATTCCGCCCGGAGAACGGCAGAATACCCGCGATTACCAGCGCCGCCGGGTCCGCGCCTTCGTGCTGCAGCTCGGTGAAATCGACGAGGTCCAGGTGGCCGCCCATTTCGCCGCCATCTTCCTCGGTTTTCCCGTGATTACCGACCAGGAGCTTCCCGCCGATGAGCAGATCCCGAACTGGTATATTTCCCATCCGAACTACGACGACATGGTCAAGGTGGCCCTGGAGATACGCGGGATTAAGCTGAAGATCGTTGACATTCCGGTGCCGATTACCGTGGGCCCCGCTTTTGAAGGCGAAGTGATCCGCAAGCATGACATGCGCATCGAGTTTGGCGGCGGCCGCACCACTGCCTTCGAGCTGGTGGAGATGGTGGGCGAAGATGAGATCGAAGACGGCAAGATCGAAGTGATCGGCCCGGAATTGGACGATGTTCCCGAGGGAGGCTCCCTCCCCTTAGGCATCGTGGTGAAAATCTTCGGCCGCAAGATGCAGAAAGACTTTGAGGGGGTGCTCGAGCGGCGCATTCACTACCTCATCAATTACGGGGAAGGGATCTGGCACATGGCGCAGCGCGATACGATCTGGGTGCGCATCAGTAAAGACGCTGCCGCCAAGGGTTTCAAGATCCGCCATTTCGGCGATCTGCTCGTCGCCAAGTTTAAAGATGAATTCCCCGCCATCGTGGACCGGGTGCAGGTGACCCTGATTACCGACAAGGAGCGGATCGAGGCGGAGCTGGCCCGCGCCCGCGAATTCTACGGTGCCCGGGACGAGCGCTTGCGGGGCCTGACCGACGAGGCCGTGGATGTCTTCTATTCCTGCATCCTCTGCCAGTCGTTCGCCCCCAACCACGTCTGCGTGGTCACACCGGAGCGCCTGGGTCTTTGCGGCGCGGTCAGCTGGCTTGACGCCAAGGCCGCCTATGAAATCGACCCCACCGGCCCCAACCGGCCCATTAAGAAAGAGGGACTCATCGACGCGGAAAAAGGGATATGGCAATCGATTAACGAATATGTCTACCTGAATTCCAACCGTACCATTGAAGAGTGCTCGATCTATAGCTTCATGGACCGCCCGATGACCTCCTGCGGTTGCTTTGAATGTATCATGGCAATTATGCCCGAGGCCAACGGCGTAATGATTGTCACCCGTGAATACAGCGGCGAAACCCCCTGCGGAATGACCTTTTCCACCCTTGCCGGCACCGTGGGCGGCGGGATTCAAACCCCCGGTTTTATGGGACACGGCCGCACTTATATTCTTAGCCGCAAATTCATCAGCGCCGACGGCGGCCTGGCGCGCGTAGTCTGGATGCCCAAGGAGCTTAAAGAATACTTGGGCGACGGGCTGCGGCAGCGGGCGGAAGAAGCAGGCCTGGGTGCAGACTTTGTCGACAAGATCGCCGACGAGACGGTCGGGACCACGGCGGAAGAAGTCCTGCCTTTCCTGGAGGAGAAGGGACATCCGGCCCTAACGCTTGACCCGCTGATGTAGCCTTTGCATCATCTTCCAATAATTGTTTTTAAGAAAGGAGTAGGGGAAATATGGGTTTAACCGGCTTAGAGATCTATAAACATCTGCCTAAAACGAATTGTAAAGAGTGCGGTTCTCCAACCTGCCTGGCCTTTGCCATGGCGCTTGCCAGCGGCAAGGCTTCCCTGGAGGCCTGCCCCTATGTATCGGACGAGGCAAAGGCGGCCCTGGATTCGGCCGCGGCGCCCCCGATCAAGCTGGTGAAGGTGGGCGCCGGGGATCATGTCATTGAACTGGGTGATGAAACGGAGCTGTTCCGCCATGACAAGCGCTTTTTCCATCCGCCCGGCATCGCCGTGCTGATCAGCGACAGCGGTGATGTGGCCGCCGAAGCGGCTGCCTTTGACTCGCTCGAATTCAACCGGGTCGGCTTGCACTACGTCACCGACATGATTGCCGTGAGATGCGATTCCGGCAACGCGGACACTTTTAAAGCCGCCGCCGAAGCGGTGGCTGGCAAGACGGCCAAGGCGCTGATCCTGATCGCCGAGGATCCGGCGATCATGGAGGCGGCCTTGTCTGCCGTGGCGGAGCGCAAACCGCTGCTCTATGCTGCCACGAACGACAACTATGAAAAGATGGTGGAGCTGGCCAAGGCCAAGGGCTGTCCCCTGGCGGTGCGGGGCAGCGATTTGCATGACACCGCGACCCTGGCAGACAAGATCGTAGCCCTAGGCCATAAGGAACTGGTACTCGATAGCGGCGCCCGTGAAACCTCCCGGGTCCTCGCCGATTTGACTCAGATCCGCCGCCTGGCGGTCCGCAAAAAGTTCCGCTCTTTCGGCTATCCGGCCATGGCCTTTACCACGAAGGAGGATCCGCAGGAAGAGCTGCTCCAGGCCGTGGTCTACGTGAGCAAATATGCCGGCATCGTGGTGCTAAAAGCATCAGCCCGGCAGCAGCTTTTGCCGCTGTTAAGCTGGCGCCAGAATCTATATACCGACCCGCAGAAACCGATCCAGGTCGAACCGAAGCTCTACGACGTGGGCGAGCCGACGGCAGATTCTCCGGTCTACTGCACCACCAATTTTTCGCTCACCTATTTTATCGTCCAGGGAGAAGTGGAAGCGTCGCGCATACCCGGCCGCATCCTGTCGGTGGATACCGGAGGGGTTTCCGTGCTGACCGCCTATGCAGACAACAAGTTTACCGCCGAGACAATCGCCGCCGCCATGAAAAAGGCCGATCTGGATAATCTGGTCAGCCACCGAAAGATCGTCATTCCCGGCTATGTGGCCGTGCTGAAAGGAGCCCTGGAAGAGGAATCGGGCTGGGAAGTGATTGTCGGGCCGCGCGAGGCCTCCGGCATACCCAAGTTCGCCAAGGAACATTTTGCGTAACAACGCGAGCAACAGGAAAACTGGCGGCTGCCTGTAATGGCTGAAAGAAAATCATTGGGTGGAATCCTTTTGGCGGAAGAATCTACGAGAGGAGAGTTAAGATGGCTGTCGAAATCCTTAAGGAAAAATATAGAAGTAAAGTTGGCCAGGTGGTGCTCGGCGCGACGGCGGCGGAGGGAGGCACCCGCAGCCACACCATCACCGTGGGCGGAGAATCGGCACTGCCTTTTCTCCATTTCGAGGGTGAAATCCCGAACCGCCCCGTAGTCGCCCTGGAAGTATGGGATATGGCTCCCGAAGAATGGAATCCCTGTTTTAAAAAGTACTATGGCGATGTCTTTGACGATCCGGGGGCCTGGGCTAAAAAATGCGTGGAGCAGTATGGCGCAGATCTGATCCTGCTGCGGCTGGTGAGCGCCGACCCAGATTTGAAAGACAGCTCCCCCGAAGAGTGTGCCGCCGCGGTGAAAAAGGTCCTGGCAGCCGTGGGCGTGCCCCTGATTGTGTTAGGCTGCGGCAAGGCTGAGAAGGACGCCGCCATATTCCCCGTCGTCGCGGAAGCGGCGGCAGGAGAGAACCTGCTGCTGGGGGTGGCGGAACTTGAAAACTACAAGGCCATTACCAGCGCCTGCATGGCGCACAAGCATAATCTGATTGCCCAGTCGCCCATTGATATCAACATCTGTAAGCAATTGAACATATTGATCGCGGAGATGAGCACCGCGCTGGTGGACCGGATCGTGATCGATCCGACCATCGCCGCCCTGGGTTACGGGATCGAATATTCCTATTCCATCATGGAACGGGCCCGCAACGGCGCCCTGCAAGGAGACAGGATGCTGGCCATGCCCATGATCGGCAACGTCGGCTTTGAGGTATGGCGGACCAAGGAAGCCAATATTTCTGCGGAAGAAGAACCCGGCTGGGGCGATCAAGAAGAGCGCGGCGTCCTGTGGGAAGCCACCACGGCTGCCGCCTACCTGCAGGCGGGCATGAACATCCTGGTCATGCGCCACCCGCGGGCAGTGGAGCTGGTGAAGAAGAACATCGATGATCTGATGTGCGACAACAGTTACTAGGGCCGCCGGCGCGGCCCACCCATAGTACTTACGGAGGCTGCAAGCCCCCATGGGGATACCCCCTGTGCCTCCGCTAGAGCCAGATTTCGATGGCTATTTTGGGGAAAAGTGGATTATATTTTCTTCACTATTTTTGAAAAAGGAGGTAGGAAAATGATCATTATCGGCGAACGGATTAATGGTATGTTTAAGGATATCGCCCGGGCGATCAAGGAGCGCGATCCCAGGCCGATCCAGGAGTGGGCTCGCAAGCAGGAGGCCAACGGGGCCCATTACCTGGACATCAATGTGGGACCGGGTTCCCCTGATCCGGTGGGGGCCATGCAATGGCTGGTAGAGGTCACCCAGGAAGTCTCGGAATTGCCGCTGTGCCTCGACTCAACCAAGTATGACGCCATTGAGGCGGCGCTGAAGATTTGCAAGCACCCTGCCATGATCAACTCCGTTCCGGCGGTCCAGGCCAAGATGGAACGGGTCTTTGCCATGGCTGCACAGTACAATGCCGAGGTGATCGGCCTGGCCATGAGCGAAGAAGGGATTCCCAAGGACGCCGATGCCCGGGTGGCCCTGGCTGCCGAACTGGTGGCCAATGCCATGGCCTTTGATCTGCCCCCCGACAGGCTCTTCATTGATCCCCTGGTGCTCCCCTGCAACGTAGCCCAGGATCATGGGCCGGAGGTGTTGCGCACCCTGCGGGAGGTCAAGCTGATTTCCGATCCGCCACCGAAAACCGTGGTGGGCTTGAGCAACGTCTCGCAGGGGACGAAAAATCGCGAACTGATCAACCGCACTTTTGCGGTGATGGCCATGGCCAACGGCCTTGACGCGGCCATTGTCGACGCCTGTGACGACGAGTTGATGGCCGCGGTAGCCACGGCGCGCATCCTGCTGAACATGGATATTTATTGCGACTCTTATATTGACGTTTTCAAGAAGAGCAACCGCTTATGAGCTGTGGGACGGGAGAGGTTGGAAGAGAGATTTGTTCAGGAGATAACTTGTTCACCTTTACCGGCCAACCTCGATTGAACCACGGTGCCCCTGCGAGCCGGGGGCACCACTTAAGGGAATGAAATCAGTGCGGGTTAAAGCACGAAAAGTTTTCGCGCTCCGGGCGTATCCTGCTGCGCCTGACAAAAATACGCTTAATGGAGGGAAGGTGAGCATATGATTATCGCCGAACGCAAGCCCTTTGCACAGATTAAGGAGATGCTGGCACCGTATCAGCGCATCTGTGTTCTGGGTTGCGGCACCTGTGTAACCGTTTGTATGGCCGGGGGACAAAAAGAGGCTGAGGAATTGGCCGCCCTAATCCGGATCCAGCGGAAACAGGATCGGCAGGAGGCGACAGTGGAGGCTTTTACCATTGAGCGCCAGTGTGAATTCGAGTTTATTGACCAGGTTCTGGAACGGCTGAAAGGATACGATGCGATCCTTTCGCTGGCCTGTGGCATTGGGGTCCAGACCCTGGTGGAACATGTGCCAGCCTTAAGGGTCATGCCTGGCCTGAACACCAAGTTTATGGGCTATCCCGTGGCACAGGGCGTCTGGGTGGAACGCTGCCTCGGCTGCGGTGACTGCGTTCTGCATCTGACCGAAGGGATCTGCCCGATCACCCGCTGCGCCAAGAGCCTGCTAAACGGTCCCTGCGGCGGTTCTGCGGAAGGAAAGTGCGAGGTCAGCAAGGAGCTAGACTGTGCCTGGCACCTGATCCATGACCGCCTCGCCAGCCTGGGACGCTTGTCGCTGATGGCGGAAATTCAACCTCCGAAGGACTGGTCCTCCTCGCACCATGGAGGCCCGAGAACCATAGTAAGGGAGGATGTTAAACTTGATCGCGGGGAGTAGATTGGAAAAAGTCTTGGCCAGTGGACAATTTGCGGTTACCGCGGAACTGGGCCCGCCGAAAAGCGGGGACATAACCCAGTTAAAACACCATGCCGAAGCTCTGCGCAATCACGTTGAAGCCTTCAACATCACCGACAACCAGACGGCGATCGTGCGCACTTCCAGCATTGCCTGCGGCGCAGCATTAATCCAGATGGGTTTGGAACCGGTCATTCAAATGACGGTGCGAGACCGCAACCGGATCGCCCTGCAGAGTGACCTCCTTGGAGCTGTGGCGCTGGGTATGAAGAATGTGCTCTGTCTTTCCGGAGACCACCAGAAGTTCGGTAACGAGCCGGGTGCCAAGGGAGTCTTCGATATCGATTCTATGCAGCTCATCAAGGCGCTGAAGGATATGCGCGATGAAGGCAAATTTATCGGCGGCGAATCGCTGGAGCACCCGCTGGAGAAAATCTTTATCGGCGCCGTTGCCAACCCCTTTGCCGACCCCTTTGAGTACCGGGTGGACCGGCTGGAGAAAAAAATCAATGCCGGGGCTAGTTTTATCCAAACCCAGTGCATCTTTGACCTCGAACGGTTTAAAAAGTGGATGGAGATGGTCCGCGAGCGCGGCCTCCATAAAAAGGTGTACATCATGGGCGGCGTCACTCCGATCAAGTCTCTCGGAGCAGCTAGATATATGAAAAACAACGTTTCGGGGATCATCATCCCCGATGAACTCATTACCCGCCTGCAGGGGGCGAAGGATAAGAAAGAAGAAGGCTTAAAGATCTGCATCGAAACCATTCAGCAGTTGAAAGAAATTGAAGGCGTAGCCGGTGTGCATATCATGGCCATCGCCTGGGAAGAGATAGTGCCTGAAATAGTGGAGCGGGCCGGTCTCTATCCCCGCCCCGCAGTATAGGAAGCGGATTGAGAGAATAGACGGCCATGCCCCCGCAAATTAGAAGTTAGAGGTTGGAGGTTGGGAAAAAATGATCACGAGTGTGTTTACCAACTTCCAACCTCCAGGAGCGGGGGCGCCATCAGGAGGGTGAAACTGTTGCCGTTCCTCCCCCTTTGGGAGGGAGAGGGACAGGATGAGGGGGCTGAATCCGGCTATCTATTTTAAGACAGGTGCAAGGGCTTAATAGCAGCGTGTTCAGGCCGAAGAGGCCTGTTTTTTTAGAGCTTCACTTGCTCCTCACGGGTCTTGCATAGGGGAGCTGTTAACCCCTTTCCAAGTAAACGCCATTATGTTACAGTATAAATAAACGCAAAGCTTGGTCTTTGCCGGAATGGAGAACAGCAGCAATGAAAAAACAGTTGATCCGCAATCTCCGGCTGGGGGACGAGGTGGAGACACAGGTCCTGGTATTGGAATGCAGCCGGGTTAATTTTACCGCGCCGCATCGCTCGGGAGAGCACTTTTTAAAGTTACTGCTTGGTGATGTCAGCGGCAGCATCAAGGGCGTGATGTGGGATACTGCCCAGCTCAAAGAACAGGTAAAGAAAGGCGATGTTGTTTTTATCCGCGGTGAAGTTACCGATTATCATGGCCTGCAGGTAGTGATCAGCGAAATGCGCCCGCTGGATCCGGATAGGGTTAACCGTGCCTTTTTCCAACCGGTCTCGGCCCGCGACCCCAAAGAGATGCTGCTGGAGTTAAAAGAGATTATCAACAATTTAAAGGAACCGCACCTGAAGCTGCTGCTGGTTTCCCTGTTCAATGACAGCGAGTTCACGCGCCGCTTCGCCATGGCCCCGGCCGCGCGGACCATCCACCATAATTATGTCAGCGGACTCCTTGAACATACCCTTGAAGTGATCGCCATCTGCCGCGATCTGGTTAAACTCTACCCGGACCGGTTGCAGCTTGACCTGCTGGTTGCCGGCGCGGTGCTCCATGATATCGGCAAGATCGAGGAATACGATCTGGCAAGCCTGAATTTTGATTTCACCGACCGGGGCAAACTGGTCGGCCATATCAGCATCGGCAAAGAAATACTGGATCAGAAGATCGCGCAAATCCCCGATTTTCCCCCCCGGCTTAAACTGGAGCTGGAGCATATGATTTTGACGCATCACGGCAAGCGGGAGTGGGGTTCCCCCGAAGTTCCGAAAACATTTCATGCTTTTATCCTCTTCCATGCCGACCTGGTCAGTGCCCGTTTGAACCAGTTCGTTCAGGTCCTGGAAAAGCACCCTCGCGGCACCGGCGATTGGACCGAGTGGGATCGCTTTTTGGAATGCAGCATTTACACCAGCCCTCCCTTCGAGACCGCAGGCAGCCCCGCGGAATGAAATTTTCCGCTTACTTCCGTAACACGGCAGGATAATTGATCGCAATTGGAGAAACGTATACTTATAGTGAAAGTCCTCCGAAGGTGGTGAGCAGGATTGGGACGCGTGGACCGGCCGAAAGGTCTTCTGAAAAGCAGCAAGGTATCCAGCAAGGTTATTCCGTTTATCCAGGACTCCGACTATTATTTCCAAAAGAGCAGTTACTACCACCAGAAGAATAAATTGTCCAAGGCGCTTCTTTTTTTAAAAAAAGCAATTGAACTTGAGCCGGAAAACGCACTCCACCACTATAATCTTGCCTGCCTCTTGAGTAAAACCAATCGACTTAAAGAAGCGAACCGGATTTTTAAGCATATTGTCTTGAATCTTGATCCTTCGCTAACCGAATGTTATTTCCTGATGGCGATCAACTACGGCATGATGGAGGATTTGCCAAAAGCAAAGCGCTATCTTTTGCAGTACCTGCAGCTTTCTCCGGAGGGGCAGATGGCCGATGAGGCCCAGGAGTTGCTCTTTGCCATGGATGAAGGGGACGAAGAGGCAGTCGTTTTTAATCCCGACCTTACGATGCAGGAAAACGAAGCGCTCGAAGAAGCCCTCTCCACTCTCAGTGAAAGCCAATTCCGGGAGCTTTTCGGCAGCGATAAAGGCTTTCGCCAGGCTCTGCAGCGGGCTTTATACCAGGGCAGTGACAGCTTAAAGGAAAGGATCATCCGCCTCTACGGGCGGCTGCATCATGATGAGGCGTACGCCTGCCTCAAAAATTATGTGATCAACCCCTGGGTGAAAGAACGCTTGCGCCAGGTCGCCTTACTCGAGCTGAAGAATATGGCCCCGCTTGGCAGATGCCGCATCTTTGCCGGCGGCGTCATTAAAGAAATCGATTTAAGCAGTTACCCGTTGCTTGCCCCCGTTTGGCGCGAGGAGTGGCAGATAGTGCTCGAGTGCACCTACAACAATATGCGGAACAATCCCCATTACGGTGAAGAGTTTTTCGCCGACGTGGAGGCCATTTGGCTTGATTATATCAACCATGCCTACCCCCATGTGCCACGGATCGTCAAGCCTCAGGCCTGGTCCGCCGGCCTTGAATATTGCCTGGCGCGTTTTCATTTCCTGGATGTAACCCAGAAGGAGCTCTCCCGTAGTTACGGGGTTTCAGCGGCGAGTGTCGGGCAAAAATACAAACTGATCAACCAGGCGCTGCATATTGAGCAGAAAGCATATCGCAATATGCTGACCTTCCTGGCCCACCAGGAACGGGAGCGCGATTGAATATCTTAAGTTCCAGGATTGCCTGAAACCCTTCCCAGTTGCCAGGAGGGGTTTCTTTCTCTCTAGGGAGGGGAAGGAAAAAAATATGGATCGCCTTGATGCTGGCGGTGAAAAAGGGAGTTGGAAGATGCGCATCTGTTTGAAAGGAGCCCGGATTGTCGATCCCTCCCAGGGTCTGGACAACTTCTGCGACCTGTTGATTGAAGCGGGCACTGTGGCCGCGCTGGCCCCGAATTTAAGCGTAGATGGGGCAGAAGTGATCGATTTAAGCGGCAAGGTCATTGTGCCCGGTTTTGTTGATCTGCATGTTCACCTCCGGGAGCCCGGATTCCCGGAGAAGGAGACCATTGCCACCGGCTGCGCCGCCGCGGTGGCCGGGGGCGTCACCTCCGTATTCTGCATGCCCAATACGGAGCCGCCCATCGACTCTGCTGCCGTGAGCGATTTGATCAAGGCCAGGGCCGCTGCCGCCGGGCTGGCCCGGGTTTACCCCGTCGGTGCCCTGACCCGGAGGCGGAGCGGCGCGGCGGCGGCCGACTTTGACAGCATGCTTGCCTCCGGTGTCCGCGCCTTTAGCGATGACGGCTCCCCGGTGGCGGACAGCCGTCTTTTCTTTGAGATCTTAAAAAAACTGGCCGGCCATGAAGAAGCCCTGGTGATTTCGCACAGTGAAGACCTCTCCCTGGCCGGAGGCGGCGTAGTGCATGAAGGGATCTGGAGCAAGCGTCATGGCCTGCCCGCTATCCCTGCGGAAGCCGAAACCGTGGCCGTTGCCCGCGACATCATCCTGGCCGGGGCTGCCGGCGCCCGCCTGCACCTGGCCCACCTTAGCACCGCAGGGTCGGTCGAGCTGGTGGCCTGGGCCAAGCAGAAAGGCCTGGCGGTTACCGCCGAGGTGACGCCGCATCACCTCTTGCTTGACGAATCGGCCCTGGAGCGCTGCGGCACGCTGGCCAAGGTTAACCCGCCCCTGCGCGGCACCGCGGACCGGCAGGCGCTGCTGCAAGGCCTCAAAACGGGGCTGATCGACATCATCGCCACCGACCATGCCCCGCACCAGGCTGCTGAAAAGGCGCAATCGCTGCTCGATGCCCCTTTTGGGATCACCGGGTTGGAGACCGCCGTGCCCCTCCTGTTAACGGAGCTGGTCCGGCCGGGCCTTATTACCTTGAGCGAACTGGTCGATGCCTATTCCTGCCGCCCGGCTCGCCTTTTGAACCTGAACGCCGGTTCCCTGCGCCCGGGGGCGCCGGCAGACCTGGCGGTCTTGGACCTGGAAGCAACCGCGGTCGTGCAGCCGGAGAAATTTTATTCCAGGGCCGGGTACAGCCCTTATGCCGGCTGGAAACTGCACGGCCTGCCGGTGATGACCATGGTCGGCGGCGTGGTGAAAATGAAAGCGGGACAGGTGATCCGGCCGGTTTAATAAAGGATGACCGGGATGCCGGCGCCTGGTGTGATTGAACAAGTTGTTGCCGCAAACAGGTATAATATTAAATAGAGCATTTATTTAAGGAGCAAGCACATTGTTGGAGCAGAAACCGTCCTTAATTCATCGCTGCCAGCTAAAGACAAACGAGCAGGTAACCGGGACCTGGCACTGCCTGAAACTTCACGCGCCGGACCTGTGCGGCGCCCGGCCGGGACAGTTTGTGCACGTCCGGGTTGGAGCTTCTTCCGATCCCCTTTTGCGCCGCCCGTTCAGCATCCATCATGTTGTGGCGGAGAAAAACGAGATCTGGCTGCTGGTGCGTTCCGTTGGCGCGGGGACGGAACTCCTGCTGCAGGCGCGTCCCGGAGCTGTGCTGGATCTGCTCGGTCCCCTGGGCAACGGTTTTCCCGTCGTCGATGAAGCGGCGCCGGCGCTGCTCGCCGGCGGGGGTATCGGGCTGGCGCCCCTTTATTACCTGGCCTGGCTGCGCCGGCAGGCGGGGCTGCCGTTTGAGCTTTTAATTGGAGCCGCCTCCTGCTCCGATCTGCCCGCGGACGATTATTTTGCCGCGCAGGACTTGCATCCCCTTTATGCCACCGAGGACGGCAGTCACGGATACAGAGGGTTAATCACCGGGTTGCTTGAGCAGCGCCTGCGGGAGGGCACACCCCCGGCCCGCATCCACGCCTGCGGCCCCCTGCCCATGCTGGCCGGGGTGGTGGAGCTGGGCCGACGCTTCGCCGTGCCTACCCATGTATCACTCGAATCGCATCTGGCCTGCGGCGTAGGCGCCTGCCTCGGCTGCGCCTTCCCCTTTAAGAAGGGCGGTCAGATTGAATACCGCCGCATTTGCAAAGAAGGACCCGTTTTTAACGGAGAGGAGGTTTGCTTTGAGATCTGATCCCCGCCTCTCCTTGAACCTGGCCGGCATTAAAATGGCCAACCCGCTTATCGCCGCCTCGGGCTGCTACGGCTACGGCTTTGATTATACCGGCTTTGTCGATCCGGCAGAGTGGGGTGCCATTGTGGTCAAGGGAACCACGCTAAAACCCCGCGCCGGCAATCCCCCGCCGCGGATCGTGGAGACCCCCGCGGGCATGCTGAACGCCATCGGCCTGCAGAACCCGGGGGTGGAATATTTTTTAGAAGAGATCCAGCCGCGGCTCGCCGGGCTGGGCTGCCCGGTCCTCGTCAACATTGCCGGTGAGACCCTAGAGGAGTATTGCCAGATCGCCTCCCTCCTGGACGGGGTTCCCGGTGTCTCGGGCCTGGAAGTAAATATCTCCTGCCCCAACGTGCGCCGCGGCGGCATCAGCTTTGGCTGTGATCCGGACGTGGTGGAGGACCTTGTCAGCCGCGTGCGTGAGGCCTACCGCGGCCCGCTGGTGGTCAAGCTTTCCCTTGAAGCGGGCAATATTACCGCGGTGGCCCGGGCGGCCGAGCGTGCCGGTGCCGATGCCCTTTCCCTGATCAATACGCTCAAAGGCATGGTTATCGATGTGGGCAGGCGCCGCCCGGTGCTCGCCAATATCACCGGCGGCCTCTCCGGCCCGGCGCTGCGCCCCATCGCGGTGCGGGCGGTCTGGGAGACGGCCGAAGCCGTTTCCGTGCCCCTTATCGGCATGGGCGGCATTCGCACCGCTTCAGACGCGCTTGAGTTTATTATGGCCGGCGCCACAGCCGTGGCCGTGGGCACGGCGAACTTCGTAAACCCGCTGTCAGTCCGCGAGATTACCGCCGGGTTGCTGCGCTACCTCGAGCAAAACGGGATCGCCCATTACAGCGCCTTGATCGGGGCGGCGCGTAATGAGAGGTGAGAGGTGAGAGGTTGGAAGTGAGAAGCAGGGGAGGGCGATACTGCGGCGATAGTTATACTGTAGTTTAAGTACATAATTATTGCCCTTGCTAAACGAAGGGGGGATGGCCGTGCGCCTGGGAATTCATATGCCGCTCAAGGGCGGCTTTGTGCCAAATACAGCGCGGGCGAAAGAAATCGGCTGTGAGGCGATCCAGATTTTTGCCGGAAATCCTACCGGGTGGACAATGGGTAAAATCGAAGCGCGGGAGATGGAAAAGCGCCTCGCCGCCCTTAAAGAGCATGATCTTCGTCCCCTGGTGGTGCACAGCGCCTACCTGATCAACCTCGCCTCAACCAATGAAGATTTTTACGAGAAATCGCGGCAACTGCTGGCGGCCACCATGGGGCGGGCCGCTTTATACCGCTCGCCCTACGTAGTGCTGCATACAGGCAACCACGGCGGCCGGGGAGTAACACAGGGAATAACGCGCATTATTGAAACGATCGACGCTGATCGGGGAAAATGGCCTCCCGGAGTCATGCTGCTTTTAGAGAATACGGCGGGCAGCGGCACCGCCCTCGGTTCCCGGCTCGAAGAGCTGGCTGAAATTCTCCATGCTTTCCCGGACGGCAGCCTGGGAATCTGCATTGATACTGCCCACGCCTGGGGGGCCGGTTACGACCTGGGCAGCGCTGCGGCGACGGAGCGCTTCCTCGAACAGGTCCACAAGCTGATCGGACTCGAACATCTCCATATGCTGCACTTAAACGATTCCAAGGCGGCCCTGGGCTCCCGGGTTGATCGCCATGATCATATCGGCCGCGGCGCTATCGGGCTCGAATGCTTCCGGGTGCTGCTCAATCAAAAATGGCCTGCAGAGATGCCCTTAATACTTGAAACCCCGGAAATCGGCACCGACTGGGACCGCCAAAACCTGGAAACTCTCCGAAAATTGTCAGCGGGACGGTTCCACTGACAACTTTCCTTAAGGGCGGTTCTCCAGAGGTACTCTGAAAATGGGCTAGACGGATTCCGCCCCTAACCCTGACCCTCTCCCCTCAAAGAAAGGAGAGGGGATGTGGAATGGTGCCATTTTCGGCTTTTTGCTGGTGCCCCCGCCGGCGAGGCACGGCGGTTAATGCTGAAATTTAAAGTCGTTTTTAGCAAAAGTGATCGGGGTTAGTTTATAAAATGGACGGCAAGGATCGTCCCTCCTCTCCTTCTTTGCGGAGGTGAAAGCAGATGGCGAAGAAAACCCTTTTTTACTGCACCGGCTGCGGTTACGAGAGTTCAAAGTGGCTGGGGCGCTGTCCGGGATGCGGCGCCTGGAACACAATGGAAGAGGTGCCTTTACCTGCCCGAGCAGCGCGGCGTCCCGAAAATGAATTGTCAGTGCCGGGCTCAGCCAAAGCGGCGCGGCTGCAGGAGATTTCCGCCGCCGCCGAGGACCGCGTCATTTCCGGCATCGATGAATTTGACCGGGTTCTGGGCGGAGGAGCGGTCACGGGGTCGGTGATCCTGATCGGCGGCGATCCGGGGATCGGCAAATCGACGCTACTGCTCCAGGCTGCCGCCGCATTTTCGGGCCACCATCACGTGCTCTACGCCAGCGGTGAAGAATCGCTGCGCCAGATCAAGATGCGCGCCCAGCGCCTGCAAATAAACGCCGATTTTCAGGTTGTGGCTACTACCGAACTGGAACAGCTCCTGGCGATCCTGGAAGAACAGGGCCCGCAAGTATTGGTGCTCGATTCGGTGCAGTCCTTTTTTCGGTCGGACCTGGAAGGAGTGCCGGGCAGTGTAAACCAGGTCCGTGAAGTAACCGCGGCGCTGACGCGCCTGGCCAAAGAAAACGGCATGATTGTTTTTTTAATCGGTCACGTTACCAAGGAAGGGATCATGGCCGGGCCGCGATTGCTTGAGCACATGGTCGACGCCGTCCTTTACCTGGAGGGGGATCGCTACCACAGCTTTCGGGTTTTACGCGGCGTGAAAAACCGTTTCGGTTCCACCAACGAAATTGGTGTATTCGTCATGGAGGAACAGGGGTTGCAAGAAGTGGCCAATCCGTCATACCTGTTTATTACCGGCCAGAGCCGGGAGTCCGGCGGCGCCGTGGTTACGGCCAGCATGGAGGGGACCAGGCCGCTGCTGGTGGAGATACAATCCCTGGTAGTGCCTTCCAACTATGCGGCGCCGCGGCGCACTTCCGCGGGAATTGATCTGAACCGTGTCGCCCTGATCATGGCTGTCCTGGAAAAGCATGCCGGAGTCTCCTTTGTCGGGCTCGATACCTTTGTAAACGTGGTCGGCGGGGTTAGATTGGTAGAAACAGCGGTGGATCTGGCCCTGGGGTTGAGCCTCGTATCCAGTTTAAGGGGCAAAGGTCTCTCCGCGGAGACAGTGGTTTTTGGCGAAGTAGGGCTGACCGGTGAAATTAGGCCTGTCAGCCGGATCAAACAAAGGATTAATGAGGCGGCAAAGCTGGGCTTTAACCGGTTTATTATCCCCCGGCCAAACCTGGAAAACCTGGGAGGCGGAAAAGTGATGCCCCAAGAGCTTCAGTTAATTGGCGTCTCCAGCATTAAAGAAGCAGTGGGAATCGCGTTCCTATCATGAAAGGAGAAAATGTCCCAGGGTGGAAATGCGGTTGAATTCGGACCCGATCAACTCTTCAAGGTCATAATCCAAGAGATTGCATAAAGCGGCCAGGTAAAAAAGGTGGTTGCCGATCTCTTCGGCGATAATTTCCCGGCAGTGTTCGCAGAGTTCGCCTTTAATATGCGAATCCATATACTTGCTGCATTCTTTTAAGGAGCTGCCTGCGGGATAGTGCTGCTTACTGGCGTTAATGGATATACATCCGCAATTGGTAGCGGTTTTGACGATACTCCGGTTAACCCTTGCGGTTGACTCCTGGAATTTAGTGAGGCAGTCAAGGATGCTGCGATGGCGGATCAATACTTCTGAGACCATATTTTGAAATTCGCCCACTACTTCATCGCTCTTCATGCACGGACACCTCTTGGTCTTATGGATTGTTGTCACTTAAAGCAATTATACTTTTTCATTTCTGGCGCTGTCAACTGCCGCTAGCCTTTCGTGCTGTGGTGACATTATCTCAGACCGCTTACAGGGTGACTATATCACAGGCCGATAACAAAATTTA
>JAAYGO010000112.1 GCA_012727685.1 Bacillota bacterium | reverse complement strand
ATGGGACAGGGTTCGCAGGTGCTATAGAGCGTACAGTCGGATAGATTGAAGCGGTTAAGCTTCCGGGTCGCTATGCGAATGGCGGCAATTTCGGCATGCATGGTCGGATCATTGGTAGCCAGCACCTTGTTATGCGCGGCGGCGATGATTTCGCCGTTCCTTTCAATGACGGCGCCAAAGGGCCCTCCTTCGCCGCCGCTGATATTCTTTAACGCCTCTTCATAAGCGGCCCGCATAAACTTGTTCATGGCAATCCTCCTCTAGTTCTCCAGGCTAATCGCAATGATTAGTGTATCGTTAATCATCGGCTTCCGGCTGCTGGAAGAACATCCAGTTTACCCCGGGCGCCGGATCTGCGCCGGGCCAGCAGCCGTTTTACGCGCAAGGCCAAGCCTTGCATGCGAATGTTTTCCAGAGCAGGCTCATGGAAATCTTAATACTCGTGTTCTAAAAAATCAAATCAGATCCGCCCTCACCGGCACCAGGCCAGCCTAATCGGCAGCGCGCCGGTCATAGGCCGGTTGAACGAACCGGTCGATTAAAAAGGACATGAACAGGATTCCGATCAGGCTCAAGAACCAGCGCGTCAGGGCAAATTCCTTTCCGATGGAGGATATCTCAAACAGCAACATCGGTATTTTCATGGTGGACCAGGCGCCCAGGAAAATTAGGATGTTCCTGAATTTGACCCCCTTTTTAATCATGATCGCAGCCAGGGGAAAAGCGGCGTAAAGCGGTCCGGCAGCCGCCGCACCCAGTAAAATGCTTAAGGCTATGCCCGTTACCCCCGATTTCTCACCCATGAAACGCATAAATTTCTCCCGGGGCACCCACACATCCAGCAGCCCGATCAATAAAAATATGGGAGGCAGGATGGACAGCATCTGCAAAAAATGGCGGCCGGTGGCCGATACAATCTCTGCAGCGAGCGCAGGTTTGAAAAAGAAAATAATCAAGTCTGCGAAAACTACGGCCAGGAATAACAGGTACGGTTTTATCCTGATCATGCCAGCACCACCCCGATGATCGCGGCTACTGCAAAAGAAAAAAGGTAACTGAAACCGTTTCGCAGCAGGACTACCTTCCAGCCGAAGTATTTTGCTTCCAGGGGTGCGGTAACAATGCCGACCATCATCAGAGTGGAAACGAAAACAGCGATCTGCATTATTCCGGCGCCGCTTTGTAACAGCGAAGCAGCCAGGGGAAAAGCGATAAAGGCCGGAATAAGGGTTATGGCCCCGATCACTGAAGTTAAAATCATGCCCCAAAAACCGGTGTTTTGCCCGAGAACGCTACTAATGATTTCCGGAGACAAAACAGAAAGAAGCAGGCCGATCAGGGTGAGAATCCCGGCGAGGGCCGGGAAAATGCCGGTAAATGCCTTCCACGCTTTAAGCAGGGCGGCGCGGGTTTTCTGCCTGTCTTTTACGAATGAAATAACAAGAAATGTGATCGCTAAAATGTAGAGTATAATTTCAAACACCGCTTTCACTCCTTTGGGGAAAACTGCTTTCATAACGTTCTAGAAAATACGCCAACCGCTGCCGCTTATCTTGAATATGACGCGCCCACCGGTGGATAAGCTCCTTCCCGCGGGACGTCAGGGTATATACTCTTCTGGCCGGTCCGGGGCCGCCTGTTTCCCATCGTGAAGAGACAGCCTCTTCTTCCTCCAATTTTCTTAAGTTGCGGTATACCATCCCCGGATCCGGGCCCTGTTCAAAGCCAAAATCAACAAGATCTTCCAGCAGCTCATAACCATGGGCTTCTTTCTCAT
>JAAYGO010000020.1 GCA_012727685.1 Bacillota bacterium | reverse complement strand
CAGGAATCCCATCAGTTTTGAAAAGAAGAGAACCCCGATACCCAACCCCAGAGCCAGCGGGATGAGGACTGGAATATCAATCGTCGCAATGGCCTTAAGAACGACACCATAAACACCGAGGAGGATTAGCAATACGGAGCCGCTTACACCGGGAATGACAATAGACCCGGCGATCAGAAAACCACACCATAACAGGGCCATGAGATCCAGCTCTTCAACCGGTTGAGAACCGGTATAACCGGTTTCCACAACAAAAAAATAGATGGACAGCGCCAGAGTAATTGCAAACGGGATTAAATAGTAGCTCTTAAATCCTCTGGCATTGGCTTTATGCCAGAAAACAGGCAATAAGCCGACAATCAGGCCGGCGATCGTAAACGTGGTGCCCAGTGGATAGCGGTCAAACAGGTAGTTTAAGACATTGCTAAAGCCGACAATACCGGCCGCTGACCCCAACCCGATCGGCAGCAGAAAGCGAATGTTTCCCTTTATGTCCTGGAAAAAAGTATTGACGCTATGGATCAGATCTTCGTAGAGGCCGAGGATAATCGCCAGCGCTCCACCGCTCACTCCGGGAGCGATGTTGCCGACACCGATGAGTATCCCTTTAAAAAAGCTAATTATAAAAGCCATTAAGTTCTCCCTTGTGCTCATTAAAAAAACCGTTTCGTACATACGGCTTAAGAGAACGCGACACGATAGATCGCGGCAACCAGCCCGGTCAAGGTTAAAGATAACATTTGTGCTTTGGTCTGGAGCAAGTATAGCAATATATGGTCATTGATGTCAACGGCAAACTGAAACAATATACTGTTTGACGAAAGGGCAGCATTGCAATATACTTTCATTAGCTTGTGCAAAACAGCTAAAGAAAAAGGCCCTGATGTCGCATTAGCGCTTAAGCTATCGTATCAAGGAAGCTATCGTATCAAGGAAGAGTGGAATGAATAAGAGTGCGATAATCCCTACTCCCCTGCTGAATATTTTAAAGCTGGCGGGCATCGTTGCCGCGACCCTCGGTGCCCTCTACCTGCTTCTGCTGCTTATTAAATACACCGCCCCCTTTGTCATTGCCCTGCTGCTGGCAGCACTGATCGAACCCTTAACTCGCTTTCTTTCCAAAGGACGCAAATTTGCCCTTCCCCGTTCGCTGGCCGCGCTGATCGGGACAATTCTGATCGTCACGCTGGTGGCCATGCTGCTCTTCAGCGTTGGGAATTTGCTGGTCGCCCAGGCTCGAGAGTTGATCATCATCTTGCCGAGTCGGTATCCCTATCTGGCGCAGAATATTATGAACTATATCGCCTCGCTTCAAGAGAGCATGGATTTGTTGCCGGCGGAAGCGGTACAGGCAATCGACGGCATGTTGTCCCGCTTAGGGGAATTTATCTCCAATTTCGTCAGCATCGCGGCCCGTTACCTTTTTTATTATGCGGTCTCTCTCCCTGAAATCCTCCTGTTTATAATCCTCACTATTCTGGGCATCTTTTTTATCTCCCGGGATTGGCTGAAGATTCAGGATGCCATCAACGAGCAAATTCCCAGGGAATGGCTGGATAGATTCCGCACCTTCAGGCGTGATATGCTGGCCACCTTTTTTGGCGTCATGCGCGCCACCCTGATCTTAATGGCCATCACTTTCATCCAGCTGTATATCGGTTTTCTCATCTTACAACTAAAATATGCCCTGTTAATGGCCTGCATCATCACCATCTTTGATGCTTTGCCGGTCATCGGGGCGGGCCTTTTCCTTATTCCCTGGATGCTCTATGCTCTCATCACCGGGAATCTAAAACTGGCAGTCGGATTGTTAATCATACACATTTCCATTACTGTAATCAGACACATTGTCCAACCCAAAATTCTTGGCGACCAGATTGGCATCAACCCGCTGGCCACCATGTTGGCCATGTATGCCGGTTTTAAATTTTTAGGCGTATCCGGTTTAATCGCGGGGCCGGTTTGTTTAGTAGTCATAAAAAGCGTCCTCGGTTACTATGCGAAAGGACGCAACCTGAGGCAATTAATTTTCGACAAGTAAAATTAAGCCGCCTCCGGAGAGGCGGCTTTTTATAGAAGGTTCTGCGTGAACCGCTGCTAAAGATGGCGCAAAGCCTAAGAGAGCATCAACCTTTCCAGCTCCAGGGGCTCCACCGGGCGCCCGTTTCGATAGGCTCTCATATTGCCGCCGGAAATCTCATCAATTAGGGCGATCTGCCGCCCTGCACCAATCCGGCCGAATTCAAATTTGATATCGTATAGCTCCAGGCCTTTGCGTGCCAGTTCTTCCTTCACGATGGCGGCGATTTTCCGGGTCAACTCCTTGATGACCTTGTATTCTTCCTTCGACAAGATACCCAGCATATCCAGGGCATCTTCGGTGATCAGCGGATCATTGCGCTCGTCGTCTTTTAAAGTGATTTCCACCAGGGCGTCCAGCGGCTCTCCTTCGGCAACATACTTCCCGTAGCGCCTCAAAAAGCTGCCCACCGCCCGGTAGCGGCAGATCACCTCTAAACCTTCGCCAAACACAGTCGCTTTTTTTACGGTCATGGTTGCCTTTTCAATGTCCGCAGCAACAAAGTGCGTAGGGATCCCCAACCGGTTCAATTTTTCAAAAAAATAGCTGCTTAAACGCAGGCCGGCCCTGCCCGCCCCTTCAATCGTCAGGCCGACGCGATTTGCGCCCGGATCAAAAACACCGTCTTCACCGGTGACATCGTCTTTAAACTTCAACAAATAGTGCTCGTCATCTAAAGCGTAAACATCCTTCGTTTTTCCACTATAGACCAGCTTCATGCTCCCATCCCTTTCTATGTAATCTGCTTTTGCTTCGATCTGCAGGTCATGGGCCTTATATCAATTCTGCGATATGTACCGGTTCTCCCTTTAGTATAACAATCTCTTTGCCGCTGATGAGTATTCTCCGGTGCGCTAGCTGTTTCCTTCCCTATTCCTGTATAGCTTAACTGCGCCATGCCGGGCGCAAGCAAAAAACCGCAGGATTTAACCATGCGGCCCCAAAAAGTATAGCTTAAATTAACGGACATATAATGCCGTCCCGATTATCCCTAGCAAAACGGTAATCCAAAGTACAATATTCCATTTCATAGTACTGTTAATCTCTTTTCGAAGAGATGACTCAACTTCAGAAATCTCTTTTCTGAGCGTTGATTCTAGTTCATTTATCCTCTTCTCCAATCTGGATTCAAGCTCAATTAAATCTGTCTTCGTTGCCGCTTCCCCACTAACCTGATTGATAAGTTCAACAAGAGCATCTGCGCCTTCTTCGCCAAGCTTTTCACGGATTATCTTCGGCACGCTAACAATCGGCATGCTGCTCATCCTCTCATGGTTTGGCGGGTTTTACCGCCATCACCTTTCTTCCCCGCCTCCCTGATTATACAGCCCCTTGTCTAAATTTTCAACCAGATTACAACAATTGAACAGGGAAGGCCCGGTTGATCAAGCAGTAATAGCCAGGTTGATTATGAGAAAAAATAAAGAACCCCGGAAATCCCATATTCATAGGGATTCCGGGGTTTTTCTTGGTCGGAGCGACTGGATTTGAACCAGCGACCTCTTGACCCCCAGTCAAGCGCGCTACCAAGCTGCGCCACGCCCCGACGCATCTTTATTATAAATGATTCGCCTCTTCTTGGCAAGTGCCCGCTTCACTTTTTACTGTAGACGGCCATGACTTCACCAAGCGGAAAACCTACAAACTGAGAGCTGGAGCGCCTTGAACGAATGGCTAGATGTGCAGACGAACCAAGGCCTCTCTAGGAGGCTGGAAATTGGAATTCAGAAGTTAGAAAGAGTTATTCGCACCTGTTAATTTGCTTCTTCAAACCTCCAACCTCTAACCTCTAACTTCTAATAGGGTGTGCCTTCACACATCTAGCAATTTTACCAAGAGCGAAGGCTCCAGTAACAGGAGCGGCAAGCAATTAAGACTGCTTTCAGGCAGGAGGAGCCGCCGAAAATACGTTGATTCAACCCAGCGCATCGCTGCGTTATTCCGCTGCGGCCAGGAATGCAGCAAAATCCTCCGCCAGGCGCTCTGTTTCCCGTTTTACTTCCTCACTCATTACGAAGCCATGCTCCGTGCTCTTGGGTTGGATCCCGATGAAGATTACGTCGCAAGGCAGCTCTGCTGCCAGGTATTTTAGCATGACCGGCAGGGGCAGCATGTGCGTGGAAAAGGAAACGCCGCTGATCTCAGCGGCGGGGATCACTTTTACTTCTCCGGGCAAACCCCCTACATACGCGGCATCCACGATAAAAAGCTTGTCAGGCGCAAAATCCTTGATCACGCCGGTGAAATTTTCTGGTGCGGTAGAGCCGGCGATTAGAAGGAGGTTATCCTTTTTGATCCGCTTTCCCAGTAGTTCTACAAAGTAGATGCCGGCGGCATCGTCCGACCGGAGTGTCGACCCGATGCCCAGCACGGCAATTTTATATCCGGGCTGTAAATTTGTTTTTAAACAGTCCCGTAGCTCCATCAAAGCTGCACCACGAGTTCATCCTTGTCCAAAGATGAAAGGTCGATGTTTTGGGTGCAGGAAAGGCATTTGCGCGGACAAGAATCAACGCACTGGCCACAGAAGATGCACCGGGATATGGACAGGGTAGCCTTCATTTTTCTCTCTTCCTTGGTTCCTTCATTGACCACTAAAATCGCCTTGGAGGGGCAGTAGCGCATGCACAAGCCGCATCCGTTGCAATTTGTGGGATCGTAGCTGAGTTTGCCCCGGTAATTGCGGGCTATCTGCATCTTCCCCTTGGGAAAGGAAACCGTGGCAGGCTTCTTAAACAGGTGCTTAACTACAAAATTGGTGATCTTGCCTGGTGCACTTTTACTCATAGTCCTAACCAACCCCTAACCAGAAGATTTATTACGATCTGCAAAATGGCAATGGGTGCCAGGTATTTCCAGCAGAAGTTAACCATCTGCTCAATTCTGAGCCGGGCCATCACGGAACGCATCAGCGCCAGGAAAAGAAGGACGGCCACTGTTTTAACTAGATAGAGGACAAAATCCAATGCAATATTCCCAGTCATAAAGGGCAGGAAGATTGCTGAAACCAGCGACGCAATCATCACCAGTTCGCAGTCTATCGTGATTCTGAAAATGGCCAGCAACCGGCCGCTATACTCGACCAGCGGTCCCGCCACAATCTCGGTTTCGGCTTCTGGAGTATCAAAGGGAACCCGCTCCAGTTTCCCCTGAGCAGCGACCAGGGCTACGAATAAAGCCGGGATGTTGATCAAAATATAGAGGGGATGCTCCGCGAAAAACGCCGTCATTCCGGTAACCGACCATGTTTTGGCGATCAGGGCGGGAGCCAGCAGCGCCATGAAGAGCGGCACCTCGTAGGCAAACAACTGGGTGAGGGTTCGTACCGAGCCGACGGTGGCATAGACACCCCTGGAATACCATCCGGCTAAAAAGAGGCACATGGTGGGAATAGTCAAAAAATAGAGCACAACAATCAGATCGCCCTCAAACGAAGCAATGGCCTCTTTGCCAAGTACAGGCACGTATATAAAGGCGGCTGCTACGGCAGACAAGGATATTACCGGCAGCACCTGGAACATCGTCTTGTTTGCCTCGGCGGGAATAATGACCTCCTTGCCGATCAACTTCAAAAAGTCCGCCAGCGGCTGGTACCATGGCGGTCCCATCCGGTTTTGCAGGCGGGCATAAACCTTTCGGTCCAGGTATTCAAAGAGCAGGCTATAAACCGTTAAAAACAAGAATCCCGGGAATATTAGTATTTTTCCCAATCCTAAAAGCATCCCCATATCCCCTTTATCTCGAGATTTAAAGAGTCTTCACAGGTTAATATCTTTAAAAATAGCTCCGGCGCTCCGGCATTTTAACCGAGGATACATCGATCCCCCTCTTTTTATACCAGTCGACGCTATACTGCCTGAGGCGCGGCCAATCCATGAGCTCTGTCTCTCTGCCGGAATTGACGGCGATGGCCCGGTCCGTGCACGAAAAACAAGGATCGATGGCGGCAATGGTTATGGGCACATCGGCAAGATATTGGCCCAGCAGCATTTGCTTCATGGCGTGCCAGTTGGCTTCAGACGGCGCCCGCACCCGGACCCGGTCCGGAATTTCAGTGCCGTTGGAGCGGATATAGTGGATATCCTCACCCCGGGGCGCTTCCGTCCTGCTGATGACCTCCCCGGCGGGAATACGCCGCGGCGCTTTCGCGGTGATCTCGCCGTCAGGCATGTTCTCGAGGCAATAGCGGATAATTTCAATGCTTTCCAGCATCTCCAGGACGCGCACCACGGTCCGGCCGAAGACATCGGCATGGGTGTCCGTGACAACCTTAAATGGGATCTCCCCATATACGGCATAAGGATCTACCTTGCGGATATCAAAGTCGACCCCGGAAGCCCGGATCACCGGCCCTACCGCGCCGTATTTCAGGGCGTCTTCCCGGGAAAGCTTTCCGACTCCCGCCAGCCGGGCGGCCAGGGTAGTTTCGCTCCGAGCCAGCTCCCGGTAATATTTTACCTGCTCTTCCAAAGCATCGACCATTTTCAAGATATCCTGCTTGAGGGAGTCGTCGATGTCCCTGCGCACGCCGCCAATGGTGTTGATGGAATAATTGACGCGGTTGCCGCCTAGCTCGGCCAGAATATCCAGCACCGCTTCCCGGTCGCGCCAGGTATACATGAACATGGTATCGAAGCCGATCTCATGGGCGGCCACGCCAAGCCAGAGCAGGTGGCTGTGCAGCCGTTCTATTTCGGCAACCAGGACGCGGATAAAGGCCGCCCGCCTGGGAATTTCCACCCCGGCAAGCTCCTCCACACCCTGGCAGAAAGCGGTAGTATGCGTGTGGGAACAGATGCCGCAAACCCGCTCCAGGAGATAGATGATCTGCGTATAGTACCTGCTCTCGCAGGCCTTCTCGATTCCCCGATGGTTATAGCCGATCCCGATCACGGCATCAACGATTTTTTCACCCTCCAGGGTTACCGTAAAGCAGGCCGGCTCCTTTAATGAAGGGTGCTGCGGTCCGATGGGTATCACTACCCGGTTGTATTCAGTCACTTTTTTCCGCCTCCTTCTTCTGAGTTTCTGCTGGCGGGTTATAGGTCATGGTATGCGGATCGAAATATTCCTGATTCCATTCCTTGCGCATGGGATAGTTGCCTTCAGGCCATCCATCCGGAAGGGGATAAGGCGGGCCTTTGGGCAAACCCTCCACCTCCGCCCCAAACAGGCTGACCAGCTCCCGCTCATGAAACTCAAGGGAGGGGTACTCCCCGGAGAGGGAGCTTATTTTGGGATTGGACTTCGGTGCTTTCTCTTTCAGCGCAAAGATGATCCCCTCATCGTTGGTTAATAGATAAATGAAGCCGAGATCTTCCCCTTCATCCGTCCCCAAAACATGGCTGGCCCGGTAGAAACCCATTTCCTCGCGCACGTAGGGCAAGACCTGTTCGAATTCCTCCCGGGTAAGAAAGTCGGAAACGATCCGCTTCGCTCTCGGGACATGCAATTTATCCTTCAAAAGACTGAATTTCTCGACCAACTGTTGAATAATCGCTTCTTCGTTCTGCATCCTTGCCACCTCCTTTTTGCTGCGCCTCCAGGGCACCCAACAGCTTGACCACGGCACTGATAATCGCTTCCGGGCGGACCGCGCAACCGGGGATATAAACATCTACCGGTATAACGCGGTCTATGCCGCCCAGGACGCAATAGCAGCCATCAAACACCCCGCCGGAACAGGCGCATGTCCCCGTGGCGATGACAAACTTCGGCTCAGGCATCTGGTCGTAGATCTGCTTCAGCCGGTCCTTGGTCTGCAGGCTGACAGCCCCGGTGCAGACCAGGATATCGGCATGGCGTGGCGTGCCCCGCTGCAGAATGCCCAACCGCTCCAGATCAAACCGCGGTGTCAAGGCATCCACGATCTCGATATCGCAGCCGTTGCAAGAGCCCGCATTGAAATGGATAATCCAGGGCGACTTTCGCGTCCCCCAGTCTATGGCTTTTTTTATAAGGCTCAAGACATGTTCACCTCTTTACGTTTATAACGTTCGCCAATTAACGGCGGTTCAATTCTTAAAGATGATTACCATGGCCAGTATCCCCGCCGCTACATAGATAATTGGCAGCAGCAGCGCTTCGTAGGAAGCGGTCGCGACCACCAGGACCAAAACATGCATGATCGTGAAGAAAAAGGCAAAGGGAAAGAACTGGCTGTAATCAGGGTTGATATAATGCCGGACATTGCGCTGCCCACAGGCATAGGCGTCCAGGCCGTGCTCCCTCTGCGCGTTGCTATAAGCATAGAGGGAAAAAGCCTTGGCACTCGCCAGGAAGATGACCAGGAAAATCAAAAATACTATGGGAGGCGAATAGAGTAATCCAACCATCTCTTGATCCCCCTATCCTTTCAGTTTTCTCAAATTACGGATATCCATGTTTCCGTAAATGCGATACAGGTTTATGGCCAGCCCTACCGCCACCACGGCGACCACCACCTCGATGACGATGACCGTAATCACAAATGCTTGCGCCAGAGCAATCTTCCCGTTAATAAATCCGGCGAGAATGACAAACATGGTCACCGCTTTCATGGCCACCTCCACGCCGATAATGATCTTCAGCAGATGGTAGGTGCGGATGAGGCAATAGCAACCGGCCACGATCAACAAAAATCCTACGACGAGCATTCCAGTTTCCACGTATGCCTCCATCTTACTCACTCACGCTCCTTGAACAGGGCCACCACGGTAAGGGCACCGGTGAGGACCACGATGACCTGACCCCAGATATCCACCTGGCGGTGGTTCCAAAAGATCTCCCGGAAATTATCCGCCGTCTCTGCCGCAGGAACAGCAGCCGGCAGCATAAAAGGTGTTTTTGCTGCAATCAAGATCAAGACTACTCCACAGATGATCAGGATGGCAGGCAGCGCAGACATGCGCTTGGCATCCTCGTAAAGCTTGGCGAGATCCTGTTTGTCCGTATTGGAGAGGCTGATGGCACTGACAAATATGACGGTTACCAGCCCGGCGCAAACGGAGAGTTCAAAGATTCCCGCCCATACGGAACCGAGCAGATACATGATAATCGCCAGTATGGCACTGGCGCCCGCCAGGGCTATAGCTGATTTTAACAAGCTGCGCAGCATCACCGCTAAAACGCCGCAGATGAATAGCAAGCCCAGGCAAATATAGATCACGGCTTCCATAGCCTCGCCCTCCTCTAAAGTAATCCAATTCCCCTAAAGTAAAGAAGTGCAAAGGGGAATAACAGTCCTGCTGCAATGGTAACCACCGTAAGCATGATCTGGGCCAGTTTTACACTGCCGCCGATTTCGGTGATCCCGGCAAGCTGATCCCGCAGCTTGCCGAAGAACACCTTCCGCTGCAGCCGCAGGAAATAGGCCGCGGTGAATATGCTGGCGAAAAGCGCGATGGCCGCAAATACCCGGGCACCACTGCTCCATAAGGCCATAATGATCAAAAGCTTGCTCCAGAACCCGGCAAAAGGCGGTATGCCCGCCGTGGACATGAACGCTGCCAGGGAGGAGAAGCTGGTTACCCCCATCTTTTTCTCCAGGCCGCCCAGCTCATTGATATCGTACGTCCCCGTCTGTTCATGCACAGCGGCGGCATTGGTAAACAAAGTGCTCTTGAAGGTGGCGTGGTTGAACACATGGGCTACAGCCCCCAGCAGTCCAAGCATAGAAACAGTGCTCAACCCCAGGAGAATATATCCCATCTGGCTTACGCTGGAATAGGCCACGATGCGTTTGAAATGACTCTGCCGCAAGGCAAAAAGCGCACCGATGATAATGGAAATGGTTCCCATAATGAAGAGGGTCAGTTTAATGCCGGGCAGTTTGCCAAAAAATCCCGTGATCACGATCAAGCCATAGATCCCGGCCACCTTGATGACGATGCCGCTCAAAAGGACGGAGACAGCCGTGTTTGCACTCTGGTGCGCATCGGGCAGCCAGCTATGGAACGGCACCGCACCTGTTTTAATGGCAAAGCCGGCGATCATCAGGATCATGGCCGCATAGATCAACACCAATTGAGTGGGGCTTTGACCGGCCAGGGCGCTAGCTTCGAGATGATCATACTGCAGGCTTCCTGTTTGCATAAATATAAAGGCCAACCCGGTCAGGATCATGATGCTGGCCAGGACGGACATCACCAGGTATTTAAAAGCCCCTTCCAGGCCGGTCTCCGATTTAAACATGGCAATCAAAACAAAGCTGGAGATGCCGACGATTTCCAGGAAAACATAAAGGGAAAAGAGATCAGTTACCATCACTATGCCATTCATGCCCAGGATCAGCATCATCAGGAGGCTGGCAAATCCAGTCCTCTTTTGGGGCACCGTCCGGTTGGCCACCATAATCGAGGCCAGGGAGACCAGCGCGATGCAAAATAAAAACACCAGGGAATAGGTGTGTACGGCAAAGCGCATGGAAACGGCGCCGGCCAGATCCCAGGAGATAATAATATCATGCTGTTTCAAATGCGCAATCTGGACAAAGCAGGCTGCCGTTGCCACAATCTGCGTGATGGGGGCAACATAGGCCAGGCCCATACTAAACTTCTCGGCAAGCCGCTTGGAAAAGAGACTATTGATCAGGAATATGACAAGCGGAACGGCAAAGATTAATACTGTACTAGACTCGATCACTTGCATAAAAACCCCTCCTTTCTTCCCCTAATTGATGGCCAGGATAATGACAATTATTCCGGCCACACCGGTAACGGCCACCAGCAGGTAGCGCGAGAGACTGCCGTCGTTGAAGCGCTGCAATAAAGTGCCCGCACCCTTGACCAGGCCGGTGACAGCATCATCGTAAAGCCAGATAATACCACGCTCGATCCAGTTGCAAACGGCGGATATAGCGTTCGCCAATTGCATAATCCACATATACGGATCGAATACCTGCCTTTCGGCCAGGTTATAAATGCCATGCAGCCCGGGTGCGTAATGAATATGATCGGCAGCATACAGGGCACCGCCCGATTTCTTGCTTCCATAGAGGTGATCGCCCAGGGCCAGGAGCAATACGGCCACGGAGATCAAAACCAGAACCACGGAGTGCGGCCAGCCCGAGTACCTGTGCGTATCTCCCAGCGCGGGACCCAGCAGGCCGTCCAGGGGCAATGTATTGGCCACCCCAAAGAGCACGCAGAGGATGGCGAGGACAGCCATGGGCAAATACATGCCGGCGCTGGATTCCCGCACATCTCCGCGATCCGATGGCAGCTTAAACTCTCCGCCAAATGCCGCCCTCCCCAGTTTCAGGAAGGAAATGGCCGTCATGAAGGCGCCCAGCAGGGCCCCCAGGTAGAAGACCAGATTGCTTTCCAGGGCTGCGTCGAACACCAGCTCCTTGGAAAAGAACCCGTTAAGGGGCGGCACCCCGGAGATGGCCAGGGCGCTGATGATAAAACAGATCATGGTTATGGGCATCTTTCTGCCCAGCCCGCCAATTTTCTTCAGGTCTGTCGTTCCGGTCTGCAGCTCAACACTTCCCGCCGTCATGAAGAGGCAGCTCTTGTAGATGACGTGGTTGAGCATGTGGAAAATGCCGCCCATGATCCCGATGGGCAGTGCTGTTCCGATTCCCAGCACCATGTATCCCACCTGGCTGATGGCGTGGTAGGAGAGGAGCCGTTTCATATCCTTCTGGATCAAGGCCATGGCCACGGCCAGGACGATGGTCAGGGTGCCAATGGTCATTACCGCAATGCTCGCACCGCTTCCCGGTTGCAGATCATAGATATCCATGGCGATGCGCGCCGCCAGGTAGATGCCGAGGAATTTTTCCAGGGCTGCTGGGAAAGCCACCATGAAGGGGGTCGGGGCGTCCTCCGCGGCGTTGGGAATCCAGCTATGGAAAGGCATGCTTCCGGCCTTGCCGATGGCCCCCAGCATCATGCAGGCAAAGCCGGCGGCCGCCAGGCCAGAGACGGGCAGCTTCTCCATCTGGCTGATGTAAAGGGTCCCCGCCTGGTAGGCCGTAATGATGATTCCCAGCATCATCAGCAGGTCGGCGGTGCCGGAGAGGGTCAGGGCCTTAACCGCCGTTCGGGGATTGTGCAGGTTATTGATCAGCAGGATTCCAAAGAGGGTGCAGAGAAGCCCTTCCCAGAAAAAGAGCAGCACCCCCAGGTTGTCCGCCATGAAGGCCCCGTTCATCATGGCCAGGCTGATATACATATAAAGCATAAAGAGGCCCGCATGCTTTTTGCCCTTTAAATAAACCACGCTATACAGGATGACCAGCAGAAAACAGGCGGCGATAAAGGTCAAAAACAGGGACGAAAACCGGTAAACATTGAAAGCGATATCCAATCCACCTGATGAAAACGGGAAAAGCAGGTAGAAGCCCTCCGACCGGTAAAGGCTGACCGCAAAAAGGAGGTTGACCGCCGCAGACAGCAGGGCCAGGATCAGCCTGAAATAATAATTGTTGACCAGCCACAAGACGGCCCCCACTGCGAGAGGCAACACGATCATGAAGTAGATAATATTTGCACCACTGCCCAAAAAAGAACTGATGGCCGCAAGCATATTAAATCCCTCCTCCGATCAGAGCTACAAACCCTGACGGCCAACTTATGGACAATCCCAGGGCAACGGACAGGATGGCCAGGATCAGCACCGAGGCCACCATCAAGGGCGACCCTTCTTTTACCTCCAGCCTGGAGGGGCTCTCCCCCAGGAATACTTTAATAAACAGCCTGGAGAGGTATAAGATCGTCATGACCGCTCCGGCGATGAAAACGGCGCCAAGCCCGGTATTTCCTGCCGAAACAATGCCGTCAATCACCAGGTATTTTGCAAAAAAGCCGCCGAAAGGAGGTATGCCCATGACTGAGAAGGCACAGAAGATGAAAGCCAGCGCCGTCAGAGGCATTCGCTTATACAATCCGCCCATTTTGGTGATATCCTTGGTATGCAAACTATGTTCCACAATCCCGGCGCATAGAAAGAGCCCCCCCTTGGCCACGCTGTGCATCAGAATGTAGAGCAATCCTCCCAGCACACCAATCTCAGTGCCGGCGGACAGCCCCAGGAGGATAAATGCAAGCTGGCTGATGGTGGAATAAGCAATGATCCGCTTGATATCGTTTTCCCGCAAGGCCACCCCCGCGCTTACCAGGGCGCTGACGGCGGCAATCACCGGCACCGCAACAGTGAAGACCTTGTCAATGGCCAAACTGTTGACAAATAAGCGGGCGTAGATGTAAACGCCGATCTTCACCAGCACGGCCGCGTGGAGCAGCGAGGTGACCGGTGAAGGGGCCACGCCGGCATCGGGCAGCCAGTTGTGCAGGGGAAATGTTGCGGACTTGGAAAGCACGCCGCACAAGATCAGGACAACGATCCAGGCCGGGATGTGGGTTCCTTTCATCGCCGCCAGATCGAATGTACCGGTATTCCCATAGATGCCCACGAAGCCAACCAGCATGATCAGGGCACCCAGGACCGTAACGACGAAAGCCTTGTTGGCGCGGCGAATGGTTATCTCTTCCCGGTAAAAACCGATCAGCCTCCAGCAGCAGATGGCGGAAATCTCCCAGAAGATATAGATAAAGATCAGGTTTGTGGAAAAGACCAGCCCCATCATGGTCCCGATGAAGAGGCAGACCATCATGTAGTATTCATTCTGATGCTCATAGGGCTTAATATAATCAAATGAATAGAGCACAATGATGGAGGCCACAAAGGAAGAGGTTAAGGCCATAAATACGGCCAACACGTCCGCATAAAAGCCGAAGCTCAATCCCAGGGGCAGCTCGAAATGTATATTAAGGGGAGATCCATCAAAAACTGCAGGCAAAGCAAAGGCTGCACAGAGAAAAGCAGTCACGGTAAAAGCTAATGCCGCAAAATTCCTTAATTTTGCATTAATTATTCCCAGCAGGGGAAGAAGAAAAGAACCGCATAAGGGCACACAGATACAGGCAATTATGATCTCGCTTCCCATTTGTTTCCCACCTCGTACAATTTAATCAAGCCTCCCCGGCGGTAACTTGTCCGGCCCCGGGCCGCCAGTGCCCAAACCGAATCAAACATGGGCACAAAAAAAACAGCTAACATGCATCCATCCCGCTGATGGAGCACTGAACAAGGTTAGCGCCTCGAAGCCGCCAGCTCATTGCAGTCTACACATTTACCCACATCTTCATCTCCTTTTCACTGTTAGTGATCATGAGACTAAATCGTTGCCTTACCCCTGGATCCTTTAACAGCAATACTTAGAATAGCCATCCTATTCTCAATATTAATGCTTTTAAACCCAAGTTCTATTATACAATATTTATATAATATTAGTGAAGTAAAAGATCAACAGATACGGGGAAGCAGCTCGCCCCGCGGCATCATGATTCTCCGGTGCGTTCCATATTCTGTCAGGGCATAGACACTGCCGCCTCCTTCCCTCACCTCCCCGATGATGGCCGCATGCTTGCCCCGCTCCACGGATTGCAAAATTCTAAGCACGCTCTCGGCATCGCGGGCGGGTACGGATAAAAGCACAATCCCCTCGTTGGCGATATAGAGCGGATCCATGCCCAATATGGCGCAGGCGGCCGCTACATCAGGGCGCACCGGCAGCGATTGCTCCTCGATCACAATGTCCGTCTCCGGGGTCACCCACTCGAACAGGGTGGCCGCCACCCCGCCGCGCGTCGGATCGCGCATGGCATTGATGGCGCTATCGGCCTGCAGCACCTGATCAATGAGGGCTGACAGGGGTGCCACGTCGCTTTCAATGGGCGGGTTGAAGTCCATGTTTTCACGGGCTGCGAGCACCGCCATCCCGTGCGAGGCCATATAACCGGTAATGATGATCTTATCTCCCGGTGCGATTTTTTGCGCAAGCGGTTTTCTGCCATTTAAAAAGACACCGATGCCCGCCGTGTTGATAAAAATGCCGTCGGCGGCGCCCCCTTCTACTACCTTCGTATCACCCGTTACAACGGAGACTCCGGCTTCTCTGGCCGTCGCCGCGATGGAAGCAACCAGGCGCCTCAACGTCTCCATCGCAAATCCCGCCTCGATGATCATGCCGACCGATATATATTTGGGGCAGGCACCGCTGACCGCCAGATCATTTACCGTACCGCTGACGCACAGCCTTCCCAGATCGCCTCCGGGGAAAAACAGCGGCTTTACCACGAAACTATCGGTGGTCATGGCGATGACGCTGCTCCCACTGCAAATCGCCGCATCGGTAAGGGGCTCAAGCATCTCATTTCCGTACGCCGGCAAAAAGAGCTCCTGCACCAGTTCCCTGTAAGCTTCTCCACCCGCACCGTGGGCCAGCGTGATCCTTTCCTCCATTTGCTATTCTAGCCTCCGTAGCGATAATAGGCGGCACAGCTTCCTTCAGAGGAGGCCATGCACGGACCGAGGGGCCTTTCCGGCTGGCATGCACCGCCAAAGTGCGGGCAATCGGTCGGAATGCTCTGGCCGCGCAGAATCCGGGCGCAGATGCATCCCGGCGCCTCTCCAGCCCCATCGACAACCCCGCCTAGCACCGTCTTAAATTTGCATGCCGCATCAAATTTCCGATAGCGCTCTTTGATGCGCAACCCACTCCCCTCTATTTCCCCGAGCCCGCGCCAGATGGCATCGCACGGTTCAAACACTTGATCGAGGAGCGCCAGCGCTACCCTGTTCCCCTGTTCTGTAACCGCCCGCGGGTACATGTTCACACATTTTCGTTCGCCGCGATGCAGCATCTGGAGCAGGCATAAAAGGGCCGCCATTATCTCATACGCCTCGAAACCGGCCACGGCCGCGGGCAACTTCAGTTCATCCGCAACAAATGCGAAAGCCTGGGCGCCGATGATCGTCGCCACATGTCCCGGACAGAGTAGCGCCGCGATGCTGCTTCCGCCCTTCAGAAGCTGCATGATGGCCGGCGGGATGGTTTTATGGGCGCAGAACACGCTTAAGTTTTCCATGCCGCACTCATCGGCAGCTTCGATCAGGGCGGCGGTGAGCGGCGCCGTTGTTTCAAAGCCGATGCCGAAATATACCACCTCTCTGCCGGGATGTTCACGGGCAATGCGCAAAGCATCCAGGGGCGAAGTTACGATCCGGATATCCTTACCCCTTTCATAGAGCGAGTAAAGGCTCCTCTCGCCCCATGGCACGCGCATCATGTCCCCGAAACAGGCAAAAACGACCTCCTCCCGCTCTGCCAGGGTGATGGCGGCAGCGATATCCTGCTCCGGCGTGACGCATACGGGGCAGCCGGGACCTGACACCAGCTTGACATTGCCGGGCAGAAGTTCCCGGATCGCGTACTTGCGGATGCTGGCGGTATGCGTGCCGCACACCTCCATGATGGTGACCTGCCCCAGGCTTTCGGCAAGACCGGCGATATTTTTTTTCATCGCTTCCAGTTCAGTTTTCATGCTTAGGCGCTCTAACCTCTCGTCTCGGCAATCAACTTCTCCAGCTCTGCACCGGCTTCCTGATCCAGCAACTGGATCACAAAGCCGGCATGCACAAGGGCATAATCGCCCACCCTGGCATTTTTAACCAGCCTCAGGCTGGCCTGCTTAAACACGCCGCCATAATCGATCTCCGCATATCCATCCCGGATGCCGGCAATTCTGCCCGGTATGGCAAGGCACATCTCGGTCACCCCCGTCTTATCTGAAGCGCCATTGGCGCGGTTAAATTCATATTTTAAGCTAGCAATCAACCAATCAACCGTGCTGCTACTGCAGCCTGGCCGTAAGAGATGCCTCCGTCATTCATGGGCACCTTCTCATTGGCGTAAACAGCAAAGCCGCCCTTTTCTAGCCTGGCAATCCCCCGGCTAAGAAGGTAGGCATTCTGGAATACCCCTCCCGACAGCACAACCCGCCTGCTCCCATATCGCTTTCTGGCCAAAACAGCCACATCGATCAGCAGCTGCACCACGGCACGGTGAAACTTCGCCGCGATCTGGCCGCTGCGGCAGCCTTTCCTGAGGTCATGCACAACATCGCGGATCAGCTGGCGCCAGTCGAAAATCATTATGTTTCCTTCCAGGCGAATATCAAAGCCGTAGCAGCCCTCCGCCGCTTCATCCAGGGCCTGCTCGAGCTCAATGGCTGCCTGCCCCTCATAGCTGGCATGGGTTCTGATCCCGGCCAGGGCCGCCACGGCGTCGAACAATCGCCCGGCACCCGAGGTGAGGGGCGAGTTGAGACCCCGTTCGCCGGCGCGCAGCAACAGGTTTGCCTGATTCCCGAACCCGAACCTTTCGAAATAGTCCAGCGCCTCCGCCTCTCCGCAGGCCATGGCTAGCATGGCCAGCGCCATGCGCCAGGGCTCGCGGATGGCGGCTTCTCCGCCCAAAAGGGGAGCCTCCAGCAGATGCCCGATCCGCTCCGCCTGGGCCAGGTTGCCCCAGAGCGCTTCTCCCCCCCAGAGGATCCCGTTCTTTCCAAAGCCGGTGCCGTCAAAGATCAGCCCGATGGCCTTTCCCTGCAGCCCCTGCTCCGCCAGAACGGAGGCAAAATGGGCATGGTGATGCTGAATTTCATAGACGGGAAGCCTGTCTTTAAAGCGCCCGGCATAGCGCGTGGAAACATAATCGGGATGCAGGTCACAGGCGATAGCCTCCGGCCTGGCATCGAACAGCCGCAGGTACGATTCTATTTCCGCTTCATAGAATTTTTCAGTCTCCAGCTCATCCAGGTCGCCGATATGCCCGCTTAAGAAGGCATTTTCACCTTTGGCCAGGCAGAAGGTGTTTTTTTGCTGCCCCCCCAGGGCCAGGATCACGCCGCTGTTCCCTTTCAGGGGGAGCGGCTCCGGGGCATAACCCCGGCCGCGCCTGAACATCCGGGCTTTGCCCGCCATCACCATGCAGACGCTGTCATCCACCCGGCGAAAAATTCTCCGGTTGTGGCCCAGCACGGCGTCCGCCAGCTCGCAGAGACAGCTTGCCCCTTTCGCATCGTCATAGATCATGGGGCGGTCGGAGCGATTGGCGCTCGTCATGACCAGGAGTTCATGCTGCTCCATGATGAGGCAGTGCAGAGGCGTATAGGGGAGCATCACTCCCAGCCTGTTGTTCCGGGGAGCGACAGCTTGCGCAATCCTGCTGTTCTTTTTCTTCCTGAGGAGCACGATCGGTTTTCGTGCACACAAGAGTGCGGCTTCCTCTGCTGCCTCCAGCTCACAATAGCGCCTGACCGCATCAAGATCGCGCATCATCACGGCAAAGGGCTTATCATGCCGCACCTTTTTCTCCCTGAGCCGTGTCACAGCAGCTTCATTCCGGGCATCGCAGGCAAGGTGAAAGCCTCCCAGGCCTTTAACCGCCACGATCCCCCCTTCGTGGATGCATTGATCGAACAAGGCAAAGGGGTCTCCCTCCTGCTCCACCCCTGCTTTAGAGAAGTAAAGCTGCGGCCCGCAAACCGGGCAGGCAGTGGGCTGCGCATGGAACCGCCTGTCAAGCGGATCCTCGTACTCGCGCCGGCACTCGGGGCAGAGCATGAACCCGGACATGGTTGTATTTCTACGGTCATACGGGATGTCGCAGATGATCGTAAAACGCGGTCCGCAATCGGTGCAGTTGGTGAAAGCGTAGCGATAGCGCCTGTTTTGGGGGTCCGCAATTTCTGCCGCGCAGGCGCTGCAGATCCCGACATCCGGAGAGATGAGGGTGTTCCTCTCACCGCCGCTGCTCCCGGCAATCGAGAAATCCCTTTCACCCCGCAGGGGCCGCCTTTCCACTTCAATGCTCTTGATCTGCGCCAATGACGGGGGATGATGCTTCAACTCGTCAATAAAGCTGTCACAGGCGGCTTCTTCTCCCTCTATTTCGGCATATACCCCTTCGGAAGTATTGCACACGTAGCCGCCAATCGATAATGATTTGGCGAGCCGGTAGAGATAGGGCCGGAAGCCCACTCCCTGCACAATGCCTTTGATGGTCAGCGCATAGCGGATCATTTTCCCTTTTTTTGCCTGACCTGTTCCAGGATATAGGCTACCAGCCGCTCCGCCTCGTAAACCCCGCCTTTTAAGGCCGTTTCAAAAACAACAAGCTTGGGATTTATCTCCGCCATATACCTCTTCATCTCGTCGAGATCAACGTTCAGGTACGGCAGCAAATCCGTCTTCGTAATGGCAACCGCCTGGGCGTTTAAAAATGCCGTCGGATACTTTACCGGCTTGTCTGCTCCCTCGGGAACGCTTAACAGGACCATGCGCAGATCTTCACCCAGGTCGAAGGAGGCCGGGCAAACCAGGTTGCCCACGTTTTCGATGATCAGCAGGTCCAGTGCAGCCAGGTCCAGCCTTGAAAGCTGGTTTTCGATCATCCTTGCATCGAGGTGGCATCCGCCGTTTGTATTGATCTGCAGCGCCGTAACACCGGTTTTTCTGATGCGCAGCGCATCATTTTCGGTCGCCAGATCGCCCTCGATCACGGCTGTCCGCACGTGGTCCTGCAGCCTGGGCAGGATGTTCTCCAGCAGGGTCGTCTTTCCCGAGCCGGGAGAGCCCATCAGATTAATCACGTATAAGCCCGCTGATTTAAACAGCGCCCTGTTCGCCGCGGCGATCTGTTTATTCAAAGCATCTAAATCACGCTTGATATCCACTCTGGTCATCCTTCACTTCCCTCGCCATGCACACTTTTTTCCACGCAGTCAATACTCTCCAGGTAGACCTCTTCTCCACCGGTAATCACAAAGCTCCTGCTCTGGCACGCAGGACAGCTTAACGGCCATTCATCAACCTGGTATTCATGGCCGCAGGAGTCGCAGCGAGCCACGGCAGGCAGATGCTTTATTTCCAGCTCCGCTCCCTTCATGATTCCATCTTGCGTCAGGGCCTCAAAGGCAAACGAAAGGGCTTCCGGCAAGACGTTTGCAAGCTTCCCCACAGAGAGGACTACCCGGTTCACCCGCGCCGCATTATGTTTTTCGGCAACCTGCAGCACGGTTGCAATCAGGTTTTGCATCAGTGCCGTCTCGTGCATCTTTGCCTCCTTCCAATCAGGCTGCCACTGCATTTATCCAGGCACTTTTTCCCTTCACCCTTCTTAAGGATACACTTTATAATCCTATCATGCAATATGGTGCGCAAGCGTAACCGGATGCACTATATTGCATATACTGATGATATACCTGAGTGTATATCAATTTCAACTATTATTTTTTACTAAAGGAGGTTTCGCCGTTGAACGAACAACAAGAGCGGGTTATTCCCGAGGCCGAAAAGAGAGATAGCCATGCCGCGCCGGTAAAAGCGCAGACTCATACCCATGAATTTATGGGCAGCACCCAGCTTGCCGGGGCCATCGTGCACAATCACCGCTTCGCCGGTGTCACCGGGCAGGAGATCCCCACTGGCGACAGCCATGTGCATTCACTGATGACGAACACTGACTTCGATATCGGACACCTGCATGAAATCGGTGTTGTGACCGGTCCGGCCATTTATGTGGGCAGCGGCAGGCATGTGCATTTTGCCTATGGAGATACCACCTTAAATCTCGGGCATGTCCATGCCTTTATCTTCGCCACCCTCATTGAAGATCCGCTTGGCTAAACGGAATGCTCTTTTGCCTGCTCTTTTAAGGGAGCGGGTGAGAGTTAAGGGGCTGCCTCTGCAGGGTGGCCCGGATTATAATTCAGAGGTCAGAGGTCGGAAGCCAGAGATGGAAATGCTTCCGACAGCTTTTTATGGAAAAATTTCTTTAACAGCTGTTGTCTTGGTCCTTCCGGCCTCCGGCCCCTGACTGCTGCTATTTCCAACTTCTGACCTCTGATTCGACCCCAAAAACTTAACGTTTTTGGTTGTCAGTAACACGCCAGCGCCTGACAAAAACCGAAACGGCGGCTGTCCGGGCGGAAAAAATGTTGAAAAGAAAGGGGGCTTGCCCCAGTTCTCTT
>JAAYGO010000043.1 GCA_012727685.1 Bacillota bacterium | reverse complement strand
GGGTTGCATTAATACTACCAGTGATGGGAGTGGTGTCTCTAAAAATTAAGTTTTTGGTTATTTTGTTAAATCGAGCCAGTCTAATGTTTGAAACCCCTCCATATCTGCTTGCCTTTTACAATAGGGGGTGGGGAACACACTATTTTTTTAAGGAATTTCATTACAACGCAAATGGCTCAAGCAAGTTTCACCTTGATCGATACACCCTTTTATGGTAGAATGGTTTTCGTTAATGCGGGATGGTGTAGCGGCAGCACGTGTGACTCTGGATCACAAAGCCTAGGTTCGAGCCCTAGTCCCGCAGCCAGGTAAAAACCCCGGAAAATCAATGGTTCCGGGGTTTTTGCTATTTTTATAAACATTCTGTAGTCTTTTTTATAGCCATTGTGCAGCCATTTTCAAGTCATTGGTCGTTTAACTCAGCTTAAGGTTGCAAACATTTAGCCAAGTCACAGGGATGCTGCTCTGTCACCTGGCTTTAATACGGCATCACTGCTGTAAGCGATTAGTGATCGTAGAACTTCATATCAATTCAGGGTCGTTTCGATGTAAGCGGCCGCGGCGAGCAATCGCTTTACCGCCTGCTCTCGTCCCAGTACAACCATCAATTCAAATAGCCCCGGCCCCATGGTTCTTCCGGAAAGGGCCAGGCGGGTGGGATGGATCAGCCTTCCGCTGGAAACCCCGAGAGAAGCGGCCAGATCGCGGTAGGCTGTTTCAGTGCTTTCCAGGTCAAAAACCGGCAGCTTTTCCAGGGTTTCCGCCGCCTTGCGCAACAGTTCCGCGGTTCCTTCTTTGTTGAAATGCTTCTGCACGCCCTTGGAATCGTATTCAAACTGGTCCCGGTAAAAATAGGTTGAGGCTTCGGCCAGTTCCCCTAAAGTTTTAACCCGGCTGCGCACCGTTTCGATCACTTTCTGCAGGTATTGAAGATCCTCTTCACCAGGATTTTCCGCTATTAGGCCTTCTGCCTGGAAAAAGGGCAAGGCCAACTGCGTCAACCGGACCGGATCCGCTTCCCAAAGGTAGTGGCCGTTTAACCAGGTCAGCTTGGCCACGTCATAGATGGCGGCGGTCTTATGGACCCGCTCCAGGCTGAAACGCTCGATCATGGCCGCTAGATCGAGGATCTCCTCCTCGCCAGGAGACCAGCCCAGCAGCGCCAGGTAGTTGAGCAGCGCTTCCGGCAGGTAGCCCTTGGCCCGGAACTCCTCGACAGAGGTGGCGCCGTGCCTTTTGCTGAGTTTGCTGCGGTCCGGGGCCAGAATCATCGGCACATGGGCATAAAGCGGCAGCTCGTACCCGAGCGCCCGCGCGCAGATAATCTGGCGCGGCGTGTTGGAGAGATGTTCCTCCGCCCGGATCACGTGGGTAATGCGCATCCGCGCATCGTCGACCACGCTGGCGAAATTATAGGTAGGCAAACCGTTAGATTTAACAATAATAAAGTCGTCAAGGGTGCTGTTGTCAAAGACAACCCATCCCCTGATCATGTCGTCAACCGCGGTCTCTCCCTCATCAGGGGTGATCAGCCGGATGACCGGCGATCGTCCTTCCGCCAGGAAAGCACGCTCCTCTTCCTGGGAGAGATTGCGGCAGGTGCCCGGGTAACGATACGGTTTCCCCTGCTTGCGGGCCTCCTCCCGCCCTGCCGCCAGTTCTTCGGGGGTGCAGTAGCAGTGGTAGGCCTTCTTTTCTTCAAGCAAGCGTGCCGCTTCACGATTATATTCGTCCAGGTTTTGGGCCTGGAAAAACGGGCCTTCATCCCATTCCAGGCCCAGCCAGTGCAAGGCCTCCATCAGGGCGGTAGTAAACTCCGGCCGGGAACGCTCCAGATCGGTATCGTCAATGCGCAAGATAAAGGTGCCCCCGGAAGCACGCGCAAAAAGATAATTAAACAAAGCGGTTCGTGCCCCGCCAATATGCAGCTCACCGGTTGGGCTTGGCGCAAATCTAACCCTTACACCAGACAACTGGCTTCAACTCCTTTGACATTTGTACTCTTAGGTAATATACCATATTTGCACTGGAAATACCATTATTAGAGGGAGAGGTTAGATGTTGGGGGTTAGCAGAACAATCATCAGGTCTAACATGGCGCCCCATTCGCTGAATGCCTGGGGAATACCATCAATAATTCTGTGGAGGTTTTAAACAGACGAAGTAATAAATGTGTAAAACCGGAGTACGAAGAGAGCCTATTATTGCCGAATAACAATTGCCTAAACTTTAAAGACGGCACTGCATGTGCCGCCTGTCACCAGGATTTCTCTTTAAACTGGTTCACAGCACTCTGGCATTGCTGGATACACTCCTCCACCTTTTGGGCGGACTGAATGAAAGCGTTGCTTGCCTGGCTGTTTTCCGTTTCTTTAGCCGCGCGCCGCAGCTCTTCTGCGGAATGGCGAAAACTTTCGATGCATTTTTCTACTCGCTCGCGAACATCCATCCTCATTCCTCCCGTTTGATGCTAAGATCGGGATTAGTTTGCCTCACCCTGACTTCTTTATGCCATAAACAGCTCTAATCATCCCCGGTCCCAATCCGGTAAACCGTCTCTCTGGGTTTATAATAATCGTGGGAGAGCAATTCCCGTTTGATTTCTGTATCACCCCGGTAAACCACGCGCCAGGTTGAAATCCGGTATCCCGGAACACCGGTGCGGACCAGTTCTGTAACCCCTTCGGGCAAGGCATCGGTTTTCTCATAGCGAACCGGCGGTGCAATCTGCTCCGCCTTGCCGGATAAAATCTCTACTCTTTCCTCCATCGGCGGTCCAAAAATACGAAATGTAAGCTTATTGTTGGTTAGCTCCGAGCCGATCAGCACGTGGTGGTCGCGGGAGTTGATAAACTTGATATCAGCACCCGGGTAGGCTACAGTGGCATCGCGTCCGAGAGGAATATATCCCTGGGCGAGGCTGTGATTGTAACGCTCCACAATGGTCAAGTTGGCAAGGAGCGCCGCATTGTAAAGGGTTGAGGATACCTGGCACATGCCGCCGCCGATTCCGGGTACGATTTCCCCGGCCCGGATTACCGGCGCGTAACGGTAGCCTTTCTCCAGGGTGGCCTCCCCCACTACCGCCCAAAAAGAGAAGAGGTCTCCCGGGGCCATCAGGTAACCGTTAATGGCCGCCGCGCTGAGCCTGACGTTTTCCGTCCGATCGGGATTCCCCGCGGCCACTGTGGTTGTGTAAGAGGCCATCACCGTATCGAAACCGTACCCTTTCAGCTCGGAGGCGGTAAGTGGCGCCGGCCATTCCCCGATCGGGACCGTGATCGCCGTTTCAGCCCGGCAAAGGGCTTCCCCTAGCAAATTCCGCAGCTCCTTTACTTTCAAGAAGCAGCCGTTCTGTTCGGAATGAATCGTCACGGTTTCCCCTTCTACCGTGCAATAAGCGTCCCGGGGCGGCCGGTAGATTATCCCCGCCAGGTGCGCCGCCGCCTCCGCCAGCTTGGCCTCGTTAACAGCAAGGACCGGTTTAATGATCAGCGGTTTTTTATGGATCAGGTAATCAAGACGCGCCCGGTAACCGCTCCATCCCCTCCCCGCCTCGATAATCTCTCTTTTCGTTTTCACCTTGTTCCAGGCCAGTCCCAGTTCTGAAAGCGGAAAAACCATCGTCTGATCATCTGCCACTATTAATTCAACCTTGTCGGCAGACCACAGCCTGGCTTCAAGCTCTGCCAGCGCGGCGTCGATGGTTAACCCTCCCAGTGGAATATCGTTTACTTGAACGCCGGGATAGATTCGCTTGCTGTAATAAAGATTATCAAAGCCGAGCAAAAGTAAAAATAGCATGATTAGGCCGCCAATGACAATTAAAGAAACAACGACCCAATTTTTGGCAAATTTTCTTGTCTTATGCGACCTGATCTCTGTTTCCAAGAACAATTAGCCTCCTGTCTCTTCATTTTTGATCTGCCCTGGATAAAGATATGAGGCTGAATTGCTCTTTTATGCAAAAAAACCGGAACAGGTATATATTTTTGTTCCGGCTGCATACTATGAATGGAACCCCACACGGTACAAAGTTTATTGTAACCCGGTTACAATAACTGTTAGACCCGGTGGGGTTCCGGTTTTAGCCAAGGAAGGATAACAGGATTCCTGCGGCCACGGCCGAACCGATCACCCCGGCCACGTTCGGCCCCATGGCATGCATCAGCAAGTAATTATTGGGATTAGCTTCTTTTCCGACTTGCTGCGATACCCGGGCGGCCATAGGCACGGCCGAGACTCCCGCTGAACCGATGAGCGGATTAATCTTGTTTTTGGTGAAACAATTAATTACCCTGGCCATCAGGACGCCGCCCGCGGTTCCGAAAGCAAAGGCCACTAAGCCCAGAACAATTACTTTAATGGTCTCCAGAGTTAAAAAATACTCAGCGGTCGCCTTGGCTCCCACCGATAACCCCAGCAAAATGACTACAATATTGTTCAAATCGTTCTGCGCTGTTTTGCTCAGGCGCTTGGTAACACCGCATTCGCGCAGCAGGTTGCCGAACATGAGCATTCCCAAAAGCGGCAGCGCCGCCGGGACCAGCAGGCCGGTCACAATGAGCACCAGGACGGGAAAGATGATCTTTTCGGTTTTCGATACGGGGCGCAGCTGTTTCATTTCGATCCGGCGCTCTTCCGGGGTCGTCAAGAACCGCATGATGGGCGGCTGAATGATCGGCACCAGGGCCATATATGAGTAAGCGGCAATGGCAATGGAGCCCAGCAGCTCCGGCGCCAGGTAATTAGCCAGGTAAATGGCGGTGGGGCCATCCGCACCACCGATGATCCCTACCGCTCCGGCCTGTTTGAGTGTAAAGCCGAGGGCATAGGCCCCGATAAAGGTGAGAAAGACTCCCAGCTGGGCGGCTGCGCCCAAAAGCAGGGTAACCGGGTTGGCAATCAGCGGCCCGAAATCGGTCATGGCCCCGATGCCGAGGAAAATCAGCGGCGGGAAAATACCCAGCTCTAAACCGCGCGAAAAATAATACAGCAGTCCACCGATTTGGGTAGCTGTTTCAGCCTGCATCAGGTTGCCCAGGGGCAAATTTACCAGCAGGATCCCAAAACTGATCGGAACGAGCAGCAGTGGTTCATATTTTTTAGCGATCCCGAGGTATAGTAACACGCAAGCGATGCCGATCATGACCACCTCGGCTAGAGTGAGATTAACAAAACCGGTGTTGCGAATGAATTCTAGCAGCAGTTCGGTCACCTGCTCCCCTCCTTTGTGCGAATGCTACGCGTCTTCCTAACACTTCAAGCGATCACCATCAGTATATCGCCGGTATTAACGGTGTCTCCTGCTTTAACGAGGATTCTGACGACAGTGCCGCTTTGCGGTGCGGTAATTTCATTTTCCATTTTCATGGCCTCAAGGATTACTACGGTGTCTCCTTCCTTGACCTGATCGCCGTCTTTCACCAGCACCTCGATAACCGAACCGGGCATGGGCGCCGGAACAGGTTTTCCGTTCTCGGAGGAAAAGACTGGCCTCTCTTCTGCAGCTGTTTTTTGCACAGGCGACTGCGTTTCAACCGAAATTTCGGGTTTAAATTGCGGCGAGGCAGGCTCACCGGAGAGTTCTTCAACTGTAACCGTAAAAATTTGCCCATCGACTGTGACTCTAAATTTTTTCATATCTTTTTTTCCTCCTTAATAGTTCCAACTCCCACCGGCTCTCCAGCAGCGCTTTACGCCCGGCCGCCGCCCAGCCGGAGCGGCTGAGCAGTTGATCCTGGTGGATTGTTATTGCAATCCGCGACCCTTGAAGCGGTTCTGACAGATATTGATATACGGCGGCAGTGATTGCTGCTTTGAGCTGCGGTGATAGGAAGGATGGGGTGAGTTCAGGCTTTCCCCTTTCTATCTCTATGCTTGCCGGACTCTCAACACTCTGGTGGTAAAAGAGACGGCTAAACAAAACAAGCAGAAGGTAGAGTAAAAAAAGAATCAACATTACCACGAGAAAGCCGACGATCAGGACTAGAAAAGCTAGTGCAGTGTTGTCCACCCTTTTCCTCCTTAATAATTAATTATTATAACTATTCCCCGGCGCGCAGAAAAGTTCGCTGCCACCTCATCCACCCAGGGATTTTCTCACTATTGTATCATTTAATTTGACAGCTGAAAAGAACTTGCCCAACGGTGTTCGGAAGGTGGTTTAATGCCGATGCTCTTTTAGCAGGGAGAGACAGGAATACGGGACGCTGCAACTGCCGGGGCGCTGGGCGCGGTGGCCCGGGTCGCCGTGGAAGTCGGAGCCGCCGGTAATCAATAGATTCAGCTCCTGCGCCCGCCTCCTGTAATAGCTCTGTAATTTCTTACCATGATCGGGATGATACACTTCCACACCTTTTAATCCGGAATCAATGAGCGGTTCCAGATAGGCTGCGCCGCTCTGACCCGGATGTGCGAAGACGGGGATCGCTCCTGCGGCACGCAACAGGGCCAGCGCCTCCTCGGGACGAAAGGTGCGCCGGGGGACATATGCCGGTTTACCGCGCTCGAGGTAGCGGGAAAAAGCTTCCTCGAGGCTGCCGATCATTTTCTGTTTGACCAGCACCCTGGCCAGGTGCAGCCTGCCCGGTGCCGCCGGCGCTGCTTCCGCGAGCACCGCCGCCATGGTGACCGGAAATCCGGCCTCGCGCAGGCGAGCGACCATCTTTTCCATCCGGAGGTAGCGCTCGCGCCGCAGCGCGATTAAGGCCTCCTCCAGGATCGCACGATTGGCCGGATAATAGCCGAGGATATGGAGTTCCTGCTCTCCTGCGTAGGTGGTCAGCTCCACCCCGGGAACAAACTCGATTCCGCATTGCCTGGCGGCTGCCTCCGCCTCGTCGAGGCCGCTGAGCGTGTCGTGGTCGGTCAGCGCCAGCGCCTGCAGCCCGGCCTGGCTGGCCAATGCAACCACCTCTGCAGGGTTATACAAGCCATCGGAGGCACTACTGTGGATATGTAAATCTACGCTCCCGTTCACCAATGCCATCTGCTTTCACCTTGTTTTTCATTTCAAGTTTTGCTTCAGCAGCCGTTTCACATTTTCTCCGGCAATTTGCTTGATTTCCCGGAAGCTAAAACCGCGGCGCCGCAGCCCGGCGAGCAAAGCCGGATAACAGGCGGCGTGATCCAGTTCTTCAACGCTTTCCGAAATGCCGTCAAAATCGGAACCGATGCCCACATGCTCTACGCCGGCGACCGACGCGGCATGCACAAAGTGATCGAGCAGTTGATCCAGACTCGCCGTCTTTGTCCCGGTGATGAAAGGGGGGTAAAAGGTGAGTCCCATGACGCCGCCTCTTTCCGCGAGTTGTTTTAACTGCTCATCGGTAAGATTGCGCGGATGTTCGCACAGGCGGAAGCAATTGGCGTGGGAGACCAGGGGCGGGCGCGTTGCCAGTTCAAGGGCATCGCGAAAACCGGCCCGGGAGAGGTGGGCCAGGTCCAGGACAATACCGAGCGCTTCCATCCGGGAGATGAGGAGGCGCCCGGACCTGGTCAAGCCCCCACCGGAAATCTCTTCAGCGCATCCGTCGGCAAAGCAATTGCGTTCGTTCCAGGTCAGGGAGATGCAGCGCACTCCGAGGCGGTAAAAAAGGGAGAGCAGTTCCAAATTGCCGCATAAGGGTTCAGCGCCTTCAAGGGCCAGCAGGCAGGCCACTTTGCCGTTTGCTTCCGCTTCATCCAGGTCCTGCATCTTTTCCACCCTTAAGACCGCCGTGCCAGTCCTGGCCAACATCTCATCGAAAAGGATCAGGTAATGTAGGGCTGCTTCCAAAGGGGTGCCGCGGTCCTTTATTGGGGCCGTGCAGACGGCAAAAAATTGCACGGCTACCCCGCCCGATTGCAGGCGCGGCAAATCAATGTGCCCGATCCGGTTTTTGCGGTTAAAATGGTATTCTTTCCGGTCAAAAAGCCAGAGAGTATCGCAATGGCAATCAACGATTGGTGCTATAATTTCGGTCATACTTCATTTTACTCGATTTAGATAAAAAAAACACCCCCCATTGGAAGGGTGTCCGCAGTCTGTAAGCTTAGCGGGGAAGCTAACGGGGCTCAACAATCAGTTTAATAGCCGTCCGTTCCTCACCGTCAATCTGAATGTCCGTGAAGGCGGGAATGCAGATTAAATCAATACCTCCCGGAGCAACAAACCCACGTGCGATGGCCACAGCTTTTACCGCCTGGTTCAATGCGCCGGCACCGATGGTTTGAATTTCCGCGCCTCCTCGTTCACGCAACACGCCGGCAAGGGCACCCGCTACAGAATTGGGATTTGATTTAGCTGATACTTTCAATACCTCGGCCATTGTTGAATTCCTCCTTCTACGGGTTTATATGGTTATACATTCAAGATTAAAGCTAAATTTTCCTGTCAGAATTGTAAGATTATAATGTTTATTTCGGTTTATCTAATCACCTCGAGTATCCGTTTAATTGAACGCGCCTTACCGGTGATCCGGTCTATTTCTACTATGACCCCGTTGAACTGCATCTCCTCCCCGCAGGAAATGGTAAAACGCTTTGGCAGGCCGGTCAACATTTTGAACAGGACTGCTTCCGGATCAACCCCAAGCACTGAATTATATAATCCGGTAAAACCGGCGTCAGAGATATAAGCCGTTCCTTGGGGTAAAATCCGCTCATCGGCTGTTTGCGCATGGGTATGCGTGCCGATTAAAGCGCTGACCTTACCGTCAAGGAACCACCCCAAAGCCTGCTTTTCTGAAGTGGCTTCCGCGTGAAAATCGACCAGAATTATTTTGGTCTTGCTTTTAAGATTATACACCTCCTCCTCAGCCCGCCGGAACGGGCAGTCTATCGGCGGCATAAATATCCGGCCGGAAAGATTAATCACGCCTACCGGTTGATCCTTGACTCTAACAATCGTTGCACCGCGCCCCGGTGTGGTGCCGGCAGGATAGTTGGCCGGCCTGAGCAAGCGTGTTTCCACGTCTATAAAAGTATATACGTCTTTATTGTCCCAAATGTGATTTCCCCCGGTAACCAGATCAACACCCGCTGCGCGCAGCTCCCGAAAGACTGCGGCAGTGATCCCGAAACCGCCGGCAGCGTTCTCACCGTTCGCGATCACCAGGTCAACCTGCCACTCGCGCACGATCCCGGCCAGCATTTTTTTCAGGCATTCCCGCCCCGGACGGCCTACCACATCGCCAATAAATAAAACTTTTAGAATAGTTACAACCTACTTTACAGATATTTCTTAATTATCTGACAGGAAGCGACAAAATTTTTTCCTCTTATTTATCATAAACGTATACTTTGCCGGAATCACGAAAAGCAAACAGTTTCTTCGCATGGCTGTCCGGATTTCGGTTCAATAGTAACTCCAATAGCTCATCCCATGAAACCGGTTCCTCTTCGGAGAGGTCGTCATCTCCCAGGCGCATCTCGCTGATCAGATCACCCTTAAAGTTATCGCGCATGATGGAGGTAATTAAACCTATTTCTCCGTTCAACTGGCTGCCGCCGGGTAAAATAATTTCGAGCTGCGTAAACCCGCTAAAAGATTTTTTGCGCAATTTTATCGGATGGCGTTCCTTCTTCTTAAAAAAGCGGTAAGCCTCCAGGTTCTCCTCCAATAGCCGGGCCAGCTCCATGTATTTGTCCCTAGTTAACCGTTTATTGATCATATATGACAAATTGAATGAGGATGATTCCAGGTTATACATTACCGTAAAAATTTCCGGGTAGCGGATCAGGATATTGATGACCAGATTGATGTGATATGACTCTTCAAGTGATTCACCCTGCATCTAGTAGCCTCCTTTATCTTGGTTCTCTCTTATTCAATATCGTGCCGATAAATTCCTGCCCAAAAAATAAAAAAGTGCCCGGTTAAGGGCACAGCAAAAGTTAGCAGCAAAGGCTGCATTACTTGGCGTAATCAACAGCCCTTGTTTCCCTGATTACGGTCACCTTAATTTGGCCCGGATACTCGAGTTCACTTTCGATCTTTTTCACAATGTCCCGGGCCATCTGGATCGAGGTATAATCATCAATGCGGTCCGGTTTAACGATAATTCTGATTTCCCTTCCGGCATGGATGGCGTAGGCCTTATCGACTCCCTCGAAGGAATTGGCGATCTCCTCCAATTTGAGCAGCCGCTTGATGTAAGTCTCCAGGGTTTCACGCCTTGCTCCCGGCCGTGCTGCTGAAACGGCGTCCGCCGCTTGAATCAGCACTGCTTCCAGGGTTTGAAACTCGGTATCCCCGTGATGGGCGGAAATGGCATTGACAATTTCCGGCGACTCCCGGTATTTTTTTGCCAGCTCCGCACCGGTAGTGACATGTGAACCTTCGGTTTCATGGTCCACCGCTTTCCCGATATCGTGCAGCAAACCGGCCCGTTTGGCAAAATTGATATCCAGGCCTAATTCTGCGGCCATTGTCCCGGCCAGATGGGCTACTTCAATGGAATGCTGCAGGACATTCTGACCGTAACTGGTCCGGTAACGCAATTTGCCCAGCAGCATGATCAGTTCGGGATGCAACCCGTGGACCCCCGTTTCAAATGTAGCCTGCTCTCCTTCTTCCCGGATCTGGTTCTCCACTTCTTTGCGCGTTTTTTCCACGATTTCTTCGATCCGCGCCGGATGAATGCGGCCGTCGCTGATCAATTTTTCCAGGGCTAAACGGGCAATCTCCCGGCGTATCGGATCGAAGCCCGACAAGATCACCGCTTCCGGTGTATCATCAATAATCAGATCAACCCCGGTCAGGGTTTCCAGTGTCCTGATATTGCGCCCTTCGCGTCCGATAATCCGCCCTTTCATCTCATCATTGGGCAGGTTGACTACGGAAACGGTTGATTCGGAGACGTGATCCGCGGCACAACGCTGGATCGCCATGGTGACAACTTCACGGGCGCGTTTCTCCGCTTCGGATTTGGCTTGATTTTCAACCTCTTTGACCATGATTGCCATTTCATGGGTTATTTCTTCCCGGGCCCGCTGCAACAGCAGCTCTTTGGCTTCATCCATGGTCATATTTGATATTTTTTCCAGTTCAGCCTGTTGCTGCCGGCAAAGGCGATCCAACTTCTCCTGTTTTTGCCTGTTATCTTCCTCTTTCCTACGCAGTTCTTCTTCTTTCCGTTCGATAAAGCCGGTTTTGCGATCGAGGCTTTCTTCTTTCTGCATTAACCGGCGTTCAAAGCGCTGTAATTCAACGCGCCTTTCCCTGCTTTCCCTTTCCATCTCATTGCGCAGGCGGTGCGCTTCTTCTTTTGCTTCCAGGTATTTTTCACGCTTGAGAGCATTTGCTTCTTGTTCCGCTTCTTCAAGGATCTTTTTGGCCGCCTCTTCCGCAGAAGTGATCCGGGCTTCGGCGATTAGTTTTCGGATATAGTAACCGGCAATGATGCCGACAGCCAGGGCAGCAATTGTCGCTAGCACATACCCTAACATATTTATTCCACCTCCGTTTCAATTAAAAAATTAAGCTGTGTTGGTCGCACACAGCTTAAAAGAGAAGGGTCGGTACAAAGTTAAAATTTACCTGTACCTTATTGCAAAGCAGTCTTTATGCTTTTAAATCTATTGGTCAGGCCTAAATAGGCACCAAGCCTTCTCTTTTAAGTCATGAAGCAAGAATCAGTGTCCGATAAGTTGCCTAATATTACCTAGCCCTAGTCATTGTACCTTTTTAACAATGTTATGTCAAGATGCCGCCTATAGTTCGGCCAGGCCGTAATCCTGCAGCACTTTTAGGATTACCGCGCTGTGAAAACCGCGTCTGGCCAGGAAAGCCGACTGTCGCCGGAGCCACTGCCGATCTGCTTCACCGGGAGCACGGCCCACCTTCTTTTCCAGCGCCTCCCGGCAGAGGGCCAGCTCATTTTCTGGTGTAAAATATTGCGGCAGCAGCCGTTCAATAATTTTTAAGTCAATCCCTTTATGCCGCAAAACTTGACAAACCCGGCGCGGTCCGTAACCGCGTTGATAGTAGCTCTCCATCATCTCGCCGGCAAAGCGTTCATCATCAAGGTAGCCGTAATTAAGCATCTCTGCGATGACCGCCTCAATTACCGGCGCGGAAAAACCTTTTTTCTCTAGATAAAGCTGTGCCTCCTGAATACTTCTCTGCCGGTAACCGAGCCAGCGCAATAGTTTGGAACGGGCTTCTTTTATGGATGACGGATCTTGCATCTTGGCGGGCGGTTACTTTCCTTCCTCTTTTTTTACGCTTTCGGCTGACGGTGCGGTTTCTGCCTCCACCGGCCGGATTAATCCGCAGACTTCCCGCACTTTCAATTCAATTTCAGCGGCCAGGTCGGGATTATTCTTCAAGAATTCGCGCACATTTTCGCGTCCCTGTCCCAGCCGCTCTTCACCATACGAATACCAGGCCCCGCTTTTAGTAATGATCTTATACTCGAACCCCAGATCGATCAGAGAGCCTTCGGTGGAGATGCCCTGACCGTAAAGGATGTCAAACTCAGCCACCTTAAACGGAGGCGCCACCTTGTTTTTAACCACTTTAGCCCGGGTGCGGCTGCCGATCACTTGATCGCTCCCCACTTTAAGCGACTCTACCCGGCGTATATCGAGGCGCACCGAGGCATAGAACTTTAATGCCCTGCCTCCCGGGGTCACTTCGGGATTACCAAACATCACGCCTACCTTTTCGCGGATCTGGTTAATGAAAATTGCCGTAGTCCTCGACTTGCTGATTGCTCCGGAGAGTTTGCGCAGCGCCTGGCTCATTAAGCGCGCCTGCAGCCCCACGTGTGCGTCCCCCATCTCTCCCTCGATTTCCGCCCGCGGCACCAGTGCCGCCACCGAGTCGATCACCAAAACATCAATGGCGCTGCTGCGGACCAGCGCTTCGGCGATCTCCAAGGCCTGCTCCCCGGTATCGGGCTGCGATACCAGGAGTTCCTCGATATTCACACCGACCTTGGAAGCATAGTGGGGGTCCAGCGCATGTTCGGCATCGATAAAAGCGGCATATCCGCCCGCTTTTTGCGCCTCCGCGATTACATGGAGCGCCACCGTGGTCTTTCCCGACGACTCTGGGCCAAAGATCTCAATTACTCTCCCGCGCGGCAGTCCCCCGATACCCAGGGCCACGTCCAAAGCCAGGCATCCGGTGGAGATTACATCTATACCCGGCTTGACGCCCTGCCCGAGGCGCATGATTGAACCTTTACCAAATTGCTTTTCAATTTGCAGCAAAGCCATTTCTAGCGCTTTTTCCTTTTCCATTCCAATACCCCCTTGATTCGGGTCCATCAACGCTCAAAATAATTGTTCTGGATCTAAGCATTATTTTCCTGCATTTTCAGTTAAATAATATCTCCGTAAAGCTTTATAAAACGCTCCCTGCGGGGTGAGATTGCTCTGGTAAAGGGTGATGGCATCAATCAACGCCGGCGAGCTTAGAAAAGAACTTTCTTGCAAGATGAATCTTCGAATCACCTGTTCCGGCAGAGGATCACGCACCCGGCCCAGGGTCAGGTGCGGCTTGAATGGGCGATCGCTGCGCGGGAAGCCACGACAAAGCAGCTTCTTTTCCAGTGTGGCTGCCGTCTTCGCAAGCTCCGCCGCACCCTCCTGCAAGCCGGCCCAGATTACCCGGGCCCGGCCAGAGGGCGGGAAAACACCGACCCCACCACAGCGCATCTGGAAGGGAGAAATCTCTTCTGCCACAGCGGCCATGGCCGCCTCCAGATCTGCAATGCGCCCGGGATCCACTTCACCTAAAAATTTCAGGGTCAGGTGCAGCCCCTCTTCCCGGACCCATTTAACTCCTTCCAAATAAGTGGAGAGGCGCCGCTGAAAAGCCGAGACCTCTTTTTTTTGCTGCACGGTCAGATCTGCCGCAATGAATAATCGCATCGTCAACTGTCACCTTTTACCAAACTTATTGCTGGCATAATCCGGTAATCGCTACTAGAGTTCTGCAAGCAGCGCTTTTATCCTGCCAAAGGTGGAGTTTTTCTCACTGGCGGGCATATCGCATCATGAATGGGAGAGAAAAAGCTGGATCCAAAGGGGCGTGTCTCTCCCCTTACCTTATATCCGGCTGCTCGGCTTCGTCCTGCTCCTCCCCCGCGCCGTGGCTGGATTCCATGGTTACCGGCTGCAGGCTGTTTTGGTTATAGTAGCGCTGCAGGGTAAAAGAATCCTGGTTCTGGTGCACGCTGAGCAGATCGGCCATCACCAGGGTCTGCCTTTCGCCTTCGCTCCTGTCAAAATAGAGAACAACCATGCTGTAGGGATTCTCACCGGGCGCGTAGAGCCCGCGCACTCCCGCGGCGCCGGTAGTGCCGGCGTTAATGGAAATAGTGCTCTCCAGCGTCACCCGGGCGCGGTGCGTGTGACCGCTTAAGATCAGAGGCACCTGACCGGAAAAGCCTTCTCCGGCTAGGGGATTGTGGACCGCCACAATGTCCGGCTCTATCTCCTCATTGAGCAGTAACCGGTATGCCTCCCGGCCGCAAGAACGCAGATACTCTTCGGAGGCGATCGCCACCTCCGGCCCGCTTGCGGAAGGGTCGGCAATGCCGAAGATGCGCAGCCCCAGGATCTCAACGGTCTCGCCTTCGAGGACAATGGCCCCTTTTTGACGCATGGTTTCAATCACCTGGGGGGAATCGTGGTTGCCCGGTATAAAAACATAGGGGACAGGCAGGGCGGTCAGGCGCGTGATTAACTCTGCCTCGAGGCTGCTGCCATAGTCGGTCAGGTCACCGGTATCAATAATCAAATCGATTTGGAAAGTGCCGACTGCTTTTTCAATGAAATCGAAAGCCGCCGGATTGTTGTGAATATCGGAAACATGAAGCACCCGCAGGCCATCTGCCGGTTCGGAGAAGCGGATCTGTTCCAACTGCTGCGCCAGGCTGTGCAGGTTGACGGCGGCTACTTCCAGTTGCTTTCCCATCGATTTGATGGCGGCCACGGTCTGTTCCGAGAGGTTAATCACCCATGGCGCCGCGCTGATCGCTCCGGTATAGCGGGGCTGATTAAAGGCATCGTAGTCGTAAGGCAAATAGATGGTGCTCCAAAAAAGCAGCAGGAAAAAAGATCCCGCCAGCAGGCCTCCAATTGCGATTAACCATTTGCGCTTTGGGCGCAGCAGCAAGAAAACCGATAGCGCGCCGCAGATAAAAGTGATGGCCACCATGCGCAGCAGATAGAATCCGATTTGTGATTGGAGCTGCTCCAGAAAGAAGTGCAGGTTTTGCGCCTCATCCAGTGTTTCCAGCTCAGATGCAAGCAGCTCCAGATCCACATTGAGGAGAGTCAATTTGATCAGGAAAGGCCAGCGGTGTGTGGCAGCCGTCAGCTCTCCGACAGGCGGCAAAAAGATGACCGTCTCGCCGCGCTGGAAGGGGATCAGCTCTACCGTGAATTCAAAGGCGCTAATCGCAAAGCGAGCGCTACTAAATAAGCCTGCTGCCATAAACATGCTGAGCAGGCTTATTAAGCTCAAGCTTAACCAGTAAATAATTTTTTTGATTCGCGCGTTAAACTTCAGGGCGAACTCTCCTCCACAGCATGGTTAAGGCTGCCTGGGCAGCTCTGATCTTTACGGTGCGGCGGATGCCCCGGAAATGCATCTCCCGGCAGCTAACCCGGTCCTTGTTGTCGATGGCGATATAAACCAAACCCAGCGGACGGCCGTCCAGATCGGTGTCCGGGCCGGCGACTCCGGTGATTCCGACGCCGATGGTGGCGTCAAGCTTGCGCCGCGCGGCACTGGCCATGGCCCGGGCTGTCCATTCGCTAACGGCCCCCTCCCGTTCAAGGAAGGTCCGATCCAGGCCGAGGGAGGCTTCTTTCGCCGCCAGGCTGTAAGCCACCAATCCCCCCTTAAAAAAGCGGGAGCTGCCGGGTACATCGGTGATCATGTCGGCCAGCAAACCGCCACTGCACGATTCCGCCAGGGCCAGGGTTTGCCCCGATTCAATCAGTAGCCTGGAGACCACGGCGGCCAGTGTATCTTCGTCTTCGCCGTAAAGATAATCTCGAAGTGCCCGGCGCAAGCGGTGCGAGGCGGCAGCGATCAGCTCCTCTACCGCTGCCGTCTCACCTTGCGCCTTTAACTGCAGGTGAACCTCCATCCCCCGGGCAGCCAGGGAGAGGGAAGGATTATCCCACCGGCCCAGCTCCTTGACCGCTGCCGCGAGCTGAGATTCCCCCAGGCCGGTGCATTTCAAGGTTTTGACTAAGAAAAAGTCATCGCGGGCCCTGCCGCGCAGCAGGGGCAGCACCGCCTCTTCAAACATGGGCTGCATTTCCAAAGGCGGTCCCGGGAGGAGAAAGAGCAGTTTCCCTTCCGTTTCGATCAACGCCCCCGGTGCGGTGCCGCGGGGATTGTCCAGCGGCGTGCTACCCTCGATCACTAACGCCTGCTTGCGGTTCGCCTCCGGCATCTCCAGGCCCCGTTCCTGGAAAAAAAATTCCAGTATTTGCATCTGTCTGGCATCGGGCCGCAGCTTACGCCGGAGGCAGTATGCCGCCGCCTCCCTGGTCAGATCGTCATCAGTCGGCCCGAGACCGCCGGTAACGATCACCACGTCGCTTAAGCACAGGCTCCTCTCCATGGCTGCGGCAATGGCCTGTAAATCGTCCGGGAGCACCCGCTGTTCCCGGACCTGGATGCCGGCGCCGCCAAGTCGCCGCGACAGGTAGCCGGCATTGGTGTTCTCCACCAGGCCGGTCAATAACTCGCTGCCGGTAAAAAGCAAATCCGCTTTCACTGCTCAGCCCCCATTTCGTCCGCAAAAATGGCGGCGTTGCTGCCGGGCTGCAGCAGTTGATGTGAAGCCTTGCCCAAAGCAGTCACCGCAATCTCATTATAGCACGGCTTGCCGGGGCTCATCGCGGGCAACCGTTATTTTTTCGCGCAATAGCTCCCCGCTGATCTTCTCCTCGTCGACTAGAATGGAGGCGATTTCCTTGATCAGCCCTTTTTGCCCGGCCAGCAAATCGGTTACACACTGCTCCTGCGCATTGATAATCTGCCGGATCGTCCGGTGCAACAACCCCCGGGGCAGGTCCTTGATGCTGACCACTCCCAGGGAGGAAAGACCGGCGCCGATGATTTTTTTCGCCAGCTCCACCGCCTGGTTAAAATCGCCGATTGCTCCGGTGCTGCGGCTGCCGAGGATTAACTTTTCACTGACAGATCCGCCCAGTTGCACGGCGATTTGCCGTTCCAGGTATTCAAGGGTATGCAGATAATAATCGCGCTCCGGATGCTGGCGCATATATCCCAGTGCCTTACCCCGCGGGGTGATGGTCACCGTGGAGACTGAACCGGGGTTAACGATTTCACTGACCAGGGCATGGCCGGTTTCATGAACCGCCACCCGCCACAGCTCTTCCCGGTCCGGTTTCCGATCCAGCTTCTCGCCCAATATGACCTTGTCTACGGCCTCCACGAGGTGATGCTCCTTGATCGTTGCTTCGTTTTGCCGCATCGCCAGGATGGCCGCCTCATTGGCAAGATTTTCAAGGTGGGCTCCGGAAAAACCAAAGGTTTCCCTGGCTATTTTTTTCAAGTCAACCTGCCGGTCAAGAGGCTTGTTGGTAAGGTGCAACTTAAGGATTTGCAGCCTTCCCTCCAGGTCGGGCAGATCCACCCGGACCACCCGGTCAAAGCGTCCGGGACGGAGCAAGGCCGGGTCCAATATTTCCGGCCGATTGGTCGCACCGATGACCAGGATATTGACATCATCATGGCAGCCGAGACCGTCCAGTTCAACCAGGAACTGGTTCAAAGTCTGGTCATACTCGAGGTGGCTGCTGTGCATGCCGCGCTTGCCCCCGAGGATGTCAATTTCATCAATAAATAATATGGCGCTCTTCTTATGTTCCTGCCGCGCTTTGGCCCGGCATTCTGCAAATAAGCGGCGCACGCGCTGTGCCCCCACCCCAGCATACATCTCGATGAATTCACTTCCCGCCACGCTTAAAAAAGAAGATTGAGTGTAGCTGGCGGCCGCCTTTGCCAGCAGGGTCTTTCCGGTGCCCGGAGGTCCAACCAGCATAATCCCCTTGATCGGGCGAATACCCATGCGGCGAATCTGCTGTGGTTTCAGCAGAAAATCAAGCGCTTCCAGGAGTTCCTTTTTGGCTACCTCCTGGCCGCCGATCTGGTCAAAACCAACCGGTTTTCGCTTGGCGAGACTCCGGCCCACAGCGCTGAAGCGGGGTGTTTTAAAGCTGGAAAACCGGAAGAGCAGGAAAAAAAGGCCGGCCAAAAAAACGATCGGGATAAAACTGGGCTGGTACCAGAGCAAGATAATGACCAGGGCAACTGCTACTCCCATGAGCACATCTCTTATTCTCATATTTTCCCCTCCTGCTTTTCAAGGGGGATAACCTGATACAGATAGTAGTCCCCGTCCCGCGCCTGCAGGTAGAGATGGCGGGAATCGACCACGAAGGAGACCTCTTCCAGCCGGTAAGTTTCCGCCAGTTCATAAATGGTGGCCGCCACAGAGCGGTAATTGTTCCGGCGGGCCCCTTCATATAGCGCCGGTGAGGCGGCGGCGGCAAAAGAATCGAGCACCTGGTTGCGCCGGTCCACTAATTTTACCGCTTGATCAGCATGCCCGTATGCGGCGGCAATGGCTCCGATTTCGTCCATCATTTCCTTCAGGCTGCCCCGGTAATCTTCCGCCGGGATGATTTCCAGCACTGCAGCGCCGTTTTCTTCTTTAATGGCAGCACTTTGGATCGCTTCCATTTCCTGCAGTTTCTCCAGAAAGCGCTCCTGATACAGATAATGTTGGCGGTAATAGTTGAAGCCGAAAAATAACGCCAATACCACTATGGCAGCAACAGCGATCACCGGCCAGCGGTATTCATTCACAGCTCAAGCGCCCCTTGTTTACATAATCTACGAATTACCTTGATTATAGCAAAGGTGATATACATTGCGCAACACCTCAATGCTGAGAAACGGCACATCATTCTGTTTAAATGGAAAACAGGGAAAAAATTGCTATGGAAAAAGTGAGCGAGCTGTTGCCGGCTTTCACCGTTTGCGCCAGGGAAGTGTGATGGCTGCCGGATTGGCGCCAAACAGGTGGTACGGAGCAGCGGCGGTGATCGTCAGGGTGATAAAATCGCCGGGAGCAAGCGGCTCCCTTGAGCGGAAATAAACTCCCCCGTCTACTGCAGGGGCCTGGGCCGCCGTGCGGCCGTAATAAGACTGCTTTTTGCCAGAAAGGCGACGCTCAACAAGCACGGTGACTCTTTTCCCAATCAGGGCGCGGTTTAGCTGCAGCGAAATTTTTTGCTGCTGTTCCAAGAGTTCACGCCGCCTTTTTAAGGCAACCCGGCGCGGAACCTGCTCTTTCATCAGAGCCGCCGCCGTTCCCTTCTGGGAGGAATAGGCGAAGACACCCACATGTTGCAAGGGGTATTCAATTAAAAATTGCTTTAGCGCTTCGAAAGCGGCGCGCGTTTCGCCGGGGAATCCGGTCATGAACGTGGTCCGCAGCGCCAGGTCGGGGATGGCGCTGCGCAGGGTGGTAATCAGGGCAATGACATCTTCCCGGGAGTATGTGCGCCCCATACGCCGCAATAGCTCCGTATGAATATGCTGCAGCGGCATATCCAGGTAGCGGCAGAGGCGCGGTTCGGTGGCCATTAACTCGATCAAGCCGGCATCGATCCGCGAGGGATAAGCGTAGAGAATGCGCAGCCAGGGCAGATCAGGAGCGGCGTCCAGTATTTGCTTGATGAGGCCGGTTAAGGCAGGCGCTCCACCCGATTCGGTCCCATAGGCGGTCGTATCCTGGGCGATCAGGTTTACTTCCCGCGCACCGCCTTTGACCAGGTCGCATACTTCATTTACGATTTCATGCGCCGGCCGGCTGCGCAGCGGGCCGCGGAGCGAAGGAATCAGGCAGTAGCGGCAGCGGTTGTTGCACCCCTCCGCTATTTTCACATAAACGCTGAATGGAGCACTGGTGAGCAGGCGCGGTCCAAGGCTGCAGTAGCGTTCCGGAGGGGGAAGCAGGTAAGCCGGCCGCTGGCCGGAGCGGCATTTTTGGATAAATTCAACTAGCCGGGAATAGCTGTGGACACCGATCACACCGGCTAGTTCCGGTAAGATCTCCAGCAGTCGCGCGCCAAAATGCTCGGCCAGGCAGCCCGCGGCAATGATTAGCGGTTTCCGTCCCCGGCGATGCCGGGCCAGTTTCAGAAGCGTGGCAATCGATTCCTGCTGGGCTTCCTCAATAAAGGCACAGGTATTGACGATCACCAGGTCAGCGGCGGCCGGGTCGGCGCTAATGATATATCCCTCACGGCCTAAAAGTGCGAGTATCTCTTCGGTATCAATCCGATTTTTGTCGCAACCCAGTGAAACAGCGGCGATCTTATAGCGATAATCGTTTTGCAAGCTTAAACTTCTCCCCTGGCCGGGCAATTATTGTTCCAGAACAAAAACGAAGTTATGGGGGTGAGTATGCTCAAGCATGCCTTCAATTACATTTTCATTCACCGTAATCACGGCCCCGGGCGGGTTACCGAGGCGGATCCACACCGTGTCGGTTGCCGTTGCTTCCAGCTCTTCACCCTTTTTAAAGGAACGGGGATAGAATGATTCGGTGCCGTCGGTTTTCAATTGCACCCAGCAGAGTTCCCGAAAAGTCAGTTTAACCTGGATCTCTTCTGTTCCGGTAACACTGTAAACCGTTTCGCGACCGCTTGCGGAGACTAGCTCTAGCGCGGGCGACGGCGGCGGTTCTACTACCGGTTCTCCGGTGATGGCGTTGCTGCCCCCCGGTATCTGGCCGTTTTGAAGCGGTTCAGGTTCTCCGGACGGTTCCTCCGTAGTGCCCTTAATCCCGTACCAGATGGCGGCTGCCACCAGGAACAGCAGCAAGACAATTACTCCCGCAGTAAAGGAAGGTCCCTGGCGGGTCACCTCAACCTTTTGGCGCCGCGGTTTGGCTGCCGTTTTCACTTTTTCCCCAACCGGTTGCTCCACTTCCTCCACTTCCGGCTCCTGGGAGCGCAGTTTATTGTAGAGGGCCATCACTTCCGCTGGATCCAGGCCAACGGTGGCGGCAAAATTTTTTAACGCCCCCTTGAGGTATACCTCGCCGGCAAATACGGAAAAATCGCCGTTTTCAAGTGCTTCCAGGTAACGGGGCTGGATCTTGGTGATTTCGCTAATATCCTTCAGGGAAAGCTGCTTCTCGAGCCGGGCCTGGCGCAATAACGCCGTCAATTCATCCATGGCCTCACCTTCTTTCAGGAATTCATTCTCTCCTTGTACTCCTCGTACATCTTCAAAGCCTGTTCCGGGCTAATCACCACTTCGCGCGGTTTGCTGCCTTCGTGCGGTCCGACGACTCCCCTGCGCTCCAGATCATCAATCAGGCGGGCCGCCCGGGTATAGCCGATCCGAAAGCGTCTCTGCAACAAGGAGATCGATGCCTGTCCGGTGCGCACCACGAGCTCGACCGCATCGGGAAAGAGCTGATCGACTTCTTCCGTGTCAGCTTCATCCGCTTCCAGGGTGCTCAAAACCGGTTCGTATTCGGCCTCACCCTGGCTCCTGATATAATCGGTGATGTTCTTCACTTCCCGTTCACTGACGTACGCGCCCTGTACCCGGAACGGCTTGACCGCCCCGACCGGATAAAAGAGCATGTCCCCGCGGCCGAGAAGCTTCTCCGCCCCCGCCATATCGAGAATGGTCCGCGAATCAACCTGCGAGGAGACGGTAAAGGCGATGCGGGAAGTAATGTTGGCCTTAATGATGCCGGTCAGCACATCTACCGAAGGTCTCTGGGTGGCGATGACCAGGTGGATGCCGGCTGCCCTGGACATCTGAGCCAGGCGGGCGATGGAATCCTCCACTTCACCGGGTGCGACCAGCATCAGGTCCGCCAGTTCATCGATGATCACCACGAGATAGGGCAGGCTTTCCCCTTCAGCCCCGCCGGAGGCGATTAAATCGTTGAAGGTATTGATATCGCGTACCCCTTCGCGGGCAAAGAGTTCGTAACGCCGCCCCATTTCTTTAACCATGTTGCGCAAGGCCAGGGAAGCCTTTTTCGGATCGGTGATTACGGGCATCAACAGGTGCGGGATCCCGTTATAAACACTCAGTTCCACAACCTTCGGATCGATCATCAGGAAACGGACCCGGTCGGGCGAAGCCTTATAGAGGAAGCTGACAATAATCGTGTTCAGGCAGACACTTTTCCCCGAACCGGTAGCGCCGGCGATTAAAAGGTGCGGCATTTTCGCCAGATCGGCTACCACCGGAACCCCGGTAATATCTTTACCCAAACCGAAGGTCAGCGGGGAAGGGCTTTCTTGAAAGCTCTCATCTTCCAGCGATTCGCGCAGGTAGACCATGGAAATGATTTTGTTCGGCACCTCGATCCCCAGCGCCGCCTTCCCCGGTATCGGCGCCTCGATCCGGACCAGCGGGGCGGCCAGATTTAACGCCAGGTCGTCGGAGAGGCTGATAATTTTACTGACCTTAACCCCGGCCTCCGGTTGTACTTCGAAGCGGGTGACAGTCGGTCCAGACTGGACATGGACCACCCGTGCCTTTACCCCAAAGCTGTGCAGCGTGTTCTCAAGCAGCCTGGCCCGCTCTTTGATCCCCTTGACCTGCTGGTGCTCGCCGATGCGGTTCGGCTTGGCCAGCAGCTCCAATGGGGGGAGGATATATTGTTTTTTCGGTATAAGAGCTGGTTTCAGCCGGTATACGGCCGGCGCGCCGTTTTCCACCGGCTCCACCAGCGCCAGGCGGCGCTCTTTCTGGTAATAAGAAGGTTCCGGCTTATGCTCCGGTTCGCTTTCCGGTCTCGGCTCTTCCTGGAGCAGTTTCGAGGCTTCTTCCGGGTATGGCGCAAGCGGTGTTTTCTCAGCTTCTTCCTCTATTTTTTTTTCAGAGGCGCCCCGCTCCTCCTCAGTGCCGGTCATTAAAATTGCATAGGTATCTCTTAAAAAGCGGCCGATCCTTTTTAAGAGCAGCAACCCCCAGCCTGCGAGGCGCCGCAGGGCGACGAATAAAGTGCCGAGCGATACATTGACAATGAGGAGCAGCGAAATCAGGGCCAGCGTAGCCAGCACAATCTGGCTGCCGACCACGTTAAAAAGGTAAAAAAGGACCACTGCCAGCGCTCCCCCGATGACTCCCCCGCCGTCCTTTTCCAGGCCCATGCGGAAACTGACCCTTAAAAAATCCTCTCCGGCGAGGGCATCCAGGTTGTCGATCATGAGCTGCAGGTGGGCCCAGACCATGAACAGCAACAGCAGGATGATCATCCCGATCAGGCGGGTCTTCACATTGAAGATGCGCTGGGGCAGCATCAGCCGCAGCGCCAGCATGCCGATCAGAAAGGGGATCACGATGGCGGTCCGGCCGGCTAAGGTGCGCAGAATATTGTGGACGGACATTCCGATTTCGCCTGTTTGTCCGGTTTGCACCAGTCCGGCGTAACAGAAAACCGCCAGTGCCAGCAGGATGATGCCCTTGATTTGCGACTTAATTTCATTTCCATAATTTGTTTGCCGCTTAGCCATAACCGGGACACCTTTACCTTCCCACTTATTTCCTATACATGATTATACCTGATCCGGCCTCAGAAGACAAATCCGTGCTTGATCAGCGCATAAATGACGGTAAAAGCACCAGCGGCCCAACAATAGTAGGCAAAATAATGAAATTTATGCCGTTTTAGAAGGCTAATAAAGGTTTTGATGGCGACTACGCCGGCCAGGAACGCCACAAGCCCTCCGGCCAGGTAGTTGATCAGGAGCGCCCTTTCGATGCCGGCAGCGATCATATCTTTGACCTCCAGGAGCGTGGCGCCAAAAATCACCGGTGCGGCCAGCATGAACGAATAGCGGACCGCTGTAGCCTGGGCGAGGCCGCGCCAGATGGCGGCGGTAATGGTGGAGCCGGAGCGGGATATGCCCGGAATGATGGCAACTCCCTGCAGCAGACCGATCCAGAGAGCATCCCGATACTGCATCCCGTTAATATCCTTTTGGCCTCCGGTGAGCAGGGTGAGCAGTTTGAGCATCCCGCCGGTTACCAGCAGCATCACCCCTACGGCAAGGGTCGAGTCGAAGAGAAGTTCCATGTAATCGCCGAGGAGAAAAGCGATCAGCGCCGTGGGAACCATGCCAACCAGGAGCAGCAGCAGAAAACGGCGTTGCGCCGTGTCCTTGGGAAAGCGCAGCAGCTCTAAAAAATCGCGGCCGAATATAACTAGCACTGAAAGCAGGGTCCCGAAGTGCAGAATCACCTCCAGGGTAACCCCGGGTTGATTCATCCCCAAAAAATCCTGGAAAATAACCAGGTGGCCGGAGCTGCTCACCGGTAAAAATTCGGTCAACCCCTGTACCAATCCCAGTATAATCGCCTCAATCAGGTTCATCGAAAAGCCTCCATCTGTTAGTACTTTTTGCCAATCCACCAGTGTTATTTTCTTGACCCGGCGCTCCAGTTCCTGCCGCTGCCCTTAAATATTAAGGACAATAGCGCACCGGGCCGCCTTTCTGCATGCTGGCTGCTGGATTCAACTCAGCTATTGCAACTATTATGGGGAATCATAAAAATATTCATACACGACAGGCCAGGTTTGCATCGATTCTCCTTGTTTGATCGCTGTAAATCGGCCTAATCTTTTAGCGATCTTGTTGCTGAAAAGCCGTAGTGACGGCCTCAGCAACAAGCATCACAAGTGTTTTCATTCATATGGATGGTTTTCCTGTGTGTGGGGTATGACCGTATATTATGAAAAATCTATCGCTGACCTGGTGTTTTATGGTTTTTGGTCAGCAACTTGGCCAGGGCTGTGGCCAGGGGCAGGAGAGCTACGGCGCCGAGCAGGTTATAGATGGTGTGAAAATTCGCCAGGCAGCGCGGCAGCGAGGCAGCAGAACTTTCGGCCAGCAGAAGCAATTGCGGGAAAAAAAGGGCGGCCAGCAGCAGGCTGACCAGGTTAAAGATCAAATGGGAGTAGGCCGCGGCACGGGCAATGCGGTTCATCCCCAGCGACGCGATCAGGGCGGTCGTGCAGGTGCCCAGATCCGCACCGATCATAACCGCCACCGCTGCCGGCAGCGTAATCGTTCCTTCTATGGCTGCTCCGAGCACCAGTCCCATCACGCCGCTGCTGCTCTGCAGGATCGCGGCGGAGAGCAGGCCGGCGCCAATGCCACGCCAGGGCGCTTTACCGGCCTGTTCGAGCAAATTGGACAGCAAGGGAGTATGCAGGAGGGGCGATAGAGAATCGGCCATGCCGTTGAGACCGAGGAACACCAGGCTCCAGCCCAGGATCCCCCCGGCATAGGGTTTTAGGCGCGGCAGAGGCAGCAGGTAAAGCAGTACCGCCCCGCCAAGCAGGGGCAGGGTCAGCCCTTTTAAGTTGAGGGCGGTCAGAAACTGTGCGGTCATGGTGGTGCCCACATTGGCCCCGATGATGACGGCAATCGCCTGGGGCAGAGTGATCAGCCTGGCGTTTGCCAGGCCGACGACCATGACCGAGCTAAGGCTGCTGCTCTGAATGATCCCGGTAACGATGGCGCCGGCCAGGAAACCTTGCCAGGGTTTTCCGATCATTCGGGCCAGGAACCGTTCCAAGGCCGGTCCGGCGGCCCAGACCAGGTTGGTGCTCATAAAATGCAGGCCAAAGAGAAAAAGACCCAGGTAACCGAAGGTGGCAGCCAGGTTCGCCGCGGTCATGCTCCCCTCCCCTTTCCTCTTCCATGCATACGTGCAAGGGGAGCGCTGTAGAATACAAAGTTCCAGGCAGCCTTAGATTGTTACTGGAACCGCCCCGGTGACAATGTTCTGGCCTCCGGCCTCCGGCCTCTGACTTCTGGTTTAAAGGTGACAAGCCTGCCCGGCTGGTACTCCGGGCGGAGATAATCATTCGGGCAGGGGCTGATCAGGCGCACCAGGCGTCCCTCGGTCGGGGATAGGGGCTCGATCAGCATCTTTCCTCCCCCGGGAATATCCAGCTCCCGATACTCCGGTTTAAACGACTCATATCCCTCCAGGATCGTTTCCGGGGGCACGATCGAATAAAGGATCATCGCGGGTCTATCCCCCTTTCTTACTTTCGGCCACCAGTTCATTCAATTTCGCTACGGCGCTGCCCAGGCCGCCCACTTCCCTGATCAGGCCGTAGTCGACGGCATCTTTGCCCACCAGCACGGTACCGATGTCGCGGGCCAATGACCCCACATTAAACATTAGCTCGCGGAAGGTCTCTTCTTTAATATGCGAATGGTTCACCACAAAGCGAATGACCCGATCCTGCATCTTGTCCAGGTATTCAAAGGTGGCGGGCACGCCAACCAAAAAACCGCTCAAGCGGATGGGATGGATCGTCATGGTGGCTGTTTCAGTGATAAAAGAATAATCGGCGCTTACGGCCACGGGGACGCCGATACTATGCCCGCCGCCGAGAACCAGCGATACCGTGGGTTTGGATAAGCTATCGATCATTTCGGCAATCGCCAGCCCCGCCTCCACATCACCGCCCACCGTATTCAGAATGATCAGCAGCCCCTCCACTTTCGGGTTCTGTTCCACCGCCACTAGCTGGGGGATGATATGCTCGTATTTTGTAGTTTTATTCTGGGGCGGCAGGACCATGTGCCCTTCGATTTGCCCGATGATATTGATCGCAAAAAGATTGCCCTCCAGCCGTGGCACATCGGTTTGTCCCAGTTCCTGAATATTTGCAGCGGTTGAGTCGCCTGGCGATGTACAGCTCTTTCTCGCCAACCGCCCTGGCACCGGCTTGATCCTGCGCTTTTCACGCAACTTGACACTTCCTCATCACTGACTTCCGGAACATCCTTAGTTTGCGGCAGTGGCAGTGCGCTTATACCGTGGCGTCATCCCTTCGCCCTTAATCATCATCGCCCCCATCATCTTCTTTTAGAGGCCTGGTATGCACGCTGCAAACGCGGTGCGGCGCCCGGGAGTCAAAAAAATAGTCGCTAATCGCCGTTTTAGCCTCGGCGCAGTATTCATTGGCCAGGTCGCCCGACTCTTTGCAGACTCGGTAGCGCCCAATCCCCTCCGGCGGTTCAAACTCCATCACCGGAAGTTCCTTGAAAGCTTCATTAAGCACCTCCCGGACAAAGGCGGCGGCATAGTGCCAGCCGCGCGGGATTCCGCCCAGCTCAGGCTCGTCGTAGCCGATCCAGAAAACAGCCACCAGGTTGGGGGTGTAGGCGACCAGGTAAATGTCTTTGGCCTGGTCGGTTGTTCCTGTTTTCGCCGCGATTGGACGGTTGCTTCTCAAACCGGTGGCCGTGGAATACTGAACCACGTCGAGCAGGATATGGTTGACCAGGAAAGCCGTTTGCGGGCTTAAGATTCGTTTCGGAGCGCCTTCGTGTTCATAAATTATTTCGCCGGCGCGGTTTTCGATGCGGCGAATCACAAACAAATCATTTTTCACCCCGGCGTTGGCCAGGACGCAATAAGCCTGGGCCATGTCATAGGCAGAGACACCATAGGTGACGCCGCCGATGGCGGTGCTCAAGATGTCAGTATCAACCGGCGTAAAAGTGCTGATGCCCATATCTTCGGCATAGCCGGTCCCCACAGGCGGGGTTAGCTCCTGGAAAAGGCGCACGGCCGGAAGATTTAACGAAAAGGCCAGGGCTTGCCGCACCGTTACCTTGCCGCGGAAAGAGCCGTCGTAATTGCGGGGTCTCCAGCCGTTCACCGTCAGGGGAGCATCGACGAGCAGCGACGCCGCCCCGGATATAATCCCTTCTTCAAACGCCGGAGCATAGACCACCAGCGGCTTTATGGCTGAACCGGGCTGCCTCAGGCTTAAATAGCGCAGCAGCTCGTTCCCGCCCTTGCGATAGTTTCTGCCGCCGCCCAGCGCCAGGACCGCCCCGCTTTGCGGATCGGCGAGTACAAGGGCGCTCTGCGGCTGTGGAATGCCGTTTTCCGGGTCTAGAAAAGACTCAACCCGGTCCGGCGAGAATTCCCCATCCCGGATGGCCCGGTTAAGTTTCTCCAGATCAATATACAGGGTTTGCGGATAGAGGGCATCGGAGTCCAAAACCTGCTCCACCACCTCCTGCAGCGGGGTTTGCAAGGTGGTGTATACTCTCAGCCCCCCGGTGTAGATGGCCTTGTAGGCTTCCTCTCGCGAATGAATATGGGGCAGCGATAACAGAATATCCGGCAGGGCGTGATGGATGATATAGTCAAGGTAGTACGGATGCGGGTATTCCGGTTCAGGCGGCGGAGCGGGTGTACATGCGTAGCGATGGGTAAAGCGGTATTGCGCGGGGGTGATATAGCCCAGTTCGAACATCACCTTTAAAACCTTGCGGCACTGCCGCAGTGCCGCTGCACTGCTATAATGGGGATTAAAATGATTAGGCGAAGAGATCAGCCCCGCCAGCATGGCCGCCTCCGCCAGGGTAACCTCAGAGATGGATTTGTTGAAATAAAGCTGAGCCGCCGCTTCCACCCCGTAAGCACCGTTGCCGAAATAAATCAGGTTCAAATACATCTCCAGGATTTCCTGCTTGCTATAACGCTGCTCCATCTGGATGGCCAGCCAGATCTCCTGGATCTTTCGTTTAAAGCTAGTTTCCAGGGGCAGGTAAATATTCCGGGCAAGCTGCTGCGTGATCGTGCTTGCTCCCTGGGTAATCTCCCGGTGGTGCAGATTGGCCATCAGGGCGCGCAGACTGCCCTCCAGGTCAAAGCCGCCATGCTCAAAGAAGCGCCTGTCTTCAAAGGCAATAAAGGCTTGCTGCACATGGAGCGGGATTTGGTCGAGGCCTACATAAACCCGGTTTTGGGCCTCGTGAAGCTGCATGAGCTTGTTGTCCGCCGCATCGTAGATGTAGGTGGTTTCGAACATCTTTACCCGCGCCGGATCCAGGGGCGGCGCCTCCCTGACATATAAAACCACATGCACCGCCGCTGTGATCCATGCGGCAATCAAAAGGACGTAAACCGATGCAGCCGCCGCTCCGGCGCAGCTTATGAGGATGCGCAGGCAGAGCCTGCGAATAGACTGAGATTTGTTGGCAAGTGACGGCAAATCGAACAGCTCCCCCTAATGTTTACGCGGGGGAGCCTCACTTTATTTATAAAATGATGAGCTGGGCGAGATAAAATTGCAGGAGCGCCGCTGCCAGGACCGCCCCCGCCGGGATCAACAAAGGGCGCAGCACCCGGCCGGCCGTGACCTTGAAGTAAGCGTTAGTCACGGCAAAACAGGGGTGGACCGGGGTAAAGATATGGCCCCAGGTGGCGCTGAAATAAAGAAAGGCTATCTGGACCGGGTAAATACTTAAGCCCGGATCCAGCAGCGGCAGGAACAGCGGAAAAGAGATGGCCACCGCGGTGGTATTATCGCCACAGAGAAAACCGATAAAAGCGGGAAAGAGGAGCATCAGCAAAGGTAATGGAACTCCCGCATGAAGAACAGCTTCGGATAGCGAGGCGGTCGTTTCGCTGTATTGCAGCGCCTGTTTAAAAAACATCACCCCCAGAACAGTCAGGGCCAGTTTAAAGCTGATCCCCGAGAGGATCAATTTGAATAATCCCTTGCCACCCCGGTTGCAGTGTTCTATTGCAGCAGCATTTCGATTTGCTCCTAGATTTTGCCGGCCAATCCCGCGAAAGAGCAGCAGGTAGGCCGTTACAAGGGCGAATAGGGTCAGCGGCAAATTGTAACCGGAGATGATGCCTATATTTACTCCCGATAACCCGGCAGCAAGGATCAGGGGCGGGTAGAGGGGATAGGCAAAATAAATGACGTGGCGGAACCAGAGGTTGACCGCCGCCTGGCGGACGGCATCGAGCCCCGCCTCTTCGCCGGCCTGCTTGACCAGCGGTGCTGAAAAAACAGCGCCGCCGGGCATGGCCAGGATACTGATCAACGCCGGCAAAATGGCGCTGAGCAGGCGGCGGTCGCTCACCACGCGGCCCAGGCCATTGATGATCCGTTGCAGGCTGCCGGTTTCCTTGAGCAGGTAGCCCAGCAGTTCCAGGAGGATGATGCTGATCAGGAGCACCTGCGAGGAGCGTTCCCTAACGGTAGCCAGCGCTACCTCCGGCAGCAAAGCCGCCTTCCCGCCGGCTAGCAGGAGGGTGATGCCGCCGGAGAGCATCACCCGGCCGAGATTTAGTTTACGGCTGATGCCGATGGCGATGACGGCAATCGCCATGAGCAAGGAGAACAACCAGTGCATGGTCCGAATATCACCTCAAACAGAATGACCTCCCGCATAAAGGAACCCGGGTTCATGCGGGAGGCCTTAGCAACATCGCTTCAAAATAAATCCTAACGCCGGAGCGCTTAACCCCTTTCCTCCAGCTCCGTTCCTTCCCACAGCTCCACGAAACGATTTGAAGGGCTAATGCGCCAGACGCTGTTTTCCATCACTACAGCCCACTGTTCACCTTCGAGCCGGTGCTCTTCTCCGCCGGAGCTAATCACCAGGTCAAGGTTGACAAGCATGGTGCCGCCGGCTTCGGCGGTGCCGGTAATGGTCCAGGTGCTAGGCTTGCCCTTGTTTTCATTGAACCAGGCGCGGTAGCGGTTCCCTTCTTCATAGCTCCCTTCCCTACCGGTGCGGTGCAGGGCAAAGGCTTCGCGCCAGTCGCCCTCTTTGATCGCTTCAAGGAAAATCTCCACCGCCTGGCGCGCGGTGCGGTTAAGGTGATCCTGCCCTTTGCTTTCCCGCTGTGCGGCCCGTTCCGCCGCCCGGCGATCCGCCTCCGCGGCGGTGAAGAAGGCTGCAGTGGGATAATTGCTGTTGGCCGGGTCCCAGAGCACATATTCGTCAATCCCCAGCGCCAG
>JAAYGO010000046.1 GCA_012727685.1 Bacillota bacterium | reverse complement strand
TAAATACCAGATCGTAACACTGGGCGCGCACCGCCAGGGGATCCGAGTCCAGAAGGGGGATATCCTCTTCCCGGGGTGCGGTAAAGGGGTGGTGCTCGGCCACGTAACGCTGCTCCTCGGGGTCGTATTCCAAGAGGGGAAAATCGGTAACCCATAAAAAGCGAGGCTGGTCGGGCAGATCCGGCGGCGCCAGGTGCAGGCGCAGTTGACCGAGGATGCGGCAGGCCTGCTCCCGCTGATCGGCGGCAAAAAGCAGCAAGTCGCCGCTTCCAGCCTGCATTCTTTCCCCCAGCCGCTCCAGCAGGGTTTCGCTGAAGAATTTGGCGATGGGGGAGCGCCAGCCTCCATCCTCGCGGATCATCCAAGCCAAGCCCTTCGCACCCCACCCGGCCGCGAGCACCGCCAGGTCATCGATCTCCTTGCGGCTCATCCTCCCGCCGCCGGGCACGCGGATCGCCTTCACCACCCCGCCTGCTTCGGCTGCGCCGCGGAAAATCTTGAACTCGCATTCCCGGGCCAGGTCGGTGCAGTCCACCAGCTCCATACCGAAGCGAAGATCCGGCTTATCGGATCCAAAACGCTCCATGGCCTCGCGGTAGGGCATGCGCGGAAACGGGGTCTGCAGGGCGATCCCCTTCACTTCGCGCCACAGCAGCGCCATCAACCCCTCCAGCAGGGTAAACAGGTTTTCCATGCCGAAAAACGAGGCTTCGATATCGATCTGGGTGAACTCCGGCTGCCGGTCCGCCCGCAGGTCTTCATCCCTGAAGCAGCGGGCAATCTGAAAGTAGCGCTCCACCCCGGCAACCATGAGCAGCTGCTTGAAAAGCTGCGGCGACTGGGGCAGGGCATAAAAGGAACCGGGGTGCACGCGGCTCGGCACGAGGTAGTCCCTGGCTCCTTCCGGAGTGCTGCGAGTGAGCATCGGGGTTTCGATCTCGAGGAAACCGTGCGCATCGAGATAGTCGCGCACCAGCTTGGTTGCCCGGTGGCGGATCGCCAGGCGGCGGTACATCTCCGGCCGGCGCAAATCGAGATAGCGGTACTGGAGCCGCAAATTCTCATCAACATTCAGATTATCTTCAATGTAAAATGGCGGGGTCCGGGAAGGGTTCAGCAGCTCCATGGCCGTGACCCGCAGCTCGATCTCGCCGGTCTCGAGGGTGGGATTGACATTTTCGGGCGCCCTTTCCACCACTTTCCCTTCGACCTTGATCACATATTCGCTGCGCAGTTTTTCGGCCTGGGCAAAAAGGGCGCTGTCCGTGCTGCTGTCAAAGACCAGCTGTACAAGCCCGCTCCGGTCGCGCAGATCGATGAAGATCAGCCCGCCGTGATCGCGGCGGCGGTGAACCCAGCCGGAGAGCACGGCGATGCGGCCCGCATCGGAGCGGCGCAAGGACCCGCATTCGGCGGTCCGGTAAAGGGGCACTTCGGGAATGGCCAGCGCTTTCCGCGCCGGTTCCCCGGCGGCACGCTCTTCCACTCCTAAATGTTCCCATAAGCTCTCCTGCGGGATCGATTCCTGGCTGCCGGCGGCCATATCCCGGATCGATACGAGGCCCTCTTCCAGCTCCCGCTCGCCGATGATCAGCACCTTGGCGAAATTTTTTCGCCCGGCATATTTCAGCTGCCCTTTTAAGCTGCGATTGAGCAGCTCCACCTCGGCGGGAATACCGCGCCGCCGCAGCTCCGCCGCCAAGCGATAGCTCTCGCCGGCCAGGCCTGTCCCTGCGGCAGCCACAAAGACGGGCGCCGTTTCGGGCTGCCGCTCTCTCCCCGCTCCGGCCGCCAGCAGCAGCCGTTCCACGCCAAAGGCCACTCCCACACCCGGCGTCGGCGGGCCGCCGCATTGCTCCACCAGATCATCGTAGCGGCCGCCGCCGCCCAGGGAGTTCTGCGCCCCGGCGCGGCCGGAGACAAATTCAAAAGTGGTCCGCGTATAATAGTCGAGGCCGCGGACTAGCCGCGGGTTCAGCCGGTAGGGAATGGAGAGCCGTTGCAGAAGCGCTTTTACTTCCTCGAAATGGGCGGCGCAATCGGCGCAGAGATGATCGGTGATGGCCGGCGCCTTCGCCATCAGGGCCCGGCAGTGCTCATCCTTGCAGTCAAGGGCCCGGAGCGGATTTTCCGCAAAGCGGCGGCTGCAGTCTTTGCAAAGCTCGCCAGCCAGGGGGCGTAAAAAGCCCAGCAGCTCTTCCCTGAAGCCTGGCCGGCATTTTGGGCAGCCGACGCTGTTTAACTCGAGGGTTAAATCGTCGATCTGCAGCGATTGCAAGAATTGATAGGATAGATCGATTATTTCCACATCGGCAATAGCTAGAGGTGAGCCGAACAGCTCCAGCCCGAACTGGTGGAACTGCCGGTAGCGTCCGGTTTGGGGCCGGTCATAGCGAAACATGGGCCCCATGTAAAATAGTTTAACCGGCTGCGGGCCGTCTTTCAGGTTGTGCTCCAGGTATGCCCGGGCCACTGCCGCCGTCCCT
>JAAYGO010000027.1 GCA_012727685.1 Bacillota bacterium | reverse complement strand
TTATCTGACGTACTTGTTTGAGCAGATGCCAAATATAGATGTCAAAGATCAGAAAGCTCTGGATGAATTGCTTCCCTGGTCCAAAAGTTTACCGGACAGGTGCCGAATCAAAAAGGAAAGTGATGAAAAGCCCGCTTCTTAGGAGGTGGGCATTATTTTACGCTTACTTTTCTGGAGGAGTTACTTTTATTACTTAACCTTCCTCCTGTTATTAATTGATGCTTTTAATCTATCTATCGGGCCCTTTATCTATGGCGGCGATATTGGAGGCATTACCGCAGGCTTTGAAGTAAGTCAATATCTGGTTCAGGCTATTTTCTTGGTCATTTTATTGCTGAATCGGGAGCTAATCGTGCAGAAGCTCTTTCCCACCTTCGGCGTTAAAACCGGTCATTTTCTTTTCCAGCCTCTATTCTTCCGGCGGGGCAAATCAGGTTAAGATTAGGGCTCGTTTTATATTCTTCAATAATCTTGAACAGTTAATTTCATCTTCACTAAGCGTATCAAATATTTCAACAGCATCAGCGAATTCAGAAGTCTTTACCTCGGTTACCTCGCTCTCATCTTCACCCGTTTGTGTAGATTCTATTTGTGCAGATTCTATTCCAACATCCTCATCCTTGAAACTCTCGTCTGACTTTGCACCTGCGCATAACACCCAATCAGGCACAGGAGCAATACTGCCGACAGAACCATAAACAAAAACCCATGTCTATGGATAAAACACATCATTTGAGACCCCCGCCTTGTATTTATCGGTTAATACTCTTTCTATACTTTAACTCTTCATTTTCTTCTAGGGCAATTTGATTCAAAATCTCTTTAAGTATTTTTACTTTACCCTTTATGTCATCTTTGCCAATAGATCTTTCTTCTATTGCTTGCTCTGACTTTACAATTGCTTCTTTTAGACTTTTAAGCGTAAGCAATGTAGCTGCGAGACAGTAAAAACTCTTGGACCTTCCATCATTGTAACCTTGAAGCATTTTCTCGAGTATAATCATTCTCTCACTTTGTTGCTGAATGAAGGCAGTATTTTTTTAATCATTCTTCCCCTCCCCAAATCCGAGCCGGTTGGCCAGGGCTGCCGTAAGCCTCTTCCTTTTTAATATGTCACTAGCTCAAATGAACCCGGAGTGAGTCAAAGTCACCGTCCCCCTGACTCGTCCCCTTGACTCACCCTTGACTCACGAAAAAGCCCGATAACAGGACTGTATGCTGACCCATTTTTCAGTTGTAAACTTGTCAACGACCCACTGGTCGTTGAAGCGGCCTACTCCGGAGCATTTTTCACCGCCGAACATGACGTGGGGCTCATCGTTGATTGACTGGTCATTCACGTGGATCATGCCGGTATGCACCTGCCTGGCCACCTGGATGCCGTGGAAAAGATCCCCGGTAAACACGCTGCCGCTGAGGCCGTACTCCGTGTCATTGGCAATGCGGACTGCCTCATCTTCATCGTTGGCTTTAATGATGCAGACCGCCGGGCCGAATATCTCCTGTCTCGCAGCGGGCATATCGTTTGTACAGTCAACAAGGATCCACGGGTAGATCAGATTGCCCTCCCGCCTGCCTTCCAGAGCAACTTTAGCTCCAGCGGCGATGGTGTCCCTGACAACTTTCTCGATCTTATCTGCCTGCTGGCTGTTGATAATGGGGCCAATAAAGGTCTCGGGGTCAGCCGGGTCTCCGACCTTGAGAGCGCCGGCGATTTCGACCAGTTTTTGAATGAAGGCATCGTAAATCTCTTTGCAAGCAATGATGCGGTTCAGGGCCATGCAGACCTGTCCCTGGTGGAAGAAGGCTCCGAAAACCGCCGCCTTGGCCGCTTCCTTGATATCTGCATCAGGCAGAACGATCATCACGTTGTTGCCGCCAAGCTCCAGGGATACATCCTTGATTTTACCGCCGGCGAGGGCGCCAACGCGCCTGCCCACCTCTGTCGAACCGGTAAAGGAAATGAGGGACGGCACCGGATGCTCAACAATATAGTCTCCGATATCGCAGCCGCGCCCAGCGATGACATTGAAAAGACCGGGCGGAAAACCGGCTCTATCAAACGCCTCCGCCAGCAAAAATGCCGAGCCGGGAGTATCAGTCGCCGGTTTGAGCACCACCGCATTGCCCGTGGCGATTGCCGGGGCCACCGAGCGCATGGCCAGCAGCATGGGAACGTTCCACGGAGCGATTACGCAGATTACGCCTTTTGGCTCTCTGTAGATAAAATTTTCCTTGCCGGGAATGTTTGATGGCATTATTTTCCCGTTCATCATTAGAGGAAAATTCATGGCCCGCTTGATAAATTCAATGCAGGTGGCTACCTCAAAATCTGCTTTCGGTCTTGTGGAGCCGCCCTCGGTGATGAGGCACTCATAAGCGTCTTCGCGCAGCTCTTCTACCGCCTGGGCAAGCTTTTCCAGCATGCCCTGTTTTTCGTGGGGCGATGTCTTGGCCCATTCTTTTTGCGCTCTTGCCGCGGCGGCATAGGCAGCGTCAACGTCAGCCGTGGAGGCTGAACGGTATGTGTAGAGAAGCTCGCCTGTATATGGATTGCGGTTTTCAAGCATATGAGAACCTGTTCCTTCTCTCCACTGGCCGTCTATGTATTGATACTTGTATTCCCGCATCGCTTCATCCTCCTGTTATTTTTTCGTTACATTATTTATATTATAAATCAATAGATTAATCAATCTTCTCGCATAGGGAGATTATGTCATTTACCCCTGAAATGGCTCTGCCTGGCCAGCCCTTCTGAGCGGTTATGCATACCGGATTGTTACTGCAGTAGTGATTGACTATTTTTAGCAATTTATATATAATCAAAGCAGGTCAATTAACAGATTTTTATGACAACTTTTATTAATTGGCATCATGATCCCGGTTGTGGTCCTGCACGTGTTCTAGGTTGCCTTTGGTGCTGGGCTTCTTTTCAATCATTGCCTATAAAAAACAGGTGGAGCGCGGAGAGATAGTGGAAGGCGAGGAGGAAACCGATCTTTGAAAGGGCTATTTGATTTATCCGGCTATGTAACCATCGTCACTGGCGCTGCAGGAGGCCTGGGTTCCGAGATGGTCAAAGCCCTGGCCGCCCAGGGGTCCAATATCGTGGCTCTCGACCTGATCGAACCACCATTTGCGGCCGAAATCGAGAAACAGTATGGGGTAAAATGCCTTCCGCTAGTGTGCGATATAACCAAACAAGACGATATTCATGCGGCGGTGGCCAAGACCATCGACACATTTGGGAAGGTCGACGCTTTGGTCAACAATGCCGCACTCTACGGCGGCCTCACGATGAAGCCGTTCCAGGAGATCGAGCCCGAAGAGTGGGACCGGGTTTTTTCCATCAATGTAAAGGGCACTTGGCAGATGACAAGCGCCGTGGTCCCCTACATGATGGAAAATAATTTTGGTTCCATCGTCAATATCTCTTCCTGCTCCATCCTCCAAGGTGTGCCGCTGCTGTGCCACTACGTGGCTTCCAAGGGAGCGGTCTGGGCAATGACCCGCACGATGGCGAACGAGCTCGGTCAATATAAGATCCGCGTGAATTCAATAACGCCGGGTTATACCCTGACACAGGCTTCTCTGCAGTTGGCAGGATCGAAGGAAGCCTTTGAAAAGAACTACCAGCGGAATATCGATGACCGGTCGATTCAACGGGGGATGATGCCGGATGATGTGATCGGTGCGGTTGTCTTCCTGGTCTCCGATGCTTCGGCTTTCATTACCGGCCAAAATATCAATGTTGACGGCGGATCCGTCCATTATTGATTGCCAGTATTGAATGATTGCCGGTTGCCTTAAGCTTTTAGGCGGCTCCCACTTCACCAAAATTGCACAAGATAAATGCAGTAAGCCGAGAAACAGTCTTGAACTTTCTTAGCGATTTAATTCCACCGAATAACCCTACAAACCCTTTGTTTGTAGGGTTATTTCTTATTTATTTGATCTTTACCGTTTGCAGGATTTCCTAAGCTGAACTCCTCTCCCCGGGAGCTTAAAGAATTGGTGGAGATTATACGTTGATAAACAACTATGCCCCTGCCAGCAAGGGCACCATCCAGATTGAAAATGGCGCCAGCCATCCCTTCTACCATTTTTAAAGAAGAACAAAGGGCAAGGGGCTAAAACCAGCCAACCATTTCCAGAGTACAGGCTAGTAATCGGCTACTATTTAAAATGGTATAAAACGCCCTTGGCGAATGCCGGTTAATAGATTACATTACCATCTAACTTATTCCTTAAAGCGAGCCTGGATGCCTTGAGAGACGACTTTCATGTTACCGGAACTCTCGTTCAGGCCTACACGGTCTGCCCCCGCCAGGTCTGGCTTGCTTCAAGGCAGATCTGCCCCGATGAGGATAACGTCCACCTTGCGCTGGGCCGGCTGATTGATCAGCAATCTTACGGGCGGGAAAAAAAGGAGATTCGCCTTGGCCACCTCTGCCTCGACCTGATCCGCCGCGGCAAGAAGCAGTTGGTTATCGGAGAGGTTAAAAAATCTTCCCGCGCCCGGGAGGCGGCCAGGCTGCAACTGGCTTTCTATTTGCACGAGCTGGCTGCCATTGGCATAGAGGCCGAAGGGGAACTGCTCTTCCCCGAAGAGCGGCGCAAAGAACGAGTGATTCTTGACAAAGCCATGTCGGAGCAGATCAAGGCGGTCAAGGCAGCTATAACCGCGTTGGTTAACGAGGAGCACCCTCCCCAGCCTCCTAATAAAAACAGGCGCTGCTCCACATGCGCTTACGCAGAACTGTGCTGGGCTTAAACAGCGGGTTCCAGGCGGCATTAGTAATTGCGGGAGCATGGTGATGCAGAAAACCCTTTACCTTTTTCAAAGCGGGAGTTTAAAACGAAAAGGAAATACTATCTGCGTGGAAACGGAAGAAGCCAAGCGCTACTTTCCGGTTACCGGCGTGCGCGACATTTTCATTTTCGGCGAAGTAGATGTAAATAAAAAGTTCCTTGAATTTACTCACGAAAATGAATTAATCCTGCATTTTTTTGGCTATCACGGCCAGTACGTCGGCAGCTTCTATCCCCGCGAACATTATAATTCAGGCTACATGATCTTGAAGCAGGCCGAACATTACCTCGATCCGGAAAAACGCCTGCAGCTATCAAAACAATTTGTCAGCGGGGCCCTGGCCAATATTCTGCAGGTTTTACGCTATTACCAAAACCGGGGCAAAGAAGTGCAACAACAGCTTTCCGCAATAACCGATCTCTTTCAAAAATGCACCGATTCCCGCAGCATAGAAGAGCTGATGGCTTTCGAGGGGAATGCCCGGAGCCATTATTACACCTCCTTTAACCAGATTATCGACGAAGAAGACTTTCAATACCGGAGCCGCAGTAAGCGCCCGCCCGAAGACCCGCTCAACGCCACAATTAGCTTTGGAAACACACTTGTTTATGTTAAAGTTTTAACCGAAATCTATAAAACCCATCTCGATCCGCGAATTGGCTTTTTGCATGCCACCAACTTCCGCCGTTTTTCCTTAAACCTTGATGTTGCCGAAATTTTTAAGCCCATTCTTGCCGACCGGGTTCTCTTCAGCCTGGTTGGCAAAAAAATCTTAAACAAAAAGAACTTTGAACAGCATGGCGGAGTCACTCTTTTAAAGGATCAGGGGCGGAAGCTTTATTTACAGGAGTTTGAAGGGAAGCTGGCAAGCACCTTCTATCACCGCCGGCTTAAGCGCAATATCAGCTACCAGACACTGATCCGGATGGAGCTCTATAAATTGGAGAAACACTTCATCGGTGAACAGCCCTACCAGCCTTTTGTCAGCCGCTGGTAGATGAAGTAAAGGAAAATAAATGTTTGTAATATTGGTGTACGATGTCAATGTAAAACGGGTCAATAAGGTTCTAAAAATTTCCCGGCGCTACCTAACCTGGGTCCAAAACTCAGTATTAGAAGGTGAACTGACCGAAGCCACCTTTCGCTCTTTGCTCATCGAGCTAAAGCAGGTGATCAATGAAGATGAAGATTCGCTGCTGTTTTACATATTGGGCAACCAGAAGTATGCCGAGCGCAAGTCGATTGGTGTAAAAAAAGGCGGTGAGGAATGGATTTACTAAATTTTTTAACAAAAAAGCGGCAAAAAATGCAAAATAATGATATAATATAGGCATTGAGTTCAAAAGAAAGCAGTTTTATATTGATTCTTGTCATAGGCTTGGAACAGATCATTGACTTTAAAAATGTCGAAGAGAGAGGTAATACAATGGTCTCTCCGCCAGACAACTCTGAAGCAATGATCGCCACCCTTGGTGTTGAACCGCAAGTAGTAACCATCGCACTCGATTTTCTCCTCCATCAAGGGAAAAAAATCAACGAAGTTACCGTCCTTTACACCAATCATCCAGCCATACGGGAAGCACTGGCTATCCTGGAAGAAGAATTTAAACCGGCTGTGTACCCCGGTATTTCTTTTCACGCCAAGGTGATCTCCACCGCCCATGGCCCGGTGAAAGATTTTCAGAGCGAAGAGGAGCTGCGGGGCCTGCTGCGGACGCTCTAT
>JAAYGO010000071.1 GCA_012727685.1 Bacillota bacterium | reverse complement strand
CCGCTACCGTTTTAGACCTGGCCCGCCGGGGACACCTGCGGCTGGAGGAATACCAGGTTGAAAGCGGTTTGTTCAAGAAAAAGCAGATCGATTATCGCCTCATTTCCTCGGAGGGAGAGGACCGCCTCACCGGGCACGAAGAGAACCTGAAACGCTTTCTCTTTGACCAGGCCGGGCAGGGAAAGGGCGCAGTCAGCTTTAAGGAGATCGAAACATACGCCCGGAAAAATGTCATTAACACCCGCATCTTCTATCGCTCCTGGCATGAGCAGATCAAACAGCTTGTTGAAAAGGAAGGTCTTTTTGCCGGCAGCAATGTGGCCGCCCTGGCTTTCGGGATGGCTTTGCCTTTTATCGGGGTCGGGTTGCTGATCAAGACCGCGCTGTTTTTTACCGGCGCCTCATGCTTTGTCAGCGGCCTGGTGCTGTTGCTCGGAGCCGGGGCGCGGAAAAAACTGTCCCCCCTGGGAGCGGATCACTATGCCCGCTGGCGCGCTTTCCGGCGTTTCTTGCTGCATTTTTCCGAGATGGAGCGCTCCACCATCCCCGCCCTGGAAGTATGGGAACATTACCTCGTCTACGCGGTGGAACTGGGCGTGGCCAAGCAGGTCATGGACCAGCTTACGCTAGTCTATCCCCAGCTTAGAGAACATCACTTCCTGATGGGCACGGCCTGGTCGCGCATGGCCATGACCAATCCGGCGCGCTTTAACGATGTCACTTCCGCGATGCAGCAGTCCTTCCGCACCGCCTTCAGCTCTTCGTCTTCCGGTTCCGGCGGCGGAGGCGGCTTTTCCGGCGGAGGCGGCGGTGGTGGTGGCGGCGGCGGCGGGGGAGCCCGCTAACTGGAGCGCCGGGCCAAGAAAATATAAAGGTGGCAGTAAAAATAAGGACCGGTTTGGGCCTGGCCCTGGATTGATAAGGATAAACAAAGAGTGAGAATAACGTGAGAAAAAAGCGGCGCTGCAATGAGTTGGACGGTAAGACCTGGACCCGTTACAGCATCAGTGTCTGGAGCGATCTGAAGAAAAGCGCTGGCGAGGCTCGCCTGGGCCATCCCGCCTCTTTTCCGGTGGCGCTGGCGGAAAGATGTATTCAAATTTTTACCGGCGGACCGGGCGAAGTGGTGCTGGATCCCTTTGCCGGAAGCGGCACCACTTTGATCGGTGCGTGCAAGCTCGGGCGGCGGGGAATCGGGGTGGAGCTTTACGAGCATTACCGTGCCCTTTTCTACCGGCGGCTGGCCGCCGAGGGAGTAGAGGGAGAAAACAGTGGCGGCGCGGCGCCGGAACCGCAGTTTATCGTCGCCGATGCCCGCCGCCTTGATCAATACCTCGCCCCCGGCTCCGTGGACTTTGTTTTGACCTCCCCGCCGTACTGGAACATCCTTAAAGAGCGCCGCACCGCGGATCGCCGCGCCAACCGCTTCTACGGGGATGACAGCGCCGATCTGGGGCTGACGGATGAGTACCCGGCATTTTTAAGCGAGCTGCAGCTTGTTTTCGCCCGGGTCGCCGCTGTCCTGAAACCGGGGCGCCACTGCGTGGTTGTGGTCATGGATCTGCGCAAAAAAGAACGCTTTTACCCTCTCCACATGGATCTCAGCGCCGCCTTGGCGGAGACCGGCCTGACCCTCGACGATATCATCATCTGGGATCGCCATGAAGAATACAACCGGCTGCGCCCGCTGGGCTTCCCCTCGGTTTTCCGGGTGAACAAGATCCATGAGTATCTGCTGATTTTTAAAAATTGCGGCAATAACGATAGATCAACAATGCGGCGCAAAGTCTTAAAGGAGTGATCGCGGCATGACCCCGAAAAAAGTTGCGGCGGTGGTAAATCCCGCCTCCGCCAACGGCGCCACCGCCAGGCGCTGGCCGGAAATCGCCAGGTTATTGGCGCAGGAAGGAATTGATTTTGATACATATTTAACCGGGGGGCCCGGTGACGCCACCGTCCATACCCGGCAGATGCTGGAAAGAGGGTATGATCTGATCATCAGCGTCGGCGGCGACGGTACCGCAAACGAGGTGGCCAACGGCTTTTTTACCGCCTCCGGCCCGGTGCGGGAAGGGGCGGCCATCGCCTTTATTTTCATCGGCACCGGCTGTGATTTAATCAGGACCCTGGGCATTCCCCGGGAACCGGAAGCAGCGGTGCGCCACCTGGCACGCGCTTCCCGCCGTCCCATCGACGTGGGCCGGGTAAAGTTTACCGGGCATGACGGCAGCATGCAAACGCGGTATTTTATCAATGTGGCCGGACTGGGCCTGGACGGCGACACGGTGGCCAGGGTTAACCGCACCAGCAAAGCCCTGGGCGGCTTTATCTCATTCCTCTGGGGGACCGTGGCCAGCCTGCTGCTCTATCGCAACCGGCAAATGGCTGTAACCGTGGATGATCGTCTGGTCTGCGATGCTCCCCTGACCGTGGCGGTCATTGGAAACGGGCGCTACTTTGGCGGCGGGATGTGCATCGCGCCCCATGCGGAGATGGATGACGCCCTCTTTGACATCATCATTCTGCAGAATATGGGTAAAATCTCTCTCCTTTTCAATTTACCCAAAGTATACCGTGGCTCCCATTTAAGCCATCCCAAGATTACCGCCCTGCGCGGCCGCAAGGTCACGGTTACCGCCAAAGACCCGACCCTCCTTGAACTGGACGGCGAGCAGCCCGGCTGCGCCCCGGTAGAGATCGAGCTCCTCCCCCGCGCCCTCCTGGTGCAGGGTTAGATCTTAACTTTATACTCCTATTTCTCATTGTGTGGGGCAGCATGATGGGGAATAAAAATATCTTTGGCTTTTTGTTGCTGAGAGCCGGAGCGACAGCTTCAACAACAGGGTTCAACTCTATTTTTTACGCCGGTATTACATTCCCGGGCTTTCTCATATAATAAAGCAGAGAGGAGGAAGCCCGGTGAAAATTTTTTTGCTTATACTCAAGCGCTCTTTTGCTCTCTTACAGCGCCGGCTGGAGCAGGGAAGCGCTTGTTTAAACAACATACAGTTATGCCATAACTGGCGCGATTGCGGTAAAGCGGGAAAGATGCTTTACCTTTTGATCCAATGGCCTCAAACGGCTGCTGATCGGACCGGTGTTGCGGAATCATTAATCTCATCCTTAATCAGCAAGTTCATCACCTGTGATCTGCGGGATTACCTGCTTCAGGACCTGCTTCGCTATAATTACTTCTATTTCCGGAAGGAAGAGAGGGAAGCGATTCTCTCCCTGGCGCGGCGGAATCTGGCCAAGGAACCTTTGCAGCAGCGCCAGGAGACTTTCCAGGAGGTCATTGCCCGCAGGCTCAACGACTACCTGCAAGGGCATGACCATCTTAATATCGAGGGATTTATCATCTTCCGGTTGCCCGATTACCTGAAGGAACTCAAAAGCATCATTGATGACGCGGTCGAAGGTTACCTTACCGAGAAGGAGTACCGTGAATTTGTGCGGCTGTTGAAGTATTTTTTAGAGATGCAACAGCCAAAAATCGATCTGATCCATTTATCAGTCGATGAAAGGGGCCAGTTTCAGATCGCGGACCAGCATTTTAAAAAAATCGATCCGCGGGAATGGGAAGAATTCGACCTGGATGATTATGACGGGGAGAGCGATTACGAGGATATCCTGGTGAGCATGCTCGTATCCGTTGCCCCCCGGCAGATTATGCTGCACCAGAATGTATTGCCTCGCTATCCCCGGGCAGTCGACACGCTGCGGCGCATTTTCGGGCGCCGCCTCTTTTTTTGTGACAATTGCATCAACTGCCGCCAGGATCGGATTCACCTGGTGAGCTCCGATCAAACCAATCCCTAAAGATCCTGCGGAGCCCGTCCCTTGACAGGGCCGCTGCTTAAGTTTTATGATAAGACTGTTATCAAAGGCAGCGGCCGGCAAGGAGGGCTTCGGAAAAGGAAATGGGATACAGCGATCCGGCAATTGATTTTAATACCCCGGAAGGGGCAAACAGATATCGCCATAGTACCAGCCATGTCCTGGCCCAGGCGGTAAAGCGCTTATACCCCGGGGTCAAGCTGGGGATTGGCCCGGCGATAGAAAACGGATTTTATTACGATTTTGAATTTGCAGAGCCGATCTCGGCCGATGAACTGCCGCGTATCGAGGAGGAAATGAAGCAGATCATCAAGGAAAGGCTTCCCATCGAGCGGCACGAGATGAGCAGAGAGGAGGCGCTTGCCTTCTTCCGGGAAAGAGGGGAGACCTACAAGCTCGAGCTCATCAACGATCTTCCTGATGATGCGGTGATCAGCTTCTACACGCAGGGCGAGTTTACCGATCTTTGCGCCGGCCCGCACCTGGAGCATACCGGTCAAATCAAGGCATTCAAGCTGACCGGGCTGGCAGGAGCCTACTGGCGCGGCAGCGAGAAAAACCCGATGCTGCAACGGATCTACGGCACTTCCTTTCCTTCAGAGGAGCAGCTCCAGGAATACCTGGCCAAGCTGGAAGAGGCCAAAAAGCGGGATCATCGCAAGCTGGGCCGCGAGCTGGACCTGTTCAGCCTGCAGGAAGCCGGTCCCGGTTTTCCGTTTTTGCACAACAACGGCATGATCATCTGGCAGGAGTTAATCGATTTCTGGCGCCAGGAACACCGGCGCGCCGGTTACGAGGAGATCAAGACTCCGCTCATTTTAAACCGGGAACTGTGGGAGCATTCCGGCCACTGGGACCATTACCGGGAAAACATGTACTTTACCACCATCGATGGGCAGAACTATGCCATCAAGCCGATGAACTGCCCCGGCGCCATGCTGGTCTATCGCTCGCGCATGCACAGCTACCGTGATCTGCCCCGGCGCATCGCCGAGCTGGGGCAGGTGCACCGGCACGAGCCGTCGGGGACCCTGCACGGCCTCACCCGCGTGCGCAGCTTTACCCAGGACGATGCCCATATTTTCATGTGCCCCGGCCAGGAAGAGGCGGAGGTTGCCGGGGTGATCGCCCTGATCGATCGCTTTTACCGGCAGTTCGGCTTTGCATACCGGGTGGAGCTTAGCACCCGCCCGGAAAAAGCCATGGGCAGCGTGGAGCAGTGGGAGCACGCCACCGCCATCCTGGAAAAGGTGTTGCAGGACAAGGGTATCCCCTACCAGATCAATCCCGGCGACGGGGCCTTTTACGGCCCGAAAATCGATTTTCACCTGACCGATTCCCTGGGGCGGAGCTGGCAGTGCGGCACCATCCAGCTTGATTTTCAGATGCCGGAGAAATTCGACCTGACCTATATCGGCGAAGACGGGCAGAAGCACCGCCCGGTGATGATTCACCGCGTGATCTACGGCTCGCTGGAGCGTTTCCTGGCCATGGTGATCGAACATTACGGCGGCGCCTTTCCGGCCTGGCTGGCGCCGGTACAGGCCGTGGTGATCCCGATCACCGAGCGGCATCACGCCTACGGGCAGGAGGTTTATCACACCTTGCAGGAGGCTTCTCTCCGGGCAGAGCTGGACGATCGCAACGAAAAGGTCGGCTACAAAATCCGGGAAGCCCAGCTCAGGAAAATTCCCTACATGCTGGTTGTAGGCGACCGCGAGCAGGAGGCGAAGCTGGTGGCGGTGCGGCACCGCGATGCCGGCGACCAGGGCTCCTCCCCGTTAAGCGGTTTTATTGCCGCCCTTGAAGAAGAGATCAAATTAAAAAAATAGATTGACCTGATGGTATTTTTTTGATATATTCAAAGAAAATATGATGCAAGCAGAAGCCACCGCTTCTCACCCTGAGGCGTGCCGGCAGCGCACAGCTAGCAGGGTAGCCATCAATCTTTCGAATTAGATGATCAGAGCAGGTGGTGAAGCCTGCTCTTTATTGTTTTAATCATTGGTTCAAGAAATAGATGGGGAGGTGAAATAGATTAGCAAGAATTTGTTCGTCAATGAGCAAATTATTGCCCGGGAAGTGCTGGTGATCGACAGCGACGGGAGCCGGCTTGGAGTGATGAAAATTGATGAAGCGCTCGCCCTTGCCCGGGAAAAAAAGTTGGACCTGGTTAACGTGGCGCCCAACGAACGTCCCCCCGTTTGCCGCCTCATGGATTATGGGAAATATAAATATGAACAGAGCAAGCGGGAAAGGGAAGCGCGCAAGCATCAAAAAATGACCACCATCAAAGAGACGAAGGTGCGCCCGAACATCGAGAAGCATGACCTTGACGTCAAAACAAAGAAGAGCCGCACTTTCCTGCAGGCCGGTGACAAGGTCAAGGTAACAGTGATGTTCCGGGGGCGGGAGATCACCCACCCGGAAATTGCCGAGCGCCTGCTCCAGCAGATTGCGACTGACCTCGAAGATTGTGCTGTCGTGGAGCGGATGCCCAAGTTGGAAGGGCGCAATATGATTATGATTCTGGCCCCAAAGTCCTAGTCTAGTAGGGAGGAATAGACATGCCCAAAATGAAAACCCACCGGGGTGCAGCCAAGCGATTTAAAAAAACAGGCGGGGGGAAAATCAAGCGCTTTCGCGCTTGCGGCAGTCATCTTCTGGAGAAAAAGAGCCCCAGCCGTAAGAGAAGGTTGCGCAAGTCTACCATAGTGAGCGCTTCTGATTTAAAAAGAGTACAACAGTTGTTGCCCTAGCCATGCAGAAAGGGTTGCAATAAGAAAGGAGGGCTGGCGATGCCTCGGGTAAAAAGAGGTCCGATCGCCCGCAAGAGGCGGAAAAAGATTTTAAAACTGGCCAAGGGTTATTTTGGTGTTACCAGTAAGCGGTTCAGGATTGCTAACCAGCAGGTGATGAAATCGCTGCTCTATGCTTACCGGGACCGGCGGCAGCGCAAACGCGACTTTCGCAAGCTCTGGATCGCCCGTATTAACGCCGCAGCCCGGACCCAGGGGCTTTCCTACAGCCGCTTTATCAACGGCTTAAGGAAAGCCGAAGTGCAGATTAACCGGAAAATGCTGGCCGATATGGCTGTAAACGATATGCCGGGATTTGAACGACTGGCAAAGGTGGCCAAAGAGAACATCTAGCTTCCGTACTTTTTCCAGATTTTCATGGCGATCCCCCCTCTTTGCAGGGGGGTAAGCTGTTTATATGTCCCTGGAGGCGTATTCATGTCATTGCATCAAAGGCCGTACAACCCGGCCCGCTATCTGATCGGCGGTTTTTTGGCTTTAATCCTGCTCGGATCGCTGCTGTTAACTTTACCGGCGGCCACCCGCAGCGAGGGGATTAGCTATCTGGACGCCCTCTTCACCGCCACCTCGGCAGTTTGCCTGACCGGCCTGGTCGTTGTCGATACGGGCACTTTTTTTTCGCCTTTCGGACAGGTGGTGATCATGGGCTTAATCTTTATCGGCACATTGGGTTTCATGACCATGGCCACCATGGTGTTTATCTTTTTAGGACGGCGCATCTCGTTGCGCGATCGTCTCCTCGTGAAGGAGATGCTCAACCAGGAATCACTGACCGGCCTCATCCCCCTGGTGAAAGCGATTGTGCTCCTGGTTGTCCTTTGCGAGCTGGCCGGGGCGGCGCTGTTGAGCATCCGTTTTATCCCGCAAATGGGATGGGAAGAGGGGCTTTTTTTTGCCCTTTTTCATGCCGTCTCCGCGTTTGGGAACGCCGGTTTTGATCTATTTGGCAACTTTAACAGCCTGACCGCTTTCCCCTCCGATTACCTGGTCAACGTCGTTATACTCGTTCTATTTATCCTCGGCGGGCTCGGGTTTATGGTCATCTTTGACCTGGTCAAGTGCTTCCATCGCCGCCACCGGCTGTCACTGCACTCCCGGCTGGTGCTGGTAATATCCCTCACCTTGCTGTTGGGGGGCGGCGCCGCCATCCTCGCTCTCGAGTTTGCCAATCCGGATACACTGGGTCCTTTGTCACCGGGGGGAAAAATATTTGCCGCTTTTTTCACCGCGGCCACGCCCCGTTCGGGCGGATTTAGCATGGTAAGGACAGCCGCCCTGGGGATGCCATCATTATTAATCATCATGGCTTTAATGTTCATCGGCGGCTCTCCCGCCTCCGGTGGAGGCGGGATCAAGACCACCACTTTTGGGGCGGTAGTAATTGCCCTGCTTGCCCTGGTGCGCGGCCGGGAGCAACCGGTCATTTTTAACCGCACCATTCCTTTCAGCCAGGTGTTTAAGGCTGTGGCGATCATCGCCGCCATGGTTTTCCTCTTGTTCTTGACAGCGCTGGTCCTTACCTTTTTTGAGAACTATACTTTTCTGGAGTTAGTGTTCGAAGCTGTATCCGCGGTTTGCACGGTTGGCCTGAGCCTGGGGATTACGCCGGAGTTGAGCGAGCCCAGCAAGGCGATGCTAATTTTTGCCATGTTTGCCGGCCGCCTCGGTCCCCTGACCATCGTGCTGGCGCTGTCTCAACGCCAGCCGGGACAGGGTGAGATCCACTATCCCGAGGAGAAACTATTAATTGGCTGAGCAGATTGGTCATGCCCCTACCAGGCGGTGCCGTTCATAATTTCCTCTACCCCCTTAGGGGGGAGATGGTCAGGGTGGGGGGGCTAAATCCGGCTACTTTTTTAGGATAGTATTTCATCAAACAGGATGCGGGGTGAATAGCTGTGGCTAAGCAATTTCTGGTGATTGGTGCCGGACGTTTCGGCAGCAGCGTGGCCCGGACCCTTTACGATTTAGGCCATGATGTCATGGTCGTGGACAGTGACGATGCCCTGGTCCAGGAGATCAGCGATTATGTGACCCATGCGGTGCAGGCGGACGCCTCCTCCGAACCCGCCCTGAGGGCCATGGGGATTAGAGACTTTGACTGTGTCATCGTGGCCATCGGCCAGGACGTGCAGACCAGCATCATGGCTTGCATCCTTTTAATCGAGATGGGGGCCCGCTACATTGTTGCCAAGGCTCAAACGGAGCTGCACGGCAAGGTGTTACGCAAGCTCGGTGTTAACCGGGTCGTCTTCCCGGAGCGGGACATGGGCCAAAAACTGGCCCACAATCTCAGCTCCAAAAATATCATCGATTTTATCGAGCTGTCATCCGATTGCAGCGTGGTGGAGGTCTCGACGCCGGAGAAGATGGTTGGTAAGACCCTGCAGGAATTAAATCTCAGGGCCAAGTACGGCATCAACGTCATTGCCATCCGGAACGAGAACGGCCGGACCAATATCGCCCCCGGTGCAGATGACCGCTTAAACCCGAAAGATGTTATTGTGGCCATCGGCGCCAATAAAAACCTGCGGGAAATGGGGTGGATTTAGCTTGGCCGTGTTGCGGATCAGCAGTGCCGGCAACCCCCTGTTAAAGGAATACCGCCGCCTGTTAAACGGCCCCCGCTACCGCCGCGCGGCCGGGAAAATGGCTCTGGAAGGTCCACACCTGATCCGCGAAGCCCTGCGGGCCGGCCTGATGCCGGAGACCGTCTTTTTTACCGCCGCCTTTGCCCGGGGGAAAAATGGGGCGCTCCTGGCGGAGATGGGCAGCCGGGTGCGCCGGGTGGAGCTGCCGGAAAATCTCTTTCATCGCCTCGTGGAAACCGATTCCCCGCAAGGGGTGGCGGCGGTGCTGCCGTTACCGGAAGTCAAGGCGCCCTCTTTTTCAAACTACGGAGCAATGATCCTGCTCGAGCGGCTACAGGACCCGGGCAACATGGGGACCGTGCTGCGCACTGGGGCGGCGGCCGGGATCGATGCTGTTTATTTCACCCCCGACTGCGCCGACCCGTATGCCCCCAAGGTGCTGCGCGCCGCCGCCGGGGCGCTTTTTCATCTTAACCTCCTGCCGGCCCAAAACCCCCTGGCCTTGATTCGCGATTTAAAAGCTAGAGACTACCGGGTGCTCGCGGCGATGCCCGGCGGCGGCCAGCCGCACTGGGAGGTGGATTTCAGGCAGGCTTTTCTGCTGATCATCGGCAACGAGGGGGCCGGCATTTCGCAGGACCTGAGCGCAGCGGCGGACACCTGGGTGACCATTCCGCAGGCAGGACAGGTGCAATCGCTGAACGCGGCTGTCGCTGCCGCCGTAATTCTCTATGAAGCGCTCCGGCAGCGCAAGGGCGGCCCGCCGCAAGACCGCTAAAGGCGGTCTTAAGGCAAAAGACGGCTGTTCCGACGAACATTAGCCACCCTCGAATAAGCACTTCCCCGGGATGGCTCTAGTGGACAAGGATATCCGGCAGAGTTCGCCTGCAGCTTTGTGCGCACCTGCGCATTGCCTTGCCGCAGCATTTTATGCTATAATGCGGTATTGAACTGGCTTTACAGGATCCGGTAGAGCCGCAGCTTCGGCGCTTGCCTGGTTGACAATCCAAAGCTACGTGATTGACGAGGAAGGAGCAAAGTAGGCGGGAAGAGGGCGCCGTCTCAAGGGAGATCGAGGCCTTAGACTGCAAGCCTGATCCGGCGTTTCCAGCCGAAATTTCACTCCGGAGCTTTGAGGCTGAAGGGAGCAAATCTCCTGCGTAGGCTTCAGCGGTTAAACCCCGTTAGCGGTTTCATAAAGCAGAGCCGTGTTCTACGGCTAAGTTGGGTGGTACCGCGGAAGAGATCCTTTCGTCCCTCTATTTTTTAGAGGGATTTTTTATTCAGCAGGCACCAGATAGGAGTTGATCGATCGATGATGCTGCAAGAACTGGAGATTTTGGAAAAGGAAGCCCGGGAGGCCATTGCCGCCGCCGGAGGGCTGCCGGAACTGGCGCAGCTAAAGGTGCGCTTCCTGGGTAAGAAGGGGGCCCTTACAGTATTGCTGCGCGGCATGGGGAAGCTGCCGCCCGAGGAGCGCCCCCAGGTCGGGGAAAGGGCGAACTCGCTGCGCGCCGCGCTGGAAAGGATGTTTCAGGAGCGCGAAAAAGCCCTGAAAGAGGCTGCCGCTGCAGTGCGGTGGGAAAGGGAACGGATCGATGTGACCCTGCCCGGCGTGCAATTTAACCTGGGGCGGAAGCATCCCCTCACCGTGATCCTCGACGAGATCAAGGCCATTTTTACCGGCCTTGGCTTTCAAATCGCCACGGGGCCGGAGATTGAAAGCGACTATTACAATTTCGAGGCCTTGAATTTCCTCTCCGATCACCCGGCGCGGGATATGCAGGATTCTTTTTACGTCTCGCCGCAGTTTTTACTGCGCACCCACACCTCGCCGGTCCAGATCCGGGCCATGGAGCTGCGGGCGCCGCGCCTGCCGGTGCGGGTGATCGCCCCGGGAAAAGTGTTCCGCCGGGACGATGACGCCACCCATTCACCGATGTTCCACCAGGTGGAGGGGCTGGCCGTGGACCGGGGGATCAGCTTTGCCGATCTGAAAGGGACGCTGCTCCTCTTCGCCCGGGAAATGTTCGGGCCCGAGCAGCGCATCCGGTTGCGGCCGAGCTTCTTCCCCTTCACCGAGCCCAGCGCCGAGGTGGATATCGCCTGTATCATGTGCGGCGGCGCCGGCTGCCGCGTCTGCGGTCAGAGCGGCTGGCTGGAGATCCTCGGTGCCGGGATGGTGCATCCGCGCGTGCTCGAGGCCGGCGGCTATGATCCCGCCGAGGTAACCGGTTTTGCCTTCGGCATGGGGGTGGAGCGCATCGCCATGCTGAAATTCGGCGTTGACGACCTGCGCCTCTTTTTTACCAATGACCTGCGCTTTTTAAAACAATTCCGCTAGCCGCGCCGCGTGATCTGTAAAGTCCTTGCCCAGAGCTTTGCGGCGCTGGCGGGTTGTGCGGTTGGTTGACCAAGATGGGAGGGATCTGTGTTGCGCGTTTCATACAACTGGCTGAAAGAGTACATCGATTTGACCATTTCCGCCGCCGAGCTGGCCGACCGTCTCACCATGGCGGGGATAGAGGTCGATTCCCTGGAAAATTTCCGGGACGATCTGCCCCGGGTGGTAGTCGGCCGGATTGATACGGTCGAGCCGCTGGCAGGCAGCGATAAATTGACTCTGGTAGGGGTTGATGCGGGCGGGCCGCTCCTCAAGGTGGTCTGCGGCGCTCCGAACGTGGCCCCCGGGCAGCTGGTCCCCGTGGCCTTGCCGGGCGCGGTCCTGCCGGGCGGCCGCCGCATCGAGAAAGTGAGGATCTTCGGGGTTGAATCGGAAGGGATGCTCTGTTCCGCCGCCGAGCTGGACCTGGAGCTGCCGGATGCAGAGGCGGGCCTCCTGATCCTGGAGGGGACAATTGCCCCCGGCACACCGGTGGCGCCGCTGCTGGGTTTTGACGACCCCATTTTGACCCTGGCGCTCACACCGAACCGGGCCGATTGCCTCGGCATGCTCGGCGTGGCCTACGAGGTGGCCGCCCTGACCGGGGGCGTGATGCACCTCCCCCCCGGAGAGCCGCCGGAAGGGGAAGAACCGGTGGAGAGCGCGGCTGCCGTGACGGTGCGCGATCCCGACCTCTGCCCCCGCTTTACCGCCCGGGTCATCCGGGATGTCACCGTGAAGAGCTCGCCCCTCTGGATGCAGCTGCGCCTGCTCAAGGCGGGCATTCGCCCCATCAACAACATCGTCGATGTCACCAACTACGTGATGTGGGAATACGGGCAGCCGCTCCATGCCTATGATTACAGGCTGGTCGCCGGCGGAGAAATCATCGTCCGGCGGGCTGCAGCCGGCGAAAGGCTGGTTACCCTCGACGGCGTGGAGCGCATTTTGGACGAAAATGTCCTGGTGATCGCCGATCACAGCGGCCCCATCGGCCTGGCCGGGGTGATGGGCGGGGAAAACACCGAGATTAAGCCGGATACAACGGCGGTGCTGCTCGAGGCGGCGCGCTTTCACCCGGTGAGCATCAGGCGCACCGCCCGGCGCTACAGCCTGCCCTCGGAGGCCTCCCAGCGCTTCGAGCGGGGCATCAACCCCGCCGGAACCCTGGCCGCCCAGAACCGGGCCGCCTATTTAATCTCCCGCCTGGCCGGCGGGGTGGTGCTCAGCGGCGTGCTCGATTTTAATCCCGACCCGCCGCTGCCGCGCCGGATCGTGGTCCGGCCGCACCGGATCAATGAAATCCTCGGGGTGAAGATTGCGGAGAGCGAGGTGAGCGCCATCCTGGAGCGCCTGGGCTGCACGGTGGAGCCAGGCGGGGGGCGCACTCTTGAGGTTACGGTGCCGCTGCGGCGGGGCGACCTGAACATTGAGGAAGACGTGGTCGAAGAGGTAGCCCGCATTTACGGCTATGAGAATATACCGATGACCCTGCCGCGCGGCGAGCTGCTGGAATGCCGCGAATCGCCGGCCCAGCGGCTCCTTGCGCTGGCGCATGAGACCCTGACCGGGTGCGGCTTTTTCGAGGTGATCAGCTACTCCTTTATCAACCCGGACGACCTGGACCGGCTTGGTCTACCCGCCGATGACCCCTTAAGGCGGGTCATCCCGATCCAAAACCCCTTAAACGAGGATCAGGCCATCATGCGCTCCACGCTCCTGCCGGGGCTGTTAAAGGTGATCGCGCATAATTTCAACTACCGGGAGACCAATCAACTGCTCTACGAGATCGGAGCAGTCTTCATCCCCCGGGCGCTGCCCCTTGATGAGCTGCCCGATGAGAAACTGCGCCTGGCCCTGGCCGTTACCGGCAGCGCTCCCGATCCCCACTGGCTCACACCGTCGCAGCAGGCCGATTTTTATCTGGTCAAAGGGGCCCTCGAAGCGCTGTGCGAGCGCTTTCGCCTGGGCTCCCTGGAATATATTCCGGGCGGACCGCCGTTCCTGCATCCGAGCCGCTGCGCGGTCATCAGGCTGGACGGCGCGGCAGCAGGCTTTTTAGGGGAGCTGCATCCGGATGCGGCGGAGGCCTGGGGTTTTCGCCAGCCGGTGACCGTGGCCGAGATTGATCTGGAACTGCTTCTCGCCCGCGCCAACGTGGTGCCGCGCGTGGTGCCGCTGGCCCGCTACCCGGCCGCCCTGCGGGATCTGGCCATCCTGGCGCCGGTGGAGCTGCCGCACGGGGTGCTGCGGCAGGCCATTAGCGAGGCGGGCGGTGCCCTGCTGGAGCGGATCTCCCTCTTTGACCTTTACACCGGCGAGCAGGTCCCGGCTGGCAAGCGCAGCCTCGCCTTTAGCATTGCCTTGCGCCGCCCGGGGGGCACTCTGACCGAAGCCGAGGTTAACAACGTCATGGAGCGTATTGAAGGGGCCCTGGTGAGGCTGGGGGCAGAGATCCGCCGCAACCAGTAGAGCAGGATATTGGCAACTTTTCGCGAACTAGAGGGCAACATGAATAATTGCCGTACCACCGAACGCCTGATACATCGCTGTTCTGCTCCGGCCTCTCGCCGGCTTGAGGCACGGCATGGCTGTGGCGCAGGCAGGATGATGGCTGGCCATACCCCACCGGCGGGGGCACCATCAGAAAACCGAAGATGGCGCCCTTCCAAATCGGGGCTGTCCCAAAAGGGCAACCATTTACCATTTTTTGTAGTACAAAAATAATTAAAAGTATGCTAGAATTGGAATATGGACGAGAAAAAGGGAAAGAACAAGGGAAAAGAAAAGGGAATAAGGGG
>JAAYGO010000215.1 GCA_012727685.1 Bacillota bacterium | reverse complement strand
ACCAGTTTTTTTAAATTGCTTTTTAACATTTTTACCTCCTCCCGAATATCCGGACCTACGTCCTTGAAATGCTAAGCAAGACAGCGAGAAGCGATCCACACCGTTAACCCACTTTTAACCCACCTGCCTTCTGCCTGCTTGTGATTTTTTTACCAAAGCCTTTGGCATTGATTATGGGCTGTAATAAATATTCAGCCCATTTTTTTCCTGCTTGCCGAAAAAGCGCTTAAATTGCCTGTTTCTTTTGTAATAATAATATATTTTAACATATCCAATTTATTTTAACAACTTAACAAAAAAGATTTGTCTGACGCATCGACTGTGCTACCAGATGGAATAGCTTGGGACTGCCTTAAAATGGTTTGCTTCCACTATTTATAACGGTGATTGGCCTTGTCGCATTCATCTTCAATACCGCCTAAGAGGCTTTTCAATTTCCCAATTGCCGCTCAATCGATAAGGGAATCAATAATTATCCTCTACAAGGCAAAAATCCCTATTCATATAGAGGAAAAACTTGCCAAGGGGCGAATTTTATTTATGATGCAGTACTTGATCATCTTCACAGCGCAGCAGTTTAAAGCGGCAGTTTAAAGAAGGAGGACAAAGATGCCGGAGACGAAGAGTGGCGCTCCTCAACGCCAGATCATTACCCAAATCACTATTTTTTCCCTGGTCATGTTTATCTTTAACATCTTAAATTATCTTTTTTACTGGCACCAGGATACGGCGGCCGAGCAGCTTCGCGGAGAGCTGGAAGCAGAGCGGGCACACAGCGATAAACTGAGCCTTACCCTGGAAGAGTTGAGGCAGGAGCTTGGAGAGCTGCAGCAAAAATATGCTCAACTGGAGGAAGAAAAGAAACAATGGGAAGAGAAAACAAGCGGAGGCAGCGGGCCCCTGGCCTACCTCACGATCGATGACGGCCCCAGCGAAAATACGCTGCTGATACTCGATATCTTAAAGGAGTACAATATAGCTGCCACCTTCTTTGTCACCGGGTACAATGACTCCGGTGACGAGCAGATCTACAAGCGCATTTTATCTGAAGGGCATGCCTTGGGAAATCATACCTACTCACATAACTTCAACACTATTTACCGCTCCGTTGATGCCTTTTGGAATGATGTGCTGCGGATGGAACAGATCATTTATGAGCAGACGGGAATAAAGCCGGATATTATTCGCTTCCCCGGCGGATCAAGCAATACGGTCGCCTCCTCCGGGGTGATGCCTGAGCTGATCCGCACCGTCATTGAGCGCGGCTACGATTATTTTGATTGGAACATCTCTTTGGAAGATGCCGGCGGCGGCGTTCCGGTCGAAACGCTGATCAATAATGTGGCCACCCAGATGAAAAAATATGAAGGGCGCGATCTCGCCGTTCTGATGCACGATCATTATCTCAGTCAGAATACCGTAGCCGCCCTGCCCCGGATTATCGAAATCCTCATTGAGGCAGGATATCAATTTGCCCCGGTGCGAAAAGGGGTTATCAATATGAAGCATCGCTAAATCCAGTAGAAAAAATGGCTTTCAGCAGTACTCGAACCTACAACCGGTTAACAGCCGGCCGCTCAGCCATTAAGCTGCTGAGGAATCTTGCCGGCAACGCTATTCCATTGTATGATCATTAAAAAACAGCGAGGATTGATCATGGCCAAACATCAAATCTATACCACGAGTTTCGCCAAAGTCTATCCCCTTTATATTGCAAAGGCAGAGAAAAAGGGACGGACGAAAGCGGAAGTCGATGCAATCATTCGCTGGCTGACAGGATACAGCCAGGCAGAGCTGGAAGCGCAACTGGAAAAACAGGTAGACTTTGAAACCTTCTTTGCGGAAGCCCCGCACCCGAACCCTGCCCGGAAGCAAATCAAAGGTGTGGTCTGCGGCGTCCGGGTGGAAGAAATCGAAGAAGCAGTTATGCGGGAGATCCGCTACCTGGATAGGCTGATCGATGAGCTGGCCAGGGGAAAAGCGATGGATAAAATTTTACGGAAATAAGAAAAAAGCACCTGACCTGCTTAAATGAAATGCAATTTTGTTTTTTACTTTATGCCAATTTTATGTCCTGGAGGATTTGCAATGGCCTGCAACACAACGATCAATTGCACCTGTACATATTCCTCATGTTCTAGACATGGCAAATGCTGTGAATGCGTTGCCTATCACCGCAGAAGTGGAGAAGTACCGGGATGCTTCTTTTCCAAGTCCGGCGAAAAAACTTATGATCGATCCATTGAGAATCTCTACAGAGATTATAAAACGAACAGTTAAAGCATGGGCCTGAAGAAGCTGAAGAAAATGACTTCCATCGCTTAAAGAAGAAGAAGAAGAAGAAAAAAGAAGAAAGAAAAGAAAGCTAAAAAAGTACATAAAAATTGGCTCCCCAGGCAGGACTCGAACCTGCAACCTACCGGTTAACAGCCGGCCGCTCTGCCATTGAGCTACTGAGGAACCTTGTCGGCAATAGATATTATACCCGAGTAAAGATCAGCAGTCAAGAGTTTTAGAGCAATAAATGTTTCTTCCATTTTCATCGCCCTTAATCCTTTACTCCAGGTAATCCTTAAGGCGCTTGCTGCGCATCGGGTGGCGCAGCTTGCGCAGCGCCTTGGCTTCAATCTGGCGGATCCGCTCGCGGGTCACGCCGAAATACCGCCCCACTTCTTCAAGGGTCCGCGTGCGGCCGTCATCCAGGCCGAAGCGCAGGCGCAAGACTTTTTCTTCACGGGGAGTCAGGGTGTCGAGCACATCTTCGAGCTGTTCTTTGAGCAGCTCGAAAGCAGCCGCTTCGGCAGGTGCTTGTGCTTCCTGGTCCTCGATAAAATCGCCGAGATGGCTGTCGTCTTCCTCGCCGATGGGCGTCTCCAGGGAAACCGGTTCCTGGGCAATCTTTAAAATTTCGCGCACCCGATCCTCGGAGATATTCATCTCGCGCGCGATCTCTTCAGGCAGCGGCTCGCGCCCCAGTTCCTGGACCAGTTGCCGCGACACCCGGACAAGCTTATTGATCGTTTCCACCATGTGCACGGGGATGCGGATCGTGCGGGCTTGATCGGCAATGGCCCGCGTGATCGCCTGGCGAATCCACCAGGTGGCATAGGTGCTGAACTTGAAGCCCTTGCGGTAGTCAAACTTTTCAACCGCTTTGATCAGCCCCAGGTTGCCTTCCTGGATTAAATCGAGAAAAAGCATGCCCCGCCCCACATATTTTTTCGCAATGCTGACCACCAGGCGCAGGTTGGCCTCGGCGAGACGGCGCCTTGCCTCTTCATCATTGTTTTCAATGGCGTGGGCCAGTTCAATCTCTTCCTCGGGGGTGAGCAGTGGGATTTTACCGATCTCTTTCAGGTACATGCGGACCGGATCGTTGATCGCCACCCCCTCGGGAAGTGAAAGATCGTCATCTTCCTTGACTTCCTCAACTTCAACTTCAACTTCTTCGCCGTCTTTAATCTCATCGTCATCTACGGCGATGGGGCTGTGGCTGTTACCGATACTCTCGTCGACAATACCGATCCCTTTTTCAGCTAATTGATCATAAAAATCGTCCAATGCTTCCACCGAAAGGTCATAGGGTTGCAAGGTTTCGATGATCTCTTTATATGTAATCGAACCCTTGGCCAGACCCCGCTCGATCAAATCCTGCTGGACCTCTTCCAAAGATACGGTCTTTTCCATGTCTTTAGCCATTAAAATCCTCTCCTCCTCCGGAACGGTAGGGGCTGCGATTGCTACCGGTAATCATCTGCCACTGCTCCCGAAGTAAGATTCTGGCCTGATCATTCAATTTCATATCTTTCAATTTTCTTAGCAACTCCTGCCGCCGGCGGGCCAACTTCCTCTGTTTAATTTTGTCAATGCAGTCATCGGCGGCGCGTTTAGCCTGTTCCGCGTCCAACTCCTGTAAGCTCGGGTCTGTTGCCAGCCCGGTAATCAACGCATGCAGCTGCGCATCTGCGAATAAATCGATCAACATTTCGCCGCTGACCGCGCCGCATTTCTCTTCCAGGCTCCAGATTGCTTCCACTACTTTCCGGGTATCGTGTTCAAAATCTTCCAGTTTTAGAGCTTGCCGGGCCAAATTGATTAGTTCGTTTTCCTGGAGCATCAAGGAAATCAGCATCTTTTCGGCTGGATTGATCTCTAATCGATCAATATTATTAGTTTGATCTTTTACCGGAAGATTATTAACGCCACGGCCCTTTTGACAGCGCTTACTCAGCTCGGCGCGTAAAACCACTTCGGAAACTCCAACATCTTCGGCCAGCTTTTTCAGGTAAAAGTCCTGCTCCGGCCGGTTGGAAACCTGGCTGAGCAAGCCCAAAACCTCTTCCATGTAACGCCGCCGGCCTTCCGGTTCCGCCGGGTTATAACGGCGCCGGAGAATGTCGAGCTGGTATTCCAGCAGGTAGCGCGCGCTTTTAAGCAGCTTCTCAAATGCCGCCACGCCACCTGTCCTGATCAGGCTGTCGGGATCGCTGCCCGCCGGCAATTCAGCGACCCGCACAAAACAGCCGGCATCCTGCAGTATTTTCAGGCCCCGCCAGGTGGCGTTCTCCCCGGCACTGTCCGCATCATAGGCGATAACCACCGTTTCAGCCTGGGCCCGCAGCAACCGGGCCTGGGCCGCGGTTAAAGCCGTGCCCTGGGAGGCAACCACATTCTTGATCCCGGCCTGGTGAGCGGCGATCACATCGGTATAACCTTCAACCACAACCGCTGTTTTCTCCCGCCTGATGGCATCGCGGGCCAGGTTTAATCCGTAGAGGACCGTGCCCTTTTCAAAGACGGCAGTTTCCGGTGAGTTAAGATATTTTGGGCCTGCCGTGCCCCCCTCTTCAAGAGTCCGGCCTCCAAACCCGACTACTTTCCCGCCGATGTTCATAATCGGAAAGATCAAGCGGTTCCGAAATCGATCGTAACAACCGCTGCCTTTTTCCCGTGGCGTAACCAGGCCTGCCTTGATCAACAGTTGCTCGGAATAGCCTTTTTTTACGAAAAACGACTTAAGGTTGTCCCAACCTTCAGGGGCGTACCCCAGCATAAACATTTCGCTGGCAGCGCGTCCAATTCCTCTTTCTCGCAAATATTCGAGCGCTTTTTTTCCACCTGCAGTGTTAATAAGCTGGTGGTGATAATACCGGGCCGCCAACAGGTTCATGGCATACAACTTTTCCTTTACACTATCTTGCCCGGCCGGTGCCTTGCTCCGTTCAGGAATCCTGATCCCCGCCCGTGCGGCCAATAGCCGGGCCGCTTCGGGAAAGGTAAGGTTTTCGAGCTTCATGATAAAGCTGAACACGTTGCCGGAGGCACCGCAGCCGAAACAATAAAACAACTGCTTATCCGGCGATACCGTGAAAGAAGGGGTTTTTTCATGGTGAAAGGGGCAAAGCCCAACCAGGTCTTTCCCCCTCTTTTCCAGGGTCAGATATTCGCCGACCAGACTGACCAGATCGGTTTGCTGCCTGATGGCGTCAATAACGGACTCCGGTATCCCCTGGGACAAAGCCAACACCTTCCAGCATTATTTTTTTTACGGACATGATAATGAAAAGCCTCATCTCTAATACGCAGACGAGGCACCCTGGACAACTCCCTCCGGACAATTCCCTTTAGATTAGCTATCCAATGCTCTTGTGGGAAATATCCTCCCCTCGCAATAAGTACATTTTTAGTGTTACATTATATTCTACAATCCCCGGTTGATTCCTGCTTTCTAAAAATAATTTAACATTCTGCACAGGACAACCTTATTATTGCCAAAATATAGAAATTCGATGCGGCCGGATTGCGGATGATGATGGGCATGCGCACCGGAGGCCGGGAAATGCCCGGCCTCCGGTTGTTTCAATGGCAATTGCAGTTGCTTGCGGCTAGCGCACCGGAGAAGGACCGGCCGCTTTAAATTGGGCCGCCGCCTCCGCCACTACTTTGTCAAAACCGGCAGTCTCCAGGCCGGGCAGCTCCGCATAGAAAAGGCGCTCGCCGCCAAGGCCCAAATCGGCCAGTAGCCGCCGGGTATGCTCAAGCCGCTTCCGGATCCAGTAGCCGACCTCCTTGTAGGGGCAGTCGAAGCTGTCGTCGTCTTTGCAGTCGGCCACCACGATGCCGTCTACGCCCAGCTCAAAGGCTTTCAGCAGATCCAGGGTATCAACCTTGCCCAGGCACGGGTAGCGCACCAGGGCCACATGGTCGGCCTTGTACTCCAGGAATTCAGGGAGGGCAAAGCCGCCGTAGGAGCAGGTCACCGCCAGGATGGGCGGTTCGCCGTTAACCCTGGCGAGCAGTTCCCTGACGGCCGGTTCGATCCGGGCCGCCGCCTGCTCCACAAAGGGGGCGCGGAACTTGATGGCGTAGGCCGGGCAGATGGAGAGGCACAGGCCGCAGGCCTGGCACTGCTCGTTGCGAATGGTTACCGTACCCTCTTCGTTGATCACCGGGACATGATAGGGGCAGACCCGCACGCAGGTCAGGCAGTTGGCGCACAGTTCGTCGATGCGCATGGCGCCGGCGGTGCAGGTCAGGCAGCGGCGCGCTTCGCGGATCGCCAGCGCCGGATCGTAGCCGAGCTCGGCCTGCTGGAAGTGTTTCATCCGCTCGGCCGGGTTCATCATCGGGATGGCGTGGCGCGCCACGCGGCTCACTTCGGCCGCCACCGCCGGATCGAGCTTGTCGGCGGCGGGCATATCTTCCAGGGTGGCGCTGTCAAAAGCTCCTCCCTCGATATAAGTCAAAATCGCCTGTGCCGCCATCCGGCCGCTGGCCATGGATTGGACCGCAGTCCCCGGGCCGGTCACCACTTCGCCGCAGGCAAAGACTCCGGGGCGGCTCGTGGTCATGGTGCGGTGATTAAAGACGATGCGGCCGCGCTCGTCGACGGCGATCTCGCTGCGTACCGGTGCGAGGTCGCTCCCCTGGCCGATGGCAAAGACGATGATGTCACCGGTGACCATCTGCTTGCAATCGGGGTTCAGCTTCGGGTTAAAGCGGCCCTCCTCGTCAAAGACAGAGAGGCAGCCCACCGTTTCCAGGCCTTTCACCTTCCCGCCTTCGCGAATCACGGCGTTGGGGCCCCAGGAACAGTTGAATTCAACCCCTTCCTCCCTGGCTTCTTCGATCTCCCAGGGAAAGGCGGGCATTTCTTCCGTCGATTCCAGGCAGACCACCTTCACCTTGCCGGCACCGCAGCGCACTGCGGAACGGGCCACGTCCATGGCCACGTTCCCGCCGCCGATCACGATCACGGTGGGGCTGCCTTCAAATTTAAATCCCTCCCGCTTGACCTGCTTGAGGAAGGGCAGGGCATAGAAAATTCCTTCGCCTTCCACGCCGGGGATGTTCAAGCCGCGGCTGACCGGCAGGCCCAGGGCCAGCAGGATCGCCTGATACCCTTCCTGCTCCAGCTTTTCGATCGTCAGATCGCGCCCCAGCTCAACGCCGAAGCGAAAGGTCACGCCCTGGGCGGCAATTTCTTCGATATCCCGGTCAATAACCTCGTCCGGCAGCCGGTAGAGGGGTATATAGTGGCGCACCGCACCGCCGGCGGCCGGTTCCCGGTCAAATACGGTCACCGCGCAGCCCCGGCGGGCCAGATCAAAAGCAGCCGTGAGCCCGCTCGGGCCGGCGCCGATAATGGCCACCTTGCCTTTATCTTTTTGCGCTCCCGCGGGTGGCACTGATGCCCGGCCGTATTCCACGGCAAAACGCTTTAACCCCCGAATGGAAACCGGTTCATCGACATCATTCCGGCGGCAGTCATCTTCGCAGGGATGGGCACAGATGGTCCCGCAGATAAACGGGAGGGGGTTGGTCTCCTTGATAATCGCCAGGGCCCGGTCGAAGTCACCGGTGGCGATGGAGAACACGTAATCCCGCACCCCCTGGTGTAGGGGACAAGCCGCCTGGCAGGGAGGATGAATCGTTTCACCGGCTGCAGCCTGGTTATGAAGCTGGGTCATCTAGTGATCACTCCTCAATTCGAATAATTTGCCTTGTTAATCTTTTCGCGATAAAAAGCCGGTTTTCCTGTCACACAGAACATAAAATTTAAAAATTTCTGACTGCCTCTGGCTCCATATTTTGCGAAAAGGAGTTCCCTGGAGCCTGTCGAATTACATCATGCACACCTGCAAACCGCCCTTTCCGTCCTTTTTAGCCTGGTCAATTTTATTATAGCAAAAATAACTACAATATTGTTGGGAGGAAAACTCTTTGGCCGTTGTAAAAAAAATGATCGCTGCCACCCTGGTCCTAGCCTTCATGTTTGGATTATCAGCCGTCCCGGTTTACGCCGACGAGCTTGAGCTGGAAGCCGAGTCCGCCATTCTGATCGAAGCGGAGACCGGTACGGTTCTATTCTCAAAAAATGCCGATGCACGGCTCTATCCGGCCAGCCTGACGAAAATCATGACCCTGCTGATCGCCATGGAAGAAATGAAGCAGGGGAAGGTTGACTGGGATACCAGGCTTACCGCCAGTCAAAAAGCCTGGGAAACCGGCGAAGGCGGCTTGACCTCGACCATGTTTTTAAACATTGGACAAGAGGTTACTTTCGAAGAATTGCTCAAGGGGATTGCGGTTGTATCGGCCAACGACGCCTGCGTGGTGGTGGCTGAACACCTTTACGGCTCCGAAGCGGCCTTTGTCCAGAAGATGAACGAACGGGCTGAAGAACTGGGCCTTGAAAACACCCATTTTATGAATTCGCACGGTCTGCACGACCCGAACCATTATATGAGTGCTGCAGACGTGGCCCGCCTCTCCACCTATTTTCTCAAGACCCAGCCTGAAGCCGCCGCCTTCCTGGCCATACCGGAGTATACATTCAACGAGATCCGGCAGTTCAACAACAATCCGCTCCTGGGAAACTACCCCGGCGTGGACGGGATTAAGACCGGCTATACACCCGAAGCGGGCCATTGCCTCTCCGCCAGCAGCTTGCAGGGCGACATGCGCCTGATCGCCGTGGTCATGGGGAACAGCAGCAACGCCACCCGCCGGCAGGATAGCGAGGCGCTGCTCGACTATGGCTTCCGGGAATTTGAACTGCTCACCCTCTACGAGGCGGGAGAAGTGGTCACCTCGCTCCCCGTCATCCGGGGTGAAAAAAGAGAGCTGGCTGTGAAGGTGAAAGAGCCGGTGGCCGTTGTTGTAGCCCGCGGCCAAAGCGCCGCCTCCTTCGAGGAGAAAATCACTCTTCCCGAATCCCTGGCAGCGCCGGTGGAAGCGGGGCAGAGTTTAGGCAAATTGCAACTGTTCAACTCGGACGGCGATGCGGTAAGCGAAGTGGAGCTTCTGGCTGCCGCCCCGGTGGAGCGCCTGGGCTTCTTCAAGGCCCTCTTCCGCTCCATCGGTGACTTTTTCGCCGGACTGTGGCAGCGCGGCCGCGAAGCCATCAGCGGTTAACAACCAGGCACGTGTCATCCTGAGCGCAGTACATGTCATCTGATAGACCCCATGCTCCCGCCAGCGGGGGCGCCATCAGAATGATAAGAACACATCTTGACGTGGCATGGAGCCGGGCATAAAAGGGCAGCGAGGATCGTCCCCGCTGCCCTTTTCTCTTCATCTAGTTTTTATTAACCTTTCAGAACCGCCCTGGCCGCGGCAAGGCGGGCGATGGGAATGCGGTATGGCGAGCAACTGACGTAATGGAGGCCGGCCGAGTGGAAGAACTCGATGCTCGCCGGATCTCCGCCGTGTTCGCCGCAGATGCCCAGCTTGATGTCGGGGCGTGTCTTCCGCCCTTTTTCCATGGCGATGCGCACGAGCGCGCCGACCCCGTCGCGGTCGACCTCCATGAAGGGGTTGGCCGGCAGGATCTTATGCTCCAGGTAAAACGGCAAGAATTTGCCTTCGGCGTCATCCCGGCTGTAGCCGAGCGTGGTCTGGGTGAGGTCGTTGGTGCCGAAGGAGAAAAATTCCGCTTCTTGCGCCAGCTCGTCTGCGACCATGCAGGCCCGCGGCAGCTCGATCATCGTCCCCACCAGGTAGGGGAGTTCCAGCCCCGCCTCCTTAAGCACCGCGGCGGCGGCATCGTCAACGACTTTTTTCATCCGCGCCAGTTCAGCGCCGTGGCCAACCAGCGGGATCATGATCTCCAGCTTGATCTGCTCGGCCGCGATGCCTTCGTTAACCAGCTCCACTGCCGCCTGGAAGATGGCTGTCACCTGCATGCTGTAGATTTCGGGGTAGACCAGCCCGAGGCGGCAGCCGCGATGCCCGAGCATGGGGTTCTGTTCAGCAAGGGCCCGCACCTTCAGCAGCAGCTCTTCCCGCTGCAACAGAAGCTGCCCGTCGCCACCTTCACGGCGCAGGCGGTCCACTTCGAGCAGCAGCGCTTCGCGGTTCGGCAGGAACTCGTGCAGCGGCGGGTCGAGGAGCCGGATCGTCACCGGCAAGCCGGTCATGGCCTGCAGGATCCCCTTAAAATCATCTTTCTGCATCGGCAGCAGCTCGGCCATGGCTGCTTCCCGCTCTTTAAGGGTGGCGGCGAGGATCATTTTCTGCACCACCGGCACCCGCGCCTTATCCATAAACATATGCTCGGTCCGGCAAAGGCCGATCCCTTCGGCGCCGAGCTCCACGGCCAGCGCGGCGTCGTCCGGGGTATCGGCATTGGCCCGCACCCTCAGGCGCCGCTTCGCATCGGCCCAGGATAGCAGCTCTTTGAATTCGGGGGTCAGCTCCGGATCGATTAAGGGCACCTCGCCCAGGATTACTCTCCCGGTAGCCCCGTCAATGGAGAGCACTTCGCCTTCTGCATATTCCTGACCGTCAATATAGAACTTGCCCTTGGCGGCATCGATCTTGAGCGCCTCGCAGCCGCAGACGCAGGGTTTGCCCATGCCTCGTGCCACCACGGCGGCATGGCTGGTCATCCCGCCGCGGCTGGTGAGCACACCCTGGGCCGCCTTGATGCCGTGAATATCATCGGGAGTGGTCTCAGAGCGCACCAGCAGCACGGCCACGTTTTCGCTCGCCAGCTCCTGCGCCCGGTCGGGATCAAAGACCACTTTGCCCGTGGCTGCTCCCGGCGACGCGGGGAGGCCGTAGGCCAGCACGTTCAGCTTCGCTTCCGGATCGATCCGGCGGTGCAGCAACTGGTCCAGTTGATCCGGTTCCACCCGCAGCAGGGCTTCATCCTTGCTGATGACCCCTTCGCGCACCAGGTCCACGGCCACTTTGACTGCCGCAGCGGCGGTGCGCTTGGCATTCCGCGTTTGCAGAATGTAGAGTTTGCCGTTTTCAATGGTGAACTCTATATCCTGCATGTCTCGATAGTGGGCCTCCAGCTTCCGGCACACATCTACAAATTGTTTATAAATCTCAGGCAATTCCTGCGCCATTTCCGCGATCGGGCGGGGAGTGCGAATGCCGGCCACGACATCTTCGCCCTGGGCATTGAGCAGGTATTCGCCATAGATGACCGGCTCCCCGGTAGCGGGGCTGCGGGTAAAGGCGACGCCGGTACCGCTCTGGTTATTCAGGTTGCCGAAAACCATGGCCTGCACATTTACCGCCGTGCCCAGATCGTCGGGAATACGGTTGATCTGCCGGTAGACGGTGGCGCGGGGGTTATGCCACGAGTCGAAGACCGCCTTGACCGCCAGGAAAAGCTGTTCCCTGGGATCAAAGGGAAATTCGGTCCCCGTTTCGCGGCGCACCACTTTAAGAAACTCTTCCACTACCTCCGCCAGGTCCTCGGCCTGCAGCTCGGCATCGGTGCGCACATTCCGCGCATTGCGCTTTTCTGTAAGAATATTCTCAAAATGGTATGACTCCACTTTTAAGACCACGTCGGCAAACATCTGGATAAAACGGCGAAAACAGTCCATGGCAAAGCGCCGGTCGGACGACTCCGCGGCCAGAGCCTCGACCGTTTTCGGGGTGAGCCCCAGGTTGAGAATGGTATCCATCATCCCCGGCATGGAGATCATCGCTCCGGAGCGGACCGAAACCAGGAGCGGCTTGTCGCCGCCAAAGCTGCGTCCTGTCTCTTTTTCCAAATAGGCGAGATTCTCCTCGATCTGCTGCGCCAGCTCGGGCCAGATCTGCCGGCCCCGCTCGTAATAGGCGTTACAGGCTGCCGTAGTGATCGTAAACCCGGGAGGCACCGGCAAGCCGACCCGCGACATTTCCGCCAGGTTGGCCCCTTTGCCGCCCAATAAATTTTTCATTTCTGCACGGCCTTCCGCAAAGCGGTAGACCCATTGTCCGGATTGCCCAGACATCGAACATCAACCTCCTCTGATCACCTGTAAGATTTTGTTGGCTACTTCTTCTACTGCTTTATTTGAAACATCGAAAATCATGCAGCCCACCTTCCTAAAAATCCGGCGGGCATATTCCAGCTCCTCCATGATCCGCTCCAGGGAGGCATAGCTGGCATGGGTATCCAAGCCAAGGGCATTCAAGCGCTCCCGGCGGATACGGCGCAACTGGTAGGGATCGATATCCAAACCGATCACTTTTTTCGCAGGAATCCAGAACAGCTCTTCCGGCGGATCCACTTCGGGCACCAGGGGCAGGTTCGCCGCCAGCACCCGCTTGTGCGCCAGGTACATGCTCAGTGGGGTTTTCGAGGTTCGGGATACGCCGATTAACACCACTTCGGCCTGGATCAGGCCGCGCGGGTCTTTGCCGTCGTCATATTTAACCGCGAACTCCACGGCGGCGATCCGCTTGAAATAATCCTCATCCAGGCGCCGGATCCGCCCCGGTTCCAGGTAGGGGTCCCTTTTCATCACGCTGGCCAGGGCCTCCATGGTGGGCCCCATAATATCGGCGGTGGCTACGCCAAAACGGGCTGCTTCACGCTCCACGGCGCGGCGCAGCTCGGGCAGAACCAGGGTATAGGCCACGATGCTGTTGTTTCCCGCGGCCTCTTCAAAGATCTCGGTTATGACGGCCGGGTCGTTGACAAAAGGAAACCGGCGCAGTTCCATGCTGCCGGAATCATACTGGCTGGCGGCGGCTTTAACTACCAGTTCGGCTGTATCGCCCACTGAGTCTGAGAGAATGTAGACGATAGTCTTTTCTGCGGCCTCGCTCAAGCAAACCAACCTCCTCCGTGACTAGCTGCTGATTTCCGCCAGCAACCGGACTAACGTGGTCTTGGTGACCTTTCCCAGCAGCTTCAGTTTACCCTTGGAATGCTCTTTTACTACGGGCAGGGCATCGATCTGATATTCAACAATTTTCCTGGCTGCCTCCAGCATGCTCGCCTCGGGATCGATTGTCACAATATTCGGCATTCTTGTCATGATCACGGTTACCGGAATCTTAGTGAGGTCGGTAGTCCCGATGGCTGCCTTCAGCAGATCTTTGCGGGAAACAACCCCCTGCAGGCAGCCCTCCTCGGAGACCACGAAAAGAGTGCCCACATCCTCAACGAAAAGGGTGACAATGGCTTCGCTCACCGGCGTCTCCTCGCGCACTACCGCGGGTACAGCCTTGATCTCACTGACCTTAAAGCGCTCCAGGTAATCGGCTAGCAGATTGTGCTTCTCTTTGCCGGTAAAATAGTAGCCGACGCGGGGACGTGCCGCGAGCAGCCCAGACATGGTCAGCACTGCCAGGCATGGCCGCAGCGCCGCCCGCGAGACATTTAACCGGGCGGCAATCTCTTCTCCGGAAATCGGGCCCAATGCTTTCACGATCTCCAGGATCTCCTTTTGTCTTTCACTCAGGTCGATTACCGCCACCTCCATTAAAAAGCATATAGGCTAGCCTGTTCTGGATTTAGCAAACCATATAGTATATACTATATAGGTCATCACAGTTCCTGCCCTTCCCACTAATTTAATAACCGCACCTTACTTTGCCTTTTTTTAAAAAAAAACCACCTGCCCCCACCTAAACCTAGGGACGGGAGGTTTTCCCGCGGTTCCACCCTACTTGGCCCGCCAAAAGGCGAACCCGCTCGAATTATGAGTTATCTGCTCCGGACTGCCACTGCCGGCTGTTTGCCGGGCTTGCACCCTCCCCGGCTCGCTCTATTTTGCAAATTGTTTTGCAAAGTGTTGCTCCGGCATCCCTTTCCTTCACGGCACGATCATTTTTATTTTTAAAATTTATAGTAGCAACCGGAGCAAATATTGTCAAGGGAAAATGGCAAACTTTTTTGCGGACGACTTCACCGGCTCTTGTCCGCTTCCGGCTCCGTCTCTGTAGCCTGGTCTCCCTTCACCTCGATCGAACCGCGCGAAAGGAGCAGCCCGATCATGCCCAAAGCGGCCACCTTGGGAAAAACCGCCGCTCCCAGGGCGGTCACCGTGACCGGCAACTCCAGCAAGGTCTTATCCTTGACCTTGACCTTGACCCTGGTATGGTGCAGCCGGCTGGCAAGATGGCGGGCTTGATGGACAAACTCCCTGCCCCGGCCGGCCGCCTGATCAATAAATTTTTCCTTGTTCTCTTCCAGATAGATCAATGCTTCAACCAGGTCGCCCCCGGTTTCCTCCAGCAGGTCCCTGGCCTGGCGATAAGTCAAGTTCACCCTCGCGCGCAGAGCTTCAATGGCATCCAGCGGAATCTCCATGGCGTTTGCGAGCCTCCTTTTTAGTCTTATTTTAACGATCTGCGGAGGCTTTTATCCGCATGGAGGATCGGCTTTATTCTGACCTGTCCCGACTGTTTCAATCCCTGAAAAAGCGCAGGGAACGCAAGCTGTCGATTTCGAGATGGTATTTTAAAAAGCTCCCGGTGAGGCCGGCAAGTTCTTCCTTTTGGCGGGAGAGGGCACGGAGCAGCCGCACCTGCCTTAAGGGGGCCTCCAGCAGCCTGACGGCCAGCGCCACAGTATCCGGAGCCACCCTCACGCCGCCGCCACCGCACTGTTTACAGGTCAGGCTGCCATGGGCCTGGTTGAACCAGGCGGTCTCCGGCGAACCGCAAAGGAAGCAGCCGTTCAGGTTGGGGCGGTAGCCGAGCAGATCCGCCAGTTTCAGTTCAAAAGCCCGGCAGAGCAGTTCCCGGTCAAGATCTTCTCCCAGCAAGCGCCATCCTTCCAGTAACAGGTGGCAGACAGGGCGGCACGGTTCTTCACCGCTAATGGCTTTTCCGGTCAACTCGGCCAGGTAAAGGCCAAAGGGATAGAGGGCTACATCTCCCCGAAAATACTGAAAATGTTCCTTTACCTGCTGGCCGGTGATGGTGGCCAGTCCGCGCCCCTGGTATAAGATGTACTGGCCATAAGTAAAAAGGTCCACGCCGGCGGCGAGCTTGCTTTTCGTTTTACGGGCGCCCCGGGCTACGGCCGAAATTTTGCCCCGCTCCCAGGTGAGCAGGGTGATGAGGCGATCCGCTTCTCCGAGGGGCCGGCTGAGCAGGACCAGCGCATCGGTTTTAAAAGTTCTATCGGCCATTCTCTTTTCTCTTCCCTTTATGATTATGAATACCCGAATTCCTGCAGGCTTCCCTCGCGGTTGCGCCAATCGCGTTTTACTTTGACCCAGAGGTCCAGGTAAACCTGCTGTCCCAGCAGCAGCTCCAGCTCCGCTCGCGCCGCACTGCCGGCTTCCTTGAGCAAAAAGCCCCCCTTGCCGATCACAATCCCGGCCTGGGAGGGGCGCTCCACGTAAATAACGGCCCGGATATCGATGATCTCTTTCCCCTCCCGGGGTCTCATTTCTTCAACAACAACGGCGATGGAAAAAGGTATTTCATCGCGGGTGGCATTGATCATTTTTTCGCGGATTATTTCCGCGGCAATAAACCGTTCCGGCTGGTCGGTGATCATCTCCGGCGGGTAATAGCGAGGCCCTTCGGGGAGGCGCGCGATCACCGCCTCTACCAGGGCGTCCAGCTTGCTCCGTGCAAGGGCGGAAACGGGGAAGCAGGCATCAAAGTCAAAAAGTTCGCGGTAAAGGGAGAGCTGCTTTTCTATTTCCTGCGGTCCGATCAGATCGATTTTATTGAGGACGAGGAAAACCGGCGCCGCTCCCTTGTCGAAGAGGGCGGCGATATGGCGATCACCGGGGCCGGGAGCGCGCTGCGCCTCCACCACAAAGCAGATCACGTCCACCTCGCGCATGGTGGCGCGTGCCGCCTGGACCATGGCTGTGCCGAGCTTGTGTTTCGGTTTATGTAAACCTGGAGTATCGATGAAGATCACCTGGGCTTCATCCCTGGTCAACACCGCGCGGATGCGGTTGCGGGTGGTTTGCGGTTTATCGGTAACAATGGCGATTTTTTCGCCCGCCAGGGCATTGAGCAAAGTCGATTTGCCCACATTGGGCCTGCCGATAAGCGCTGCGAAGCCGGAACGGTGCATACGAACTTACCTCTTTGTGCAATCGTTGTAGTGTGCCTCTAATACCCTATTAAATTGGTGGAGGTGTCAACAAGGCTATAAAACCTTGCTTCATTTATCACTGAAAGCTGGAGCGACTGTGAGCGAGTGGCTAGATGTGCAGGCGAACCAAGGCCTGGCTGATGAGAAGTGGGAAGTGAGATGTTAGAAGTGAGAAAAAAAGACCATGTTACTGTTATTCATGAGATCTCACCTCTAACTTCTCACCTCTCACCTCCCACTTCGCAGGCCGCCGAGACAGGAGCGCAGGACGCGCGACTGTCGAGGGCAGCCCAGGCGGAAGGCCGCCGGTGAGCCGCAGCACATCTAACGAGCGAACCGGAGCGACAGCCTCAGTGACAAAGCCATCCCTGTGACAACTAGTATGCCCTCCCGCGCGCTGCCTTTACCCGGCGATCACGGGCTTTAAGTCAAGGATCGGGGTGCCGTTAATCAAGTCCAGCCCCCTAACCGTAAGGATATTACCCTCCCGCTTGACCAGCTCCACCTCGGTTAACGCCAGCTTGTTGGGCCTCTGGGAAGTCCGGCAGGCAAAGACACCGTACACGGCACTGCCCCGGCCACGGCGCTCCTCCTTCAGCGCATACCCCCGCGAGCGGTGCAGGTAAGCGATGACGATCAGGCGCGGCTCTTCCTCGATGCGATAGAGGCCTTCCTCCAGATCCGGGGCGATCACGATCCGGGAGAGCAGCTCGCGGTAATTCTTAGGGACAGCGCGCGGTTCGCGAAAGTCGTTTTCCACATACCCGATCGGGTTCATGTTGAGCGGCAGGCGCCACTCTTCCGCCTCGGCGGGGTCTCCCCCCGCCTCCAGTCGAAGCTGATCGGCACGGAAAGCGTCAGGCAGCAGCACGGCAAGGTTGTGCTCCACAACGGCCCCGTGCAGGTTGCCCATTACCACGTCAATCCGCGGTGCCAGTTCCGCCAGGACCTGCCTGCAGGCGCCGCAGGGCGCCGGCGGCGGCGCGCAATCGGCAACGATGGCGATGCGCTTAAAATGCCGGCAGCCGGCGTTAACCGCCGCCGCTACAGCCGTACGCTCGGCGCAGATGGTGAGGCCATAGGAAGCGTTTTCGATATTAGCCCCGGTAAAGAGGCGCCCTTCCTCCGTCAGCAAGGCGGCGCCCACTTTAAAAGCGGAATAGGGGGCGTAAGCCCTCTCCCGGGCGGCCCGGGCTGCGGCCAGCAAAGCTTGATTGCTGAACATCGGCGTTCAAACCCTTTCGAAAACGGTTAAATGTTCTGCGAGGCAGGAGCTACTGGCTGCTGCGCGCATAAGCGGGAAGCTGCAATGAATCGGAACGGGTTATCTCAAAACGCAGGCCCCGCTTAAGCTCCATGGTCGAACGAATGATATCCAAACCGCTGACCAGCAGATTCGGATCGCCCACCGCCTGGATCTCGACCGGGTTGACGCTGATCAGCTTGTCATTCACTTTAATCAAGGGACCGGTGCAGCGGATCGAGGAGGTTACGATCAACCGTTCCCCTCCCACGCTTACACCCTGTGCCCCCGAGGCGAACAGCTCGTTCACCACATCCCGGATATCGGTATCATGAATAATGGAAGCGGTGGTGGTCCCCCCGACTTTGTCGTAGAGGTGTATCACGATGCCCTCGCCGCTCATCTCCGCCAGCCCCGTCGCCACCCGGAGTTCATGGTGCTTGACCCGCAGCGCGTCCAGCTCGTCGGATAGGCTCTGGATGTGCTCCACCGGGTTATACGGCACAGCAAAGCGCCCCACACCTTCCGCTATTTCAATATCGATGGACTGCTGCGATAAGGCCCGGTCGGGCGGCAATAGCTGCTCCATCTGGCTGATAGTGGCGGGCAGCAGAATCCCATTGGGGACGGTGGTGATCTCCTGATCGGTTACGTTCACCTTCAAATAAGTCCTATCCACGATGGCCCGGACATTCGCATCCTGGTTCACCACGGCCAGCAACTGGTCTAAAAGCTTGTTTTCCGCTTCCCGCAGGATGATCTCCTGGACCCGGCGGCCATGGTTCAAGATCACCTGGGTCAGTTCGTCGCTGGTCGACGCCATGGCGATATCGTAATTAAATGTCGCCAGGGCCTCCTTAACCTCCTTGCGATCAAGCACATTTAAATCGGTCGCCAGGCGCTGGTTGTATGCAGCCAGATCTTGTGCGACTTCTTGTTTATAGCCAAAGCGGGTGGCGCTGCTGGGAAACATCCCCTGCAATAAATACAAAGCCCAAACAACCAGAGCAGTATTGACTAGCAGCAAGATCACGATGATGATCCGGTAAGGTTTGAGCCTAAAAGCAGGCTCTTTGCGAATCATTCTGTCGCCCCCCCGACTGTCCATGTTCTATCTATAATAATTATCGCACGAAAAAATAATTCCGGTATTAAATATTTGGAAAGATTGTTAACAATCTTTAATTTTTAACGCAACAGCAGCCGCCAAAGCCGCGGACCCAAAATAATCACTACGACCACCGCGGCGTAAACTGAAGTTAAGAGGACTGCCCCCGCCGCCACATCCTTGGCAATGTGCGCCAGGTCATTTTTTTCCCTGGTCGCCACATCCACCGCTTTTTCCAGGGCGGTATTAAAAGCTTCCGCAATGAGCGCCGCCGCTGCCGCCGTAAGCAGGAAGAGCATCTCCAGCAGCGGCACCTTCAGCACAAAGGCAAGTAAAAGCACCGCTGCACCGATGGCCGCATGGATGGTCATATTGCGCTGGGTGGCGAAACAGTAGAAAAGCCCGGCAAAGGCATCTCTAAAACTACGCACCATCTGACGCATTTACTTCCTCCTAAAGCTTATCTACCAGGCGGAGCACGGCTCTCTCTTTCTCCTGCATCGCCTTTTCCTCCGCCGGTTCGGCATGGTCAAAGCCAAGCAGGTGCAGCATCCCGTGCACGGCCAGGAGCAGTATCTCCTGCTCCAGGGAATGGCCCGCCGCACCGGCCTGTTCCGCCGCCAGATCGAGGGAGATATAGATATCGCCCAAGGCCGGTTCCGGTTCATGGGCAGCAGGCTGCTCTGCCGGCTCCATCAATCCGAAAGCGAGAACATCGGTCGGCTTGTCCAGACCCCGGTAGGCGGCGTTCAGGTGCTGCAGGTAGGCGTTGTCGGCGAGAATGATCCCCACCTCCGCCTGTTCCAGCTTGTATTCGCGCAATAGCAGCTCCGCCGCTTTTTTGAGCCTGGTGGCGAGCCCTTCGGCCAGGGCGCGCCCAGTAGTATTGGTCACGATCACACTCACCTGGCGGCGCTCCTTTCAATTTCCGCCCGCAGGTCTTTCTCCGGGTATTCGACCCGCGTATGATAGATCCCGGACATGATATGGACAAAGGCGTTGCCAATCTGGTCCAGCTCTTTTAAAGTCAGGTCGCACTGATCCATTTGCCCGTCGCTCAGCTTATCCTTGATGATCCGCCGGATCAAAAGTTCGACCCGGTTGCCGGTCGGCTTGGAGAGGGAGCGCACGCCGGCTTCAACCGCGTCGGCCAGCATGATGATCGCCGCCTCCTTGCTCTGCGGCAGCGGTCCTTCGTAGCGGAAATTCTCAATCGCGACTTTATCCGCCCCGTTTTGCTCCACGGCCCGCTGGTAGAAGAAGGAGATCAGGCTCGTGCCGTGGTGCTGCTGGATAATATCCCGGATGACGCGGGGCAGGCGGTATTTCCTTGCATACTCCAGCCCGTCCTTCACATGGGCCCCGATGATCAGGGCGCTCAGGTTCGGGGAAATCTTGTCATGCGGATTTTCCCCCGAAAGCTGGTTCTCAGAAAAGAAGTAGGGCCGCTTCATTTTGCCGATATCATGGTAATAGGCACCGACCCGGGTGAGCAGCGGATTGGCCTTGACCGCCTCGGCCGCCGCCTCGGCCAGGTTGCAGACCATCATGCTATGATAATAGGTGCCCGGCGCCTTGCGCAAAAGTTCACGGAGCAGGGCATGATTGGGGCTGGAAAGCTCCAGCAGTGTAATCGGCGTGGTTACCCCAAAAGCGCTTTCCAGGTAGGGGAGCATGCCGATGGCCACCACCGCGGACAAGAGGCCGTTGCCGACCCCGGCCCCCAGCGCCATCCCCAGTTCTTTCAAGAAACCGTACTCCAGGCTCAAGTTTCCCTTAAGCAGGAACGAAGTAGTGATCACCACCATGTTGATCGCGGCCACGTACAGCCCCGCCTTGGCCAGGTCGCTGCGCTGGCTGAGCCGGGAGACCGCGTAAATGGCCACCATGCCCCCGGTTAAGGCCACTAACATATAGACAAAATCGCCGCCGGTAATGAAGCCGACCAGCAGGGCAAAGTTCAAGTTCATCAGGACAGCCAGCCTGTAGCCGAAGATGACCGTAATCAGCAGCACGCCCATGGCCACGGGCATGAGATAGCCGGAAAGGTACATGGTCAGGATCGAAAATACCAGGTTGACGATTACGACAAGCCCGAGCAGCGTCAACAGCGACAGGCTATCATATACATTTTTAACAAATATTTTCAAATATATGCTCGAAATGACAAAAAGAATTAGCAATAATAGAAAGAGTCCGATAAAGGCCGGATAATCGGCGTGCCGCCCCCGGATCAAACCCAGGCTCTCCAGTTGGGCCATCTGTTTTTCGGTCACCACTTCCCCTTCGCTGATCAGCAGGGTATTGCGCAGGATTAAAACCGGTTCGACGGCCTGGCGGGCGGCCTCCCGCTTTAGCGCTGTCGCTTCCGGGTTATAAATCAGGTTGGGTTCCACCCGGTTTTCAACCAGCCTTTCCGCGACCAGTTTTAAATCGGCGCTAAAGGGGAAGAGGGCAATTTCCTGGTTCAGTTCCCGCCTGGCTGTCCCCACCTCATTGACCTTGATGCCCTGCTCAAATACCGTGGTAACCGCTCCCACGAGCCGCTCCTGCAGCTCTTTCATCGTTGCGCTGTCGGATAAAAACGCCGCCAACGCGGCACGGGGGACCTCCTCGTCCAGTACATCCCCCAGCATGTCAATTTTTTCCTCTTCGGTCAGCTCTTCATCCTTGACCAACTGTTGTGCCGTTTCAAAAAAAACGTTTAGGAAGGAAAGCGCATTCGCCAAAATATCCGGGTCGTAATCATAAACCTCCGGCACCGCCGCGGCAGCGGCCTCGCGCAACTGCTCCGTGGTATATTCATCGATAAAATCGCGGGGCGCATAGATCGTTTCCGTGCTCGGGCGGCCCAGTTCCAGGTTCACCCTGGTGGGCATGCCGGCAAAGGCCAGCAGCAGGTAAAGGACGGCAAAAATAAGGGCAGACAGCAATAGCCTCTGCAGCCGGATATCCCTGATCGCAGGGAAAAGCTTTTTCAGCCGGGCCCTAAAGCCCATCGCTTTTTTCATTAATTATTTCTTCTCCTTAAGACCTTCGTATTGCTCGTATGCTTTAATAATATTCTGCACCAGCGGATGGCGCACCACATCTTTTTCGGTCAGGTAAACCAGGGCGATCCCTTCAATGGGCGCCAAAATCCGGGCCGCCTCTTCCAGGCCGGAATAACGACCCCGGGGCAGATCGACCTGCGTAATGTCACCGGTGACGACCGCCTTGGAGTCGAAGCCGAGACGGGTTAAAAACATTTTCATCTGCTCCGAGGTGGCATTCTGCCCCTCATCTAAAATCACGAAAGAGTCATCAAGCGTACGCCCCCGCATATAAGCCAGGGGCGCCACTTCAATTATACCCCTTTCCCGATACTTTTGGAATAGTTCAACGCCAAGGAGATCGTAGAGCCCATCGTAGAGGGGCCTCAAGTAGGGATCGACCTTTTCCTGAAAATCGCCCGGTAAAAAACCGAGGTGCTCTCCCGCTTCCACGGCGGGGCGGGTTAAAATGATCCGCTGCACCTGCTTGTTTTTTAAAGCCTCCACCGCCATGGCCAGGGCCAGGTAGGTCTTTCCCGTGCCGGCCGGACCGATGCAGAGCACGATATCATGGCTGCGAATCGCCTCCAGGTAGCGCTTCTGCCCGAACGTTTTCGGGCGGATCTGCCTGCCGCGCGGTGTCACCAGGATCAGATCGCTGAATAGCTCCTTTAACTGTTCCACGTCGCCTTCCCGGGTCAGCTTGAGGGCGTATTCAAATTCCCGGCCGCTGAACAAATGGCCTTTGCGAATCTGCTTCAACAGCTCCTGGAACATCTGGTAGAGCGGCTCCACTTCTTCCTCCGGCCCTTCGAGGATCAGCTCGTGCCCCCGGGGAATGAGGCGGACCGCAAATTGATCCTCAATTAATGCGAAATGCTGATCGAATTTCCCCAGCAGTTGCACCGCTTCATCACCGCTGTTCAGCAAAACCGTACGGCTTGTCAACTTTGCATTCAAAAAGTGCCTCAACCTCCGCAACAGGATCCGGCCCTTCATGGCTGCCGCAACCGGATCGCAGCGATATTTTCTCTTGTTTCCACTACTGCCCGGACCCGCTCGCGCCCCTCGTCGGTATATTCCTGGTAGTATACCCTTTCCACGGCGGCTTCCTCCGGAATCTGCGCCCTTGTCAGCTTCAGGGCTGCGAAACGGGCCTTTTCCAGGGCTTGTTCAGGCGAAAGGGCGCGCCTTTCCAAGGTCAATTCATGATAGGTAACGGTGACTACTTCGACAGGAAGTGAAAGATTCCTCCACCGCCAGCTTGTTTTCGTGACCTGCTCCCGGGCATGCGCATACGGATTCTCCACTGCCCCCCACAGGCGGAGCCTTTTGTTATGGCGCGGCCACTGCAGGAAGCAGCCTCTAACCGATTGCCCCGTTTCGTGTTCGATCACCTCTTCCTTGATCACCGGGGCCGTTCCCTCGTACCAGACCCTCGCTTCAACCACCCCCCTGGCCCGCACCTCCTGCACCGGCAGCTCTTCTTCCCCGGATGGAGCCGTCTCCGGTGCGCTCACCATGCCGGCGATCAACAGATCGCCTTTGGCCACCGTATCCCCGGGGGCCACGGCAGCCGTTCCTTCCAGGGCCAGGATCCGCAAGATCAGGCCGTCCTTGGCCGCCACCAGGTCCGCGGGGCGATTGTCCAACCCGGGCTCGGGGAGATGTTCCACAATTTCAATTTCCAGCACCGTCCCCCGCACCCTGATCCCGGCCCAGGCAATCTCTCCGTGGCGGCGCGCCAGCTCTTCCTCCAGCTCGCTTAAATCCAGGTTCCGCTTCCATACGCCGGGGCGAAGGCCCAGCTCCGCAGCCATTGCCCTGACCTCCGCTTCGGTGAGCTCTCCGGTGCCGGTAACGCGGACAAACCAGACCAGCGAAGTGGCAATATAAAGGGAGAGGCAAAAAAAGATGATCCCCAGCACCAGGCCCCAGCGGCGGCGGAGCCGGTAGCTCCAGAAAGGCAGCCCCACTTTGCGCAGAATATGGAGGCGGCAGTGGGCCTGGCGGACCAAGGGGCGTAAAGCTTTAAATGAGTGCAGGGAAATAGACAGCCGCGCTCCCGCCGGCTGCTTCCTTAAATCCCAAAACCCGATGCCCCGGGCAATGGCCATGTTGAGCAGCCGCTCTACCCCGCTTCCGGCCAGCGAGATCACCAGGTAGCCGCGGCAGTAGCGCCACCAGTTTATTATGAACATCGCTTTTCACCCCTATTCTCCCTGCCGGTGAGCAACCGCACATCTTGGGATACTATAACAGAGGCCTCACGGCACCCTTCCCTAATCCCCTCTCCCCCCTCTGGGGGGAGAGGGTCAGGGTGAGGGGGGGCAAATCCGGCTACCGCATCTTCAGAGAATCTCTGGAGAACCGTCCCTATGGCAACGTTGTCATTAGAAAAGTCCCCGTGGCAATTTGTATTGGTTATAGATCGTACTCCAGGCCCTCAATACTTCCCTTGATCACAAGCTCTTCGGCCATCAGGTTCTTGATCTGCAGGTTTTCACCCCGGATAATGATTTCACCCTCCTTGGCCGCAACGCGCACCTGGTTCTGATCATAGCTGATGACGCCGCGGTGGTTTTCGAGGTAAAGCTGCAGGTTGCCGATCATGGTTATCCGCGGCAGATCGAGCATTACTTCCCGGGGCAGCTCAAAAAGATCGGCAAGGATCGCCTTGATACCGCCCTTGCCCTTGTTTTTATTAATCGGCACCGGCTCACAACTCCCGCTGATGGCAAAGTAGACTTGTTTTAATCTATGCGCGCGGCAGGGAAAATAAGACTGCAGTTTGCCGGGGGTCAATCGAGGATAAAGAAAGAGGGCTGTCTTTAAAGGGCAGCCCCTTTTGATCTCATGCTGAGTTCCCTGTTATCATCCCGAAGGCGAAGCCCGAAGAAACTCTGTTGCTGATGGCAGCAGCCAGGTTGAGATCCTCCGCTTCGCTCAGATGATATAAGGTGCGCTCAGGATGAAATCCTCTGCACTTAAGAACACATATACAAGGGGCGGGTCTCCTTTTTTAGGCAGCCCTCATTTTTGCCAGGACTAGCGCCGGCTGCGCGGCGGGCCGATTATCTCGTTGAAAATAAAGGCGTGTAGGAGCCGATCTTTCTGGGTAAAAAGGCGCTGCAGTCCCGCAGCGGTTCTTTGGGCTGCGGCAGGCGGTTCTCTGCGCCGCAACGCTGCACCGGCGGGGCGGCTGGCAGCGCCTTCTTCCAGCCTTGCGGCCGCGCTGCCCTCCATGGAGATGCCTTCTCCGGCAGGATCCGGAGCCGCCTTGCTAACAAGGTCATGGCGCGGCGGGCCCGGCGGGTGCGGGCTGACAGCCGGCCTGGCAGCCGGCCTGCCGGCCGGCGCGCTCCGGCTTTGACTTCCAGCAGCCTGCTTTAAGAGGGTTCCAACCACATTAAAAACCACGGCCAGGATAAAGACGATCACCATAATTTCCATGCTTACTCACCTCCTGAAGGCAGGCTTGAGGGTAAAGACTACTTATCGTCCGGGTTCTGCTCCTGCTGCCCCAACTTGCTGATTGCATCCCGCATTTTGGTGTCGGCGAGCAGGTTTTTCAAGTTATAGTAGTCCAGCACACCGAGTTTCCCTTCGCGCAAGGCCTGGGCAATGGCCAGGGGTACTTCCGCCTCTGCTTCAACGACCTTGGCCCGCATTTCCTGGACATAAGCGAGCATTTCCTGTTCCTTGGCCACGGCCATGGCGCGGCGCTCTTCAGCCTTGGCCTGGGCGATGCGCTTGTCGGCCTCGGCCTGGTCCGTCTGCAATTGGGCGCCGATATTCTTGCCCACATCCACATCGGCGATATCGATGGATAAAATCTCGTAAGCGGTCCCGGCGTCAAGCCCCTTGTTTAAAACAGTGGTCGAAATGGTATCGGGATTTTCCAGCACCTGCTTGTGGTCAATGGAAGAGCCAATGGTGGTCACGATGCCCTCGCCGACCCGGGCAATGATCGTCTCCTCGCCGGCGCCTCCGACCAGGCGATCGATATTGGCACGCACCGTTACCTTGGCCTTGGCCTTCAACTCGATGCCGTCCTTGGCCACCGCCGCCACGACCGGCGTTTCAATCACTTTCGGGTTTACGCTCATCTGCACCGCCTCGAGCACATTCCGCCCGGCGAGATCAATGGCGGCGGCGCGCTCAAAGGGCAGAGGGATTTCGGCCCGCTGGGCGGCAATGAGGGCGTTGACCACCCGGTCCACGTTGCCGCCGGCCAGGTAGTGGCCTTCCAACTGGTTGACATTCAGATCCAAGCCAGCCTTGGTTGCCTTGATCAGAGGGGCCACGATTTTAACCGGTACCACCCGGCGCAGCCGCATCCCGATCAGGGCGAAGATGCCCACCGGCACCCGTGCCGCCAGGGCCGAGATCCAGAGGCCAATGGGTATAAAACTGAAAATAATGGCCAGGAAGATGATGGCCAGGCCGATCAATACAAAGATAATAATCAACTCGGTCATTGCAACAACCTCCTTGTAAATCTTTTATTCATGAAACCGCCTTTCGCCGCCAATCCGGGGGCTCATGGAGGGCGGGGTCTTTAAAGCGAGCCGGGCGGCGGCAATTCCCTCGCTTTTTCAGCCGCTTACTGCTTATCCTTGGCCTCCGCTTCCTCTCCCTTTTTGGCCCTGACCACCACCCGCACCCCTTCCACCTGCACGACCGTTACCGGCACTCCGGCCTCGATATAACCGCCTTCGCTGACCACATCGACCCGCTCCCCGTCGATCTCTACGGCGCCCGCCGGGCGCAGCGGGGTGATCGTCACCCCCTCGCGGCCGCGCAGATGTTTCCGGTCAGCAGGAGCCACGTAACCCAGCTCCGGCCGTGCCTCATCCGCAAGGATAATGTGGCGCAGCGCTCCGCGCTTCACGAAAAAGCGGAAGGTAAGGGTAGTCAGGACGCCGGCCAGAACCAGAGAAATGGCAAGGGTAATAAAACCGGTTTTCACCGAGGCCGCGGCCAGGACAATGGCCGCTACCGTGGCGATCAGCCCCGCCACACCGAGGAAACCAAAGCCCGGCACAAAGGCCTCCGCGATGATCAGCGCCACTCCGAAAATAAATAAAAACACCACCCAGTAGTCGGCAAAGCCGGCGGCAATGTGCCCGCCGAAATAAAGGGTAAAGGCCAGCAGGCTTAAAAATCCGGCCACGCCGAAGCCGGCGGTAAAAATCTCTACGACCAGCCCCCCGATCCCCACCAACAACAAAATCGTGGCCACCACCGGGTTGGTGGTCCAGCCGACGATTTGATCGGTAAAGGTTGGGCGATACTCAACCTGCTCCGCACCGGAGAGCCCCAAAAGGGCGAGCAGTTCGCCCCTGTTCTCCACAGTTCCTTCACTGTATGCCAGCTCCTGTGCTTCGCTGTGGGTCAGGGTGAGGAGGACCCCTTTTTCGACAACGCCGGGAATGGCGATCTCCTTGCGCACCATGGCCGCGGCGATTTGCGGATCCCGGTCGCGCCGCTCGGCCAGCCCGGCCATCTGCTTTTCCCAGTACGAAAGTATTTTTTCATCGGTCTGACCGTCAAGGTAGCGCGGCTCGGCAGCCCCCATGGTTGCGCCGGGCACCATGTAGATCCCGTCCGCGGCCAGGGCCAGGTAAGCCCCCGCAGAGAGCGCCTGCGTCCGCACAAACGCGTATACCGGCCCGGGGTATTCATCCATGTGCCGGCGAATTTTTTCGGCCACGTCGGTATAGCCCCCCGGCGTATTCAGCTCCATGATCACCGCGGCAGCGCCTCTTGCCGCGGCACCTTCGAGGGAGCGCCGCACAAAAGCGGGCATCCCCGGATGAAGGGTCCCCTCGATGGGAATGATCGCTACTTCCGGGCCGTTCCCCGCAGCTTCCGCGGCGGGGGTATACGCCAAAAGCAGCCCGGCCAGAACCAGGAAAGACCAGCAAACCATGCGTATAAATTTAAGCACCGGTTCCACCTCTTTGTTCGGGCAAGATCAGGACACAAGGGCGCAGCACCTGCGCCCCTCGTCGTTTACGCTATCATCATTTTGTAAAATAACCCGGTTGGGGTAACCGGGTTATTGCAGTTTGCTTTCCACTAGACGGCGGACCAGGCTGCCGTCGGCCCTGCCTTTGACCCGGGGCATCAGCCAGCCCATCACCTTGCCCAGATCGCGCTTTGACGCTGCCCCGGTCTCCCGGAGAGCCTGCTCAACCAGCTCTTCCAGCTCCGCTTCGCTTAGCTGGGGGGGCAGGTAGCGCTGCAGCAGGGCGATTTCCCGTTGCAGCTCCTCGAGCAGCTCAGGCCGGCCGGCCCGTTCGTAGTCTTTTAAGGCTTCCTGCCGTCGCTTTATTTCGCGGGTTAAAACCGCCAGCTCTTCGTCTGTTTCCAGGGGTCCTTTTTTGGCAATGGAGGCGTTCTTCAATTCAGCCCTGAGCACGCGAATTACATTCAGGCTAAAACGATCTTTAGCCCGGGTGGCCTGCAACTGATCTTCTATCAGCCTTTCTTCCAAAGACACAGGTCATCCCTCCTAGTAGAAACGCCTCTTGCGTGCGGCCTCAGCTTTCTTTTTGCGGCGCACGCTCGGTTTTTCATAATGCTCCCGCCGGCGCACCTCCGATAGAATGCCGGTGCGGGCGCACTGTTTTTTGAACCGCTTCAGGGCTTTGTCCAGTGTTTCGTTTTTGCCGACCTTGACTTCTGCCAAAATATTTCCCCCCTCTCCACAGACAAACCACCGCCAAGATGAGTATGGGCTAGCCCATGATTTGCAAAGCTCTTCCTCCCAAAAGGTGGAGATGCAGGTGAAATACCGCTTGTCCGGCATCTTTCCCGCAGTTAATGACCACGCGATATCCCCTTTGATCCAGTTCGAAGGTGCGTGCCAGGTCATTAGCCACAAGGTGCATCTGCCCGATTAAAGCTGCATCATCTTGTTTCAGATCCATTAACGCGGGTATATGCCGGCGCGGAACCACCAGCAGATGGACGGGGGCTACGGGAGAGATATCTTTAAAGGCTACAATATCCCGATCCTCATAGACAATCTCGGCGTCCACTTCCTTGTTAACGATCTTACAAAATATGCAATCGGCGGCCATACCTTCTCCTCCTGCCGGTTAAGATGAAAATCTCGTAATATTATAACACAGCAGCTTGGCCTTGAGAAGGTTGCCCGGCCCCACCTTTACTAAAAAATCATAGCCGGTAATTATTCGTCACGGCGTTACTTAATCCCTCTTTCCAAAACAAAGTTTTTAAAGCACCATCGCGGAAAGGGGCTCCTTGCGCCTCAAAGTGGAGATCAGCTATAATACATAATAATCATCAATCACCGTTGGAGGCGGCGCGGCCATGGATTCGCTGGAAATAGATCTGGAGGAGGCGCTGCGGCGCGACGACCTTGTATGGATTGACGTGCGTTCACCGGGCGAATTCAATGAGGCGTCGCTCCCCGGTGCCGTCAATGTCCCTCTTTTAGACGATCAGGAGCGCCATGAAATAGGACTGCTCCACCGGCACTCCGGCGAAAAAGCCGCCCGCCTGGCTGCACTGGATCTGGTCGCGCCCAAGCTGCCCCGGCTGGTAGCACGAGTTGCCGCAGCCGCAGGCGATAAAAAGCCGCTGCTTTTTTGCTGGCGGGGCGGTCTGCGCAGCCTCTGCCTCTTCCAGGCCATGCAGCTTGCCGGCATTCCCGCCCTGCGCTTGAAGGGAGGCTACCGGGCCTACCGCCGCCACATCCACCGGCGCCTGCAAAACTACAAGCTGAGAAGCACCCTGCTGGTGCTGCATGGATTAACGGGGGTCGGCAAAACAGAGCTGATCCGGGAGTTGATGGCGCGCGGCTACCCGGCCCTGGATCTGGAAGGGCTGGCCCGCCACCGCGGCTCTGTCTTCGGTGCGGTGGGGCTGCCCGGCAAGCGCTCGCAAAAAGATTTCGACACCCTCCTGCTGCATGAACTCGAGCGCTTTAACGGTGCGCCTTATTTGATCGTGGAGGGAGAAGGGCGGCGCATCGGCAACATCCACCTGCCTGCCTTCCTGGTGGAAGCCATGGAAAAAGGCGTCCACGTGATAGTCACCGCCTCCCTGGCGGAGCGGGTCAAGCGGATTGCCGGCGATTACCTGCCGCCGGTCCTCACCGCGCCGGAAATCGAACAGATCCGCGAAGCGCTCTGCCACCTGCGCCGGCGCCTCGGTGCGGCCAAGACCGGCTACCTCCTGGAGCAGCTTGATGCCGGCTGCTATGTAGCCGTGGTGGAAACGCTCTGCCGGGACTATTATGACCGCCTCTACGGGGATGCCAAGCCCGGCCGCTATGATTTTATCGCCACCATTGATACCGCCGACATGAAGGCAGCGGTGGCGCAAACCGCAGCCCTCATCGATGGGTTGAGCCGAAAAAGCCTGGAAAATAAAGAGGAGAAAGGAGCCCTGACACGATGAATCCTTACGACGCTGCCCATATGCTGGCCAAGGCGCTGCGCGAGTCGTCTGAATACAAGAATTTCCGGGAAGCGCAGGAGGCCCTTAAAAGTGAAGCATCGGCCCGGGAGATGTTGCTCGATTTCCGGAAACAACAACTGGAACTGCAAAGACAAAGGCTCGCCGGACTGGAGGTTGCCCCGGAACAGGAAGAGAAGCTGGAGAAGCTCTACCAGATCATCAGCATGAATTTAACGGTGAAGCGCTTCATGGAGGCGGAATATCGCTTCGGGCTGCTGATGCAGGATATCCAGAAGATCATCGCCGGAGCAACCGCCGACCTGTTCGACCCGGACCTGCTGCCGGATCTGGAATGGGGTTCGGAAGATAATTCTCATGGAAATGAATAAGAATTAATTAAGAAGAGGAGTATATTCACCTTGCAAAAGAGGCCATACCGGGCGCTGCTGCTCGATTTGGACGGCACTCTCCTCGATATTGACATGGAGCGGCTGATCGGCGCCTATATCGAAACCCTGGCGCCGCTGTTCGGTAGCTACATCAGTCCCGAGCAGTTTGCCAGGCACCTGCTTGAATCCACCGTGGTCATGGTGCGCAATACCGACCCAGCCAAGACCAATGTGTCCGTCTTTTTCGACGAATTCTGCCGGCGCCTGGGACAACCCTATGAGCTGGTATACCCGATTTTTGAGCGCTACTATGAAAGCGGCTTTCCCCTGTTAAAAAGATGGAGCAAGCCGCTCCCCGAAGCCGGGGCAGTAATCGAAGCCGCCCGCCGGAAGGGTCTGCGCCTGGTCCTGGCCACGAACCCCATTTTTCCGCTGCGGGCCATAGAACACCGGCTAGAGTGGGCCCGTTTAAGCAGCGCCGCTTTCGACCTGATCACCACGGTAGACAACATGCACTTTTGCAAGCCGCAGCCGGAATACTACCTGGAGATCGCCGCCATGATCGGGATTCCGCCGGAACACTGCCTCATGGCCGGCAATGACGTGGAGGAGGACATCAGCTCCGCCGCGGCCACGGGCATGGGGACATTCCTGGCGGATCGATTCTTAATCCACCGGCGGCCGGGAGAAGAACCGCCGGCGCGCTACCGCGGTTCCCTGCAAGACCTGGCGGATTTAATTGCCAGTTTTCCGTAAGCTTGCGGCTTCCAAGCTAGCCACCATTTTCATCCCCCGCTGGTTCCCCGCTGGCGGCGGCATGGGGGCTACTCGGCTTTGGTTTCCTCCACCGCTTCCTCCGGCACTGCTGTGTCTTCCCCCTCCGGCGGCGGGATCACCACTTCCTGCAGGACCCGGTCTTCTTCATCCAGAAAGAGCCAGCGCGAGGCACTGCCCACCTGCTCCCGCTCCACGGTCACCACGTGGTAGACATTGGGCTCCAGGTTCACCCTTACTTGAACCTGCACCGAGCCGTCTTCCTGGGGGAACATCTGGATGCTCTTGACTTCTCCGTTCACCGCTCGCACGGCCATTTCATAAGTTTCATTGAACGGATAATCGGGTATCCCGGCGTGTTCTTCCTGCAGCGCAGCCCACTGCTCTGCGCTTTCAATCACCATGAACTGAGCGCTGCTTTCCAGTTCGCCCCGGTCAGCGGTAATAAAGGTCAGCACATTTTTTACTTCTTCCTCGGGGACGCTCACCTGCTGCTCGACGCTGCGGAAAAAATTATCGTAAATGGAGAGGCTGACCAGAAGGACCAGTAAAAACAAGAGGGGCAGCAGCCGCCGTGCTTCGATCACAAAAAAACGGTGCATAATCAGGTCCTCCCTTTTCTCTACACTTATACCTAATCATATGCACCGCTCTGCCGTTTATGTCTAAGCTTCCGGGGTGCCCCAAATTATTTCTGACTCGATCCGTTCCAGGCGGGCGCGGATCAGCTTGCCCTTCCAGCGCCGCCCCTTGTTGTTCAAAGCCACGCGCACGCGCAGGTAATGGGGGGTGAAACCCTCGCCGTACTGGCCCGGCTCCACCTTTTCAATCAGCACCTCCGCGCTGGAGCCGAGGAAACGGCGCATGTAGTTGTCAGCCATTTCCTTGCCCAAAGCGATCATCTCCCGGCTGCGCCTGCTCTTCTCCGCCTGGGAGACCTGCCCGGGCAAAGAGGCCGCAGGCGTGCCCGGCCGGCTCGAATACTGGAAGACATGTAGGCGGCTGAACTGAAGCCGGCGCACAAACTGCATGCTGCGCCGGTGATGCCCCTCCGTTTCCCCCGGAAATCCGACGATCACATCGGTGCTCACCGCGATGCCGGGTATCTCCTGCCTTAACCAGTTGACCAGGTAAAGGTATTCCTCCGGCGTGTAGCTGCGGTTCATCCGCTGCAGGATTTCCCCGTCCCCGCTTTGCAGGGCGATATGCAGGTGCGGGCAGATCACCGTGGAAGCGGCCAGGCACTCCACCAGTTCACCGGTGATATCGGCCGGTTCGAGAGAGCTGAGGCGAATCCTTGCCAGGCCGGGGAGCTGCTCCAGCTCCTTGAGCAGCCCGGCCAGCGTCACCCCTTCCAGGTCCGCGCCGTAGAGCCCCAGGTGAATCCCGGTGAGCACGATCTCTTTGCAACCCTGGCGCAGCAGGGTGCGGGCGCGCAGTAGCACCTCGGCTAGAGGCATGCTGCGCACCGGGCCGCGCACCGTGGGGATAATGCAATAGGCGCAGCGGTCATTGCAGCCCTCCTGGATCTTTAAAAAACCGCGGGTCCTCCCCCGCTGTTTTACCGGCGGGAGCATCTCAAAAGGGCTTTGCTCCCGGTACGGCTCCACCATGACCAGGGGCCTGTCCCGTTGCAGCGATTCCACGAGCTGCGGCAGCTCTTCCCGGCCGCGCGTCCCGATCACGAGATCCACCGCCCCCATCTCCTCGAGGGCCTTGGGAAAGCCCTGGGCATAACACCCTGCAGCCACCACAATGGCATCGGGATTGAGGCGCCTGGCACGGCGGATCATTTTGCGCGATTTATGATCGCTGATGCTGGTCACGGTGCAGGTGTTGATCACGTAAACATCGGCCCGCTGGGCAAAAGCGGTGACGCTGTAACCCGCTTTTTCAAACAGGGCTTTCAGCGCCTCCGTTTCGCAGAAATTGACCTTGCATCCCAGGGTATAGAAAGCCACCTTTTTTTTCACCGGTGTGAATCGCCTCCCAGGTCGCCCCAGGCCGCCTGGACCAGGCCCAGGACAGCCGCGGCGGCGGTTTCGGCGCGCAAAATGCGCGGCCCAAGCTGAACGGTCCGGGCGCCGGCAGCTGTGAGTAATTTCGCTTCCGCCGCGCTAAACCCTCCTTCCGGGCCTACAAACACGAGAAGTGCCCCGTCCCCCGGCCCGGGCTGGCGCAAGAGCGCCCCCAGGCTTAAGTGACGCTCCTTTTCCCAGGGCACCAGGGTCATGGCGCCGCCAACCAGGGCCAAGACCTCTGCAAAGCTGTGCAGCGGTTCCACAACCGGAATGACCGCCCGGCGGCACTGGGCCGCGGCCGCGCGGGCAATTTTGCGCCAGCGCTCCAGGCGGCCGGCCTCTTTGGCCGCGTTCAGCCGCGGAATGCTGCGCCCCGTTGCCACCGGCACCAGGCGCGCCACCCCCAGTTCCACCGCCTGGCGCACGATCAGATCCATCTTCTCTCCCTTGACCAGGGCCTGCATTAAGGTTACCCTGAGGGGCGATTCCGCCGGGGGCACAGCGGCGGCGAGCCGCACCCGCCCCTCGCGCGGTGTCAAGGCGGTAATGATCCCCTTAAAAGCTAAGCCCTGTCCGTCCGAAACGATGACAGGGCTGTCTTTTTGCAGGCGCAGCACCCGGCAGGCGTGGTTTAAGTCCGCCGGTGCCAGTGTCACTTCGCTTCCTGCGGCCAGGCTTGTTCCTTCGACAAAAAAGACGTGCATTTTTCACTCCAGACCGGCTGCCCTGCAGGTTATTTACCGCCAAGGGCATCCTTAAACCGGTTAATAAAACCCTTATCCTCACCGGCACTGACAAACTCCTTTAAGAGCTGCCGCTGGCGCGCCGTCAAATGCCTGGGCACCGTCACATTCACTTTCACCTTCAGGTCCCCTTTGCCGGCGCCGCGCAGCCGCGGCATCCCTTTTCCTTTCAGCCGGAACACGGTTCCGGGCTGCGTCCCTTCCGGGATCCGCAAGACCGCGGGATCTTTTTCGAGGGTTGGCACTTCCACCTCCAGCCCCAGGGCAGCCCGGGCCATATCGAGGCTCATCTCGTAGATCAGATCGCTGCCCTCTCGCTGAAACAGCTTGTGCGGGCGGATGCTGATGACGACATAAAGGTCGCCGGGCGGACCGCCGCGCAGCCCCGCTTCCCCCTCGCCGGAAATGCGGAGGCGGGAACCGTGCTCCACGCCGGGCGGGATCCGGATCTCGATTTTTCTTTCCCGGACCACGCGCCCCTGGCCGCGGCAGGCGGGACAGGGCTCCTTGACGATCTTACCTTCACCGCCGCAGGCCAGGCAGGTGACCACGTTGATCATGCTGCCAAAGGGCGTATTGCGCACATGCCGCTGCTGCCCGCTGCCGCCGCAGGCGGAACAGGTTTCCGGCCTGGTGCCCGGTTTGGCGCGGCTGCCCTTGCAGTCGGGGCACAGCTCAGTGCGCGGGATTTTGATCTCCTTCGCCCGGCCGTAGTAGGCATCTTCCAGGGTGATCTCCAGATCGTAGCGCAGGTCCGGGCCCTGTTCCGGGCCGGGCGGGCGGCGCCGCCCCCCGCCAAATCCGCCGCCAAAGAAGCTCTCAAAAATGCTTTCAAAGCCGAACCCGCTGAAGTCGGCGCCGTTAAATCCGCCGCCAAAACCGCTAAAATCGGTCTGATGGCCGAAGCGGTCATATTGCTCGCGCTTCTGGGGATCGGAAAGCACCTCGTATGCTTCGTTGATCTCTTTAAACTTTAGCTCTGCGTCGGGCGCTTTGTTAAAATCAGGGTGATACTGGCGGGCGAGCCGGCGATAGGCCTTCTTGATCTCCTCCAGAGAGGCGTTCCGCTCTACCCCCAGCACCTCGTAATAGTCTCTTTTGGCCAATCCTCATTCATCCTTCGGCATGATAAAATCGCTGACTCCGGCAAATCATTAAGTGAAAACTTTTGGCTTGCCTTAAGCTTTACTTGCCATCATCCTTCACGTCGTAATCGGCGTCGACCACGTTTTCGGCGTCCGCGGCGCCGCCGCTGCTGCCGCCCGCAGCAGCATCACCGGCACTTCCCTGCTGCGCCCTGGCCTGCTCGTAGAGCTTCGCCGACAGCTCATGCAGATAACTGTTCATTTTTTCAATGGCCCGCTTGATTTTATCCAGGTCATCGCTCGCGGCAGCGGAGCGCAGCTCTTCAATGGCTTTCCTGATCTCTTCGGCCTTGGCCGCGTCGACCTTGTCGCCCAGGTCTTTGAGCGACTTCTCGGCGCTGTAGGCGAGCGAATCGGCCTGGTTGCGGGTGTCGGCCAGTTCGCGGCGTTTTTTATCCTCTTCCGCATAGCGCTCCGACTCTTTGACCATGCGGTCGATCTGGTCCTTGTCAAGTCCGCTGGAGGCGGTGATCGTGATCTTTTGCTCCTTGCCGGTGGCCAGATCCTTGGCCGAAACGTTGACGATGCCGTTGGCATCAATATCGAAGCTCACTTCGATCTGGGGCACGCCCCGCGGGGCCGGCGGAATGCCATCGAGCATAAACCGCCCCAGGGTTTTATTGTCCGCCGCCATGGAGCGCTCGCCCTGCAGCACGTGGATCTCCACGCTGGTCTGGTTATCGGCTGCAGTGGAGAAGATCTGCTTTTTGCTGGTTGGAATGGTGGTGTTGCGCTCGATGATCTTGGTGAAGACGCCGCCCAGGGTCTCGATACCCAGCGAAAGGGGTGTCACATCGAGCAAGAGCACATCCTTGGCTTCTCCGGCCAGTACGGCGGCCTGGTAAGCGGCGCCGAGCGCCACTACCTCGTCGGGGTTGACCCCCTTATGCGGCTCCTTGCCGGTCAGCTTGCGGATCGCTTCCTGCACAGCCGGGATCCGGGTTGAGCCGCCCACGAGGATGACCCGGTCGATCTCCGTGGGCTCGAGGCCGGCGTCGGCAAGGGCTTGCCGCGTGGGGCCCATCGTCTTTTCCACCAGGTCCGCGGTCAACTCTTCGAATTTGGCCCGGGTCAGGTTCATATCGAGATGCTTCGGCCCCTCCTGGGTGGCGGTGATAAAGGGCAGGTTGACCGAAGTGGAGGTCACGGAAGAAAGCTCGATCTTGGCCTTTTCGGCCGCTTCTTTCAGGCGCTGCAGCGCCATGCGGTCATTGCGCAGATCAATGCCGTGCTCCTTCTTGAACTCATCGGCAATGTAATCGATCAAGCGCTGGTCAAAATCATCGCCGCCGAGGCGGTTGTTGCCGCTGGTAGCCTTTACTTCCACCACGTCGTCCCCGATCTCCAGCACGGAAACGTCGAAAGTGCCGCCGCCCAGGTCAAAGACCAGGATCTTCTGCTCGCCTTTTTTGTCAAGGCCGTAGGCCAGGGCCGCAGCCGTCGGTTCGTTGATAATCCGCAGCACCTCGAGACCGGCGATTGTCCCGGCATCCTTGGTGGCCTGGCGCTGGCTGTCGCTGAAATAGGCAGGCACGGTGATCACCGCCTGGGTCACCTTCTCGCCCAGGTAGCTTTCAGCATCCTGCTTTAATTTCTGCAGGATCATGGCCGAGATCTCCTGCGGCGTATACTTCTTGCCGTCGATTGTAACAGTAAAATTGGTCCCCATCTCCCGCTTGATGGAGAGGATGGTCCGGTCCGGGTTGGTGATGGACTGGCGCTTTGCCACCTGCCCGACCAGGCGCTGGCCGTCCTTGGTAAAGGCCACTACCGAGGGAGTTAAGCGGCCGCCCTCGGCGTTGGGAATTATTTCAGGCTCACTGCCCATTAATACCGCCACAACCGAGTTAGTGGTACCGAGATCAATACCGACAACTTTTCCCATTGAAATGATAGCCTCCTTATGTATGCTGTTCCGTTGCTTAGCCCCGGGAAACTTTCACCATGGAAGGCCGAAGCAGCCTTTTTTTATGCATATAGCCTCGCTGCAGCTCTGCCACGACCAGATCCGCTTCCCCCTCCCCCTCTTCATGCAGCACCGCATGATGAAAGTTGGGGTCGAAGGGCTGGCCGAGACATTCAATGGCCGTTACTCCTTCCTGTTCCAGGAGCGTAAGCAACTGCTTTTGAATCATCTCCAGTCCTTCCACGTAGGAACCGGGCACATTTCCCTGCCGGGCCGACTCCAGGGCCCGCTCCATATTATCGAGGACCGGCAGCAGCTTTTTAAAAAAGTCAGAGAGGGCGTATTCACGCATCTCTTCTCTCTCGTTCCTGCTGATGCGCCGGTAATTGTCAAAGTCAGCCTGTTTGCGGAGCAGTTCTTCGTGCTTCTGCTGAAGGAGAGCTTTCAACGCTTCGATTTCCTGTTCCCACGGTTTTTGATCCGGTGCGGCTGCAGACTCCTCCGGCGCCTGGCCCGGAAGCGCGGTCTCTGCTCCGCTTTGACCCGCTTCTGATGCTGTCCCGGCCTGGCTCGCTTCTTCCGCTCCAGCAGAGCCGGACACCAGATTCGCCTCCCCGCTCCCGGCTAAAGGCGCCTCATCCGCCGGCCCGTCTCCGGCTGGAGAAACTTTTTCCGGCTGCTCGCTTAGCAAGGCCTCTTCCGCCGTCTCTTTCCTGCCGTCAAACCCCTTCTCGCGCATCTTCTCACCTGCTCTTTTATGCTCTTTCCAGATCAAGCAATCCCGATTTTCCCACTTACCATATACGTCAGGAGGAGCTCAAGCTCTGGTTTAGTTTATCCACCACGCATCGCACTACACCGATGATCCGGCTATAGTTCATTCGGGTTGGCCCGAGAACCCCCAGGGTGCCGATGTTCTTGTTGTTAATCTTGTAGGTGGCGGTGACCAGGGTGCATTCCTGGATATCCGCATAGCGATTTTCCGTCCCGATCTTCACGACCACGCCATCGTCGCCGAGGTGCTCTTCAAGGATCTCGAAAAGCAGCGATTCCTGTTCAAAAAGGGCCAGCATCCGCCTGATTTTATCCACATCCCTGAACTCCGGCTGGTTTAATATATTAGAGGTGCCGCCCAGGAATACCCGCACCTGCTGCTCTTCTTTCAGGCTTTCCTCGAGCAGGATGATGGCCTGCTCGAGCAGTTCCAGCCGGCGGAAAAGATCTCGCTTCAGTTCGTTGATCAGAGAGCTGGTAACCTGGTCGATCGTTAAACCGCTCAACCGCTGATTGAGATAATTGACCACCTGCTGCAGCTCCACCGGCGAGAGAGTCTGGTTCAGGTTGATGATCCTGTTCTTGATAAAACCGGTGTCCGTGATCAGCACCACCAGGCCCCGCTTTTCATCGAGGGGCAAAATGCGCAGTTGCTTGAAGGCGCTCTTTTTGAACTGGGGCCCCATGATCAAAGAGGTCTGGTTGGTAATCTCTGAAAGGACCCGGGCTGCACTGACAATGATCTCTTCGATCTCGCACATCTTTTCAAGGCCCAGAAAATGAGCGATCTTCATCTCTTCTTCTTCGCTTAACTTGCCGGGCTCCATGAGATGATCGACAAAATAGCGGTATCCTTTTTGCGAAGGGATTCTCCCGGCGGAGGTGTGCGGCTGGGAGAGATAGCCCATCTCCTCCAGATCGGCCATTTCGTTGCGGATGGTAGCGGAACTGAGTCCAATCCGGTACGTGCGAGCGATTGTCCGTGAACCGACCGGTTCGGCGGACTTGATAAAATTCAAGACCACAGCTTTCAGAATTCGTTTTTTCCGCTCACTGAGCTCGCTCATTGGCTTACACCCCGCGCCTTTTATTAGCACTCTAACGTGGAGAGTGCTAACGCTTCTTCCAAAATACCACCAGGCGGGGTTTTTGTCAAGAATCTCAGAATAAAAAACTGAAAAAGGCTTGCTTAAAAAGTCAACGAAAGCTGCGCCCCCCATGCCTTGAGCCTTTCAACGATCTGCCCGAAATTCACTAAATAGCTAGAGCCGCCAAAGGTAATTTCGAATCTCCCCTCCAGGCCGCGCCGCAAAGTGAAGGCGGCCACCGGCCGCTCCAGCGCCAGCAGCTCGTGCACGCCCCGCTCCGCCACATTTAAACCGGCATAAAGCAACAGCAGCGCCGCGAGCAAAGCGGCAAGACACAACATGATTTGGCGCAAACGCCATCCCTCCCGCTGTTAAAGCTCATTTTCCGCCTCCAAAGGCCCAACCATATTTTGCCCATAAAAAAAGCCGGCCAAACAAGGCCGCCTTTCCGAGGGCCGGCCAGGCGCCAGGCCAGTATACCAGCCGGCGAGGGCATCGCGCCCATGGCTTCCCCCCAAAATTGCCCGCCAGGCTATTGATATTTTTTCATTTTCCGGTATAAAGTGGATCTGGAGATGCCCAGCTTCCGCGCCGCTTCGGAGACATTATGGCCGGTCTCAGACAAAGCCTTTTTAATTTGCTCCTGTTCTGACAGGCCGCAGGCCTCGCTTAAAGTCAAGTCTGCCGTTTGTTGAAAGGCCAGGATTTCATCCGGCAGCAACTCCCTGGTGATTGGCCCGCCGCTACTGAAGCAGACCAGCCGTTCAATGGTATTTTTCAATTCACGCACATTGCCCGGCCAGGGGTAGCTTAAAAACATCTCCCGAATTTGGGGATCCAGATCACTCATTTTCCGTCCATATTGCCGACAAAAATATGCGGCGAGGAAAAGAATATCTTCCCTGCGCTCCCGCAAAGGCGGAATCCGTATATTGAGCACATTCAGGCGATAATATAAGTCAGACCGAAAATTACCCTCTTTAACGGCCTGTAGAAGGTCTTGATTAGTCGCGGCGATCACCCGGCAGGAAACAGGTACCCCCTTATCAGCTCCGATGGGATAGACAATCCGTTCCTCTAAAACCCGCAGCAGCGCCACCTGTATATCTAAGGGCATATCGCCGATTTCATCCAGGAACAGGGTGCCCCCCGCGGCGATTTCGAACTTCCCTTTTTTCCCGGTTTTTGCCGCACCGGTAAAAGATCCCCTGGTATAGCCGAACAGTTCACTGGCAATTAAATCCCTGGGAATACAGCCGCAATTCAACGGGACAAAGGGACCTTCGCTGTACGGACTGTAATCGTGGATGGCTTTGGCCAACAGCTCTTTACCGGTTCCGCTTTCGCCGAGCAAAAGAATATTCGAGCTGGATAGGGCGGCACGCTTAGTTGTCTCCAGCATTGCATGCATCCGTGGAGATTTGGTCAGGAAAGCAGAATAAGCTTTTTCTTTTCTTTCTTCAGCGGACTCCATTACTGTCTTCGTCTTGTTTGGCTCTATGACGATCATTCTATTTTTGCGGGCGACCAATACAAAACCGGTTCTTAGCAATCCATACCTGATCGGGACGGCGGTAACCTCCAGGTCATGTTTCCCATTTCCCGCCACAGTCCAACCGCTGGTTAAAGAGCTGTTACTGGTCTTGGCCTCGAATAAAATCTGGTTAAGTTCGGGAACACTGGTAATCTCATTCAGATTTTCCGGCTTTGGATAGTCGAGCTTTAATAACTCCATGGCCCTGGTATTCAAGGAAACGATTTGACCGCTATCGCAGATGATGATTAAACCATAATCAGAATTAAAATATTTATTTTCATAATCCTGAAATTTTTGCATGATATAATGGCCCATCGCCTGTTCGATTGCAAATCCGATGGCTTTCACCATAATCAGAGAATGGGAATGCTGCAGGATGTTATAATTACTGCTAATCGCAACGGTGCCGACAACCCTATTTGTTAAGGGATCTCTCAACGGAGCGCCGGAAGCTACGCAGGAGTGGCCGATCACAGCAAAATTCTCAGCGCCGAAGATTTGATTCGAAGAATTGTTGTTTAAACAAAGGGCAATGATATTCGTCCCCTTATTCCGCTCGGAGAAGTCAATCCCCGGCATGGTGTTGTGCTGGTTAGCCACTTTTTCGATTTGATCGGTTTTGCCGTAAAGCCTCAGGATTAAACCTTCAGCATCGCTAACCATAATAAAATATCCCGAGTCTTCAATATCCTGCCTGAACCTGTTAATGATTGGATTGGCAATCTCCAATATTTGCTCATAACGCTGCAACTCATTTTCAAAATTCGTTGAAGGGGGAAGATGCTTATCAAAGGGGACGCCGTATTTTAAACTACGTTTCCAGGACTCGGCAATTACTGGGCGAATCTTGCGGTCTATACGGTTTTTTTCGATCATCTGCAGCCAGGAGTTCTCTAATTGCCGAATCGTATCCTCCAGATGTGGTGAATGTAAAGCCAATGGAAGCATATCTCTCCCCCTCTCAGAAATACATGAACCTTTTTTAATTTAACACTTTCCGCGAAGTCCAGTCAAGGAAAACAATCGCGGTCGCAGGCATTCCTAAATGATTTTAAAGAAGAACGGAAAAGCCAGCGCTTACGATCAGCTGAACACGCGGCCAAAATATCGCGTTAATTCAAAAACTCTGTCAAACTTTTAGGGTGTTTAAACCGGTTGGTTCTCATTTAAAACATACAACAATAATGGAATAAAAAAGAAATCCAGCACCTTTGCCGAAGTTATTTGGTATCACCAAAAAGCTCGCAAAGGCTGGATTCCCTTGAAACAGTGTGCTGCTTTTAGAAGCATTTCCGGGATGCCTGGTCGCGATCGTGTTGATCGCACGATCCCGTCGGCGCCGGTGGTTGATTCCAGTAGTCGTTACTAATGCCAAACCAGGCAACGCGCTGTTTTGGGGTGAGTTTTTAGATCACCACTAATTAATCCGTGCAGTTACTGAAAGTATCTCCTGAAAATAGCAGCTCAGCTTTTTTCAGCAATTCAATGGTGGGGTAGCCTCTCGGGCAGGCTTGCATACAGCGTTCACATTCATGGCACTTTTCAGGCTGATGATTTTCCACCCGGTAAAAATAGCGCGGCTGCCTAGGATCCTTAAACATTAAGGCCTCGTTATAGAGTTCAATAATTCGCGGCACATCGATCCCCTGGGGACAGGGCATGCAACAATAACAGGTTGGGCAGGGCACGGCCCGCCTTTTTTGGTAGGCTTCCCTGACCCGGGTTAGCAATAAAAGATCATTAACTTCGAGCATGCCGGTTTCGGCTTTGTCTGCCAGGGCCAGGTATTCTTTGGCCTGCTGCAAGCTGGTCATCTCAGCCATTACACTGTCTATCTCAGGGTGATTCCAGCACCACAGCAGCGCCCATTCAGCTAAGGTACGCTTTTGTTTGGCCCCGGCCAGCAGGGCTGCTGCCTCCTCCGGCAGTTCCTTCAACAGCCAGCCGCCTTTAAATGGATCCTCGGTGATCACGGGTAAGTCCTGCTGGGCAGCGAACTGCAGGCCGCTTAGACCCGGATGATGCTTGTAATCCATATAACTGTACTGAAACTGGGCTACAGCCCAGTGGTCATAGGCCTGGATGATACTTCTTAAAAATTGATGATCATCATGGAAAATAAAGCCTAAGCGCTTAATCCGGCCCTCCCGCATGGCTTGCTCGGCCCACGCGATGGCTCCAAGCTCTTTCATCTTGGGCCAGGTTTCACGGTTTAATCCCTCCAATAGGCAAAAATCAACCTGTTTAAGCCAGACCTGCTGCATCTGTTCGTTGAGGTAGTGGTTAAAGTCGCGCGGAGAACGAATTAGTAAAGAAGGCAGGCGAAGGGCTACTTTGATCTTCTCCCGGTAGCCATCTGCCAAAGCCTGGCGAATTTGTGCATAAAAATCCTGCGACTGTTTCATATAGTACGGATATCCAAGATCCAGGTAATTGACGCCGCCATCAATCGCATAGCGGATGATTTTACTCATTGCACTAATGTTTAAAGCCGCTGGATCCTCTTCAATGGCGGATAAGGGCATTATAATCAGGCTCAGGGCGGATATCTTCCATTCCGTCTTGCCAAAATGGCGATACTTCACTGTGAGCACTCTCCTTCATTTGCAATGTCTGCGGCAAGACTAAGATGATTCTTGGCCGGTAATCTATTTAATTGGGATATTTCGCTCAGGGGAAAAGGCATCATTCTTTCATTTTCCACCCGGCCGTTCTCCCGGTAAAATTAATTTGCTTCCACCAGGGTATTAGAACCCGGTTTGATACGATGACAAGCTACGAAATGGCCGGGCGTTATCTCTAAAAGCGGAGGCACACCCGCGGCGCAATCTTGATTGTAGTAGTTACACCGTTTGGCAAAACGGCATACCGGCGGCGGGTCAATCGGTGAGGTAAGCTCCCCGCGCAATTTGATCCTGTCGCGATTGGCTCCGACCGCAGGGACTAAAATCGCCGATAAAAGCGCCTGTGTATACGGATGTAACGGGTTCTCAAAGAGCTCGTCTGCTGGTGCTTTCTCCACGATTTGTCCCAAATACATTACGATGATGTCATCTGAAAAATGATTCACAACAGAAAGATCGTGCGTAATAAAGACATAGGTCAGGCTCAATTCACGCTGGAGTTCTTTAAGCAGATTCAATATCTGCGCCTGTATCGAAACATCCAAGGCGGAAACAGGTTCATCGCAGACAATAAATTTAGGTTCCATTGCCAGCGCCCTCGCGATACCAATCCGTTGCCGGCGCCCGCCGTCCAGTTCATGAGGATAGGTGTTGATTAGACGCTCGGCAAGACCAACTTTGTCCATTAGTTCGAGGACACGCTTTTCAATAGCAAACTTGTCGGCACCGGGCATAATTTTATTGTAGAGCAAGGGCTCCGCAATGATCTGGAGCACCGACTTTCTCGGGTTGAGGGAGGCATAGGGATCCTGGAAAATAATCTGCATTTCCTTGCGGAGCTTTTTCATCTCAGCCCGGCTGAGCTGGCAAATATCCTGGTCCCGGTAGAAAACCTGCCCGGAGGTAGGCTCAATCAGGCGGATCAGGCACCGGCCGGTGGTAGATTTTCCACACCCGGATTCACCGACAATGCCAAGTGTTTTCCCCTCCTCAATGTCGAAGGAGATATCATCAACCGCATGGACAACGCCCCTGGAGGTTTTGAAGTACTTCTTTAAATTGCGTACCTGGAAAAGTGCTTTAGCCATTTCCGCCTCTCCCCCTCGTTCTCTCGATCTGGAAATTCGGGTCATCATAAGCGCTGCAGTAAACCGTGTGAGTCTCGCTCACCTCGCGCCTGCTTGGCTGTTCTTCCCTGCAAGCAGCGGTGGCGTAGCGGCAGCGGGGCGCAAAAGCGCAACCCCGGGGCAAGTTTGTCGGGTCAGGCATCAGGCCGGGGATGGGCTGCAATTGGGATTTCCTGTTACTGATATCAGGAAGGGAGTTGAAAAGCCCCTCGGTATAGGGATGCATCGTCCGGTCAAAAACATCTTCCAGGGTACCATATTCGACGATCCGTCCTGCATACATGACTGCCACCAGGTCGCAGGTTTTGGCTACAATGCCAAGGTCGTGCGTGATCATGACCAGGGCGGTGCCTAACTCTCTTTTGAGATCATCAATCATATCCAGAACCTGCGCCTGTATGGTCACGTCCAGCGCCGTGGTCGGCTCGTCCGCTAGTAAAAGCTTGGGGTTGCAAGCCAGGGCAATGGCAATCCCTACACGCTGCTTCATGCCGCCGGAGAACTGATGGGGATACTCCGTGGCGCGGGTGCCAGGTATGCCTACCATCTCTAACATTTCCTGTGCACGCTTAAAGGCCTTGGAATAAGAAAGGTTTTCATGGAGCATGACGCTTTCGGCAATCTGATCGCCGACGGTGAGCACCGGGTTCAGTGATGTCATGGGGTCCTGAAAGATCATGGAAACATCTTTACCGCGTATTTTCTCAAGCTGATTTGCTGAAAGGTCGAGCATCTTGTGCCCGCACACGGTGATCGTCCCGTTCTTGATTACACCAGGGGGATCGGGAACTAAATTCATGATCGCCAAAGCGGTCGTCGTTTTTCCCGCACCGGTTTCACCCACCAACCCGATCGTTTTTCCTCTTTCTAGAGAAAAACTGACACCGTTTACCGCTTCCACTGTCTCCTCCTGGAGGACATAATGCACAATCAGGTCTTCTACCTCAAGCACCAACTCTTTGTTGTCCTGCACTGTTCGATCGTTGATTTCACTGCCCATCATGCTCACCTCCTATTTCTTGAGCTTCGGATCGAGCGCATCACGCAGACCGTCACCTAGTATATTGAACGCAAAGACCGTGATCATGATAAAGAGGCCCGGGAAGTAGGTAAGATTCGGTGCCGTGCGAATGTAGTTCCGCCCTTCGGAAACGAGAAGACCCCATTCAGGGTGGGGCACCGGAATGCCGAATCCAAGGAAACTAAGAGCGGCCGCCTCAATGATGGCGGCGCCGATCCGCGAGGTCACGGTAACAATGATCGGAGAGAGACCGTTAGGAACAACCTGGGTAAAGATGATCGCCAGGTTTGACATCCCAATGGCGTTGGCTGCCTCGACAAATTCCTGGTTTCGAACGACGAGAACAGAAGACCTGGTGATTCTGGTAAATTCAGGGATGGCGGTAACGCCAACAGCAATGATCAGGTTCTGGAGGCTTTGTCCCAAAACTGTAACAATAACCATGCCCATTAAAAATACTGGTACGGAAGCCAAAATATCCGAAAAGCGCATGATCAGATCATCAACTAGGCCGCCAAAATATCCGGCTACGGAACCGAGGATCAATCCGATGATCAGGGAAATGGAAACCCCGCCGACACCGATGAGCAGGGAGTAGCGCGAGCCGTACAATGTTCTTAGGAACAGATCTCGACCCATGTCATCTGTACCGAAAGGATGTTCCAGGCTGGGCGGCTGCAGGCGGTTTGCCGCGTTCATGGCGGTAACCTCTTCAAAATCAATGAACAAGATAGAATAGAGGGTGATCAACAGAATGATAACGATAATCGTAAAACCGGCGATAGCACCCTTGTTGGTCTTCAGCCTGTACCAAATTTCAGCCAAGCCACTTCTTTTAGCATATTTCCTGGAAACAAGCATATCTGTTGCTGTACTCATGCCGTCACCTTCCTTTTCCGACTGCCGGACGCATATTTTCCTCTGATACGCGGATCAACAAAGGCATAGAGCAGGTCCACAATCAATAGGATAATCACGTAGAGGATAGAGGTCATGATCACGCAGCCGCAAGCGAGGGTTACATCGCGTTGCGAAACCGCTTCGACAGTCAAACGGCCAATGCCGGGCCAGGAGAATACCGTTTCGATCACTGCTGATCCGGCCAGGAAACGGCTTAAACCCATGCCAATGGTAGTTAGAATGGGAATCCACGCGTTTTTCAGAGCGTGTCTCCTGATAACCAATCTCTCCGGGACACCTTTAGCACGCGCCGTGCGCAGGTAATCTGCCCGCAAGACCTCGAGCATGCTGGAACGCGTCTGCCTCGCTGTGATCGCCGTCATCATCAAGCCACTGGTGATCGCCGGGAGGACATAGCTCGAAGGACCTTGGTAGCCGCCGGCTGGAAACAACTGAATTTTATAAGCAAATAGAATCAACAGCAGGAGCCCCAACCAGAAGCTGGGCATGGAAGTCCCGATTAATGTAAAGCCCGTGGTAAGGTTATCCCAGATCGTTCCCGCCCGCTGAGCGGCAAAGATCCCGATCGGTATCGCCAGTACAGCGCCGAATACAACGGATACCAGGGATAACTTCAGGGTAGCCGGAAACCTGCTTATAAAGGAATCCCAAACGCTTAAGCCGGTCACCTGGGATTTGCCCAGATCCCCATGGAAGAACCCCCACATGTATTTTACGTAACGATAAATAACCGGTTTATCCAGGTCATACTCCTGCCTTAGCTTCTCGATATCTTCTGGCGTCATCTGTTCCGTAATCATCGAGTCAATGACGGTTCCTGGAGCAAGATCCATCAGGACATAGATTAACAATGACACGCAGAGCAGGACAGGGATTAACCAGAGAAGACGCCGGATGACATACCGCAGCATGAATTACACCTCATTTTTAACCGGTGGCGGCAGCGAGACCTTCCGGTACTTCTGCCGCCACCCTAGGCTGAGATTTTAGTACAATTTCCCGACGAGTTCTTAGGCGCAGCTACTCTTCGATCATATACATATAGGTCAAATCATGGTACGCGAGGTTCGATAGCTTCAAGCCTTCGACTCCTTTGGCGCAGCAAACCAGAAAAGTGGTGTTCATAAGGTTGATATACGGCAAATCTTCGGCAACAATTTCTTGAATCTTATGATAGGTTGCTTCGCGCTCCGCAGGGTCTGCCTGGCTCACGGCAAGGTCATACAGGGCGATGACCTCATCGTTTTTGTAGCTTGCCCTGTTATAGGAGCCGTAGGGGTAGAAATAGGCTTTTGTTGATCCCGCGTTTAAACTAATTCCACCCACATAGACGATCATCTGTGCCTTGTTATCCGCATAGGTGGCATATGCCGATATTCCGGGAGGGTCGGTCTCCTTAATCGTAGTATTAATGCCAATCTCTGCGAGTTGCGCCTGGACAATCTGGGCAGTTTTAATCAAGTCAGGTATGGCCGAAACAATCTCCACTGTCTCGCCATTATAGTTTGACTGTGCCAAATATTCTTTTGCCTTTTCCAGGTCTTTGGGAATGATGGGGATGTTCTCGTTCTTGAATTCCGTTCTGAAACCCCAGAAGGTGCCGAGTGTATTGACTTCTCCATAGCCGTTAAAAGCAGAGGCCACCATCTCTTCCCGATCGATGGCGGAAGCGACCGCCTTTCTAAAGTTAAGATCGCCGCAAATGGGATCGTTCATGTTGAAGGCAATATAGGAGTTGTTGTTAGACGTAAAGGGAAAGGTAACAAATTTATCGGTTTGACTTTCCACATAGTCATAGTCATTGGCGTTAATGGAGAAACAAACCTGCGCTTCACCGTTTTCCAATTGCATGAGCCTGGTGCTTTCCTCGGCCACATACTTCAGGGTCATCTTCTTGGTCTTCGGTATTTCACCCCAGTAATTCTCGTTGGCCTCCAATACTACATATTCATTGGAAGCAAAATCGGAAACGGTCCAGGCACCGGTCCCGATCCAGGTTCCCTTTTCGGGATCGGCTTCGATAGCTTTCTGATTGAGTATGCTGGCGCGCGAATCAGAGATATAGTAAAGGAATTCGACGTTGACGGATTGAAGGGTCATCTCGACCGTATGCTCGTCTACTGCCTGCACACTTTCTACGATAGATAGCTTATCATGGCCGGCTGAACCGGGATTTTCCTTGGCCCTTTCGACCGTGTAGACAACGTCAGCAGCGGTCAATTTTTCACCGTTGTGGAAATAGACATCATCACGGAGATGGAAGGTAAAATGCTGCCAATCCTCGGTTTCCCAGCGTGTAGCCAAATCGGGACCGAATTGACCGTCACCCAGATCAGCGACAAGTGTGTCATAAATCATCTGAAAAGCCCAGGTCGCGGAACTGGTGCCTGCCGCGGGGCTATGAGGATCGAGGATCGCGATTTTCGTGTTGTCAATAATGACATCTAATTCCTCCCTGTATTTGACGCCGCCAGCTTCGGTATCTTCACCACTATCCTTGCCATTGCCCTGATCACTGCCGCATCCGGCCAGGAAGAAAAAGCACGATAGGACACAGAGCATAACCGCAAGAACTAGCTTAAATCGCTTCATTAATTAATTCTCCTCCTTATTCAACCTGATTTGTTTACTTACGGCACTTCCAAAACATTATTCATCCAGATTGACTTCTACCCAGGGAGAATCGTGACCTTCGTCCAGGCAGCAGACGATAAACCCATAAGGCTTATCCACCCACCTGGTGATCATGGGCAAATGCGGGAATCCCTTGGGGCAGATATAGGCAGAAGGAACATTTACAATATGCCTTTCCCCCTCATAGCCCATTCCCTGTTCAACTTCTGCTCCCAAATACTCCAGATTGTCAGGATCTAAACCGACAAAAATGAGTATCTCTTCCTCCGGGTGGCTATGCACCTCCCCTCTGCGGTGCCACTTGCCGCACTGGCTGTAGTGACCCCAGGTAAAATTCAACTCAAAACCCTCTAAATCATCACCGAACAGCCAGACTAAACTGTCGGCATTGCCGGGTCCCATCTTTTGCACCGCTCGCACCACGCCATATTCATCAGTGTCCGTTTCATAGTCCAAGTTGGTGCCGATTCTGCCGCGCTGGAAATTTTTCTTCATTCTCTCCGCATCGATCAATGGTTTGACCAGATGTTGATACTTTGTCCCCTTTGAAACAGGGGCCAACTCACCGGGGGGAATTACGGTAGCCTGGTACTGCGGGGCCAGACTAATCGTGTAATGCACAAAGGGTCTATCCACGCGCCGGTATTTAATCGGGCCGTGCACCAAACCTTTGGGAATACAGACAACTGTTGGTTCATTAAAGACGTACTCTTCTCTCTCTTCGCCGAGTTCAATGGAAATTTCCCCACCCAAATTGCGGAAATTTACCAGATCAGTCGAGGCAAAAACAAGGCATTCATCGTAAGGATGCACCACCGCCCCTTCCATGGGGTGGCAGACTCCCGGCTTCTTGACGAAACCGTATGAAAAGCAGGCGTTAAAGCCTTCCATATCTTTGCCTTCCATCCAGAAAAGGGGCTCGGGATAAAGGCCCTCGGGGCCGTTACGCACTATTAACGGCTTGACCAGGTGTTTATGCAATCTCGGGCGCATCGTAAAACCTCCTTCAGCCTTTATTTCATGTCTCCTTCACTTAATCGTCGAATTCAACTTCCACCCACGGGGATGCATGGTGACCGCTGAGGCATACGACAAAGAAGCAGAAGGGGTCATCGGCCCAGCGGGTGATCATGGGCAGATGCGGGAATCCCTTGGGACAAATGTAGAGCCCCGGGGTGTTGAGGATATGCCGCTCGCATTCATAGCCCATCCCGTGTTCCACTTCTGCTCCCAAATAGTCCGGCCTGTCGGGATCCATGCCGACAAAGATCAGGATCTCCTCCTCGGGGTGCTGGTGCATTTCACCGGCGCGATGCCATTTCCCGCAGGCGCTGTAATGGCCCCAGGTAAAGTTAAGATCAAATCCCTCCAGGTCCGCGCCATAGAGCCACACCACACTGTCGCCGTTTCCAGGACCGATGCCCCGTTCCCGCGGATGTAAAATCCCTCTTTCGTCGCCGACGTGCTCATAACCCATCCCGCTTCCCTTGCCCACGTCAATATCATTCGGGTCGGCACCGGGATGCAATGTGGTGACCAGCCTCTTGATTAAATGCTTATATTTCGAACCGCCGGAGGTGGGGGTCCCTGCTTTTAGTGGCGAGGCTTTGTACTCGGGATCTAGCCCAATGGTATAATGGACAAAGGGCTTATCCACGCGCTCGTATTTAATCGGCCCATGAGGCAGGCCCTTGGGGATGCAGACTACCGAGGGCTCGCTGATCAAGTATTTCTCCTGCTCCTCCCCCAGAACAATGGAAATTTCTCCACCGAGATCCAGCATGTCCTCTCTATTTAAAGAAGCGAAAACCAAACATTCGTCATAGGGGTGTACAAGCATCCCTTCCACTGGATGGCAAGTGCCTGGTTTTTTTACATACTGGAAGGAAAAATGAGCATTAAATCCCTCCATGTCCTTGCCTTCCATCCAGAAGAGAGGTTCCGGATAGAGCCCTTTCGGTCCGTCTCTAAGAATTAGCTGCTTTACTAAATTTTCATGCTTCTTCTTCATTTTTTACTCCTTGTACCTCCTTCTTAATTCAGCATAATGCCATTTTACTTGGGCAGGGTTTATTTGCCATAAACCACCCCCTATACGAATATAAAGCAAAGATCGTGCCAATTTTCCCTTAGCCTGTGAAGGTCTTATCTCTACCCGATCATGGGGCGATGGCGGTCCCTTTCCCGGTGGCGGCTCCAAAAACATTCTCACTTTTGAAACACTGGATGTATCAGTGGAACAGTTCATCTATACTGCTAGGAGGAAAATCACTAGTAAAATCGTTTCTGAAACGATCGTATCAATAAATAATATATTATGTCAACTAGATTAGAGCCCATACCGGGTGCACCTCACTAAAAAAGCCGGTTAAACGAAACCGGCCTTTGCAGTGTTCGAAAAGCAAACTTTTTTCATTCTCCCGGCGGCGCCCCGGTAAAAACCGTATTGTCCCACCGATCCGGTCCTTTTATTCCTGCACAAAGAAAATGTAGAAGGTCCGGGCCAGGGCTTCGGCCAGATAGGGCACTGCGCGCATGGCTTCCTCCAGGCTATTCTCATGTCCGCCTACTTCTACCAGGATCGAGCGGGGGTGCAAATCCTGGTTGTAGACAAAGTCCTGCATGCGCACGCCGCGCGACAGTCCCGGCGCCACCGCTTCCAGTTCCCGGTGCAGCCGCAGCGCAATCCGGTAATTTTCATGCCAGTCGGGGTGGCCGGTGCCGACCACCAGCAGAAATTTTGCGATGGGGCTGCCCTGGAAATCGGCCGTGGTTACATTCCGCGCCACGCCGTCACGGTGCAGGTCGATCACCATTTTTAGCTGGGGGTTTTTCTCAATGATGCCTCCAATTAACGGGCGGGCTTTTTCGTAAGCGGTGGTGCGCGGCTGGTCGTAGACTCCCTGGTCATGCCAGACCGGGATGCCGTACTCTTTCTCCAAAAGCCTGACCAGTTCCACGCCCAGCCGGGCTACCGTGTGATCGAGGTTGTCGGTAAAACGCACCTCGCTGAAGGATTCGCTGATGTGGGTATGGTAAAGCAGCACCGCCGCCTCGCTGTAGCCGGGCAGGGGGAATACCGGTGCGAATACAGGTTGATCTGCGCGCCCCGGGTCATCGGGAGGCGGCTGCTCCGGCTCCGCCGTTTCGACGGGAGGCCCCGGACGATGCGGCTCCGGCAGTGCCATCAGGGGGTCCGCTCCCAGCCCGGCAGCCAGGATGGAGCGGGGGTCGCGCCAATCAACCCCGGTAAGGGTGTGGAAAAGATCCAGCACGGCGTTGCGAATCACTTCCCCCTCCGCCACTGGCGGCGGCTCAAGGCCCGGCACATTGGCAGCGATCATTGCCTGCAGCAGCCGCAGCAAAGACGAATCTTGCGGCGGCGCGGCGGCCGGCGTTTCGCTTTCGGGTTGTCCTTTTTCTCCGGACGGGGCAGCAGCGGCAGGCTCGTCTCCGGCCAAGGCATGGTCCGGCGGAGAGCCGGAAAGGCCGGCAGTGGAAGCGGGCGGCGATTCGGCCCCACCCTGTCCGGCAGGGGCGAGGCGCAGGGCAAGGGCCATGGCGGCAACCAGGAGCAGGCAGTAAAGATAGCTCTTCCAGGCCAGGGGACGCCGCCGCCGGCGCCGGCTCGTCCATGGCACAACTTTTGCGGGCAAAAAAATCCCCCTTCCGGCAGTAATGGTTAAATATATGCCGGGGGGTGGTGCTTTTATGCCCTGCATGGCCCCGTGGCAAGCCCTGATTTCATTGTAGGCGGCCATGCCCGCCTGACGGTTTTTCTTGCAGCGAGGGCGGCTCACCCTGCTAGAAGTAGAAGTAAGAAGTGAGAGGTGATTCGACCCCAAAAACTTAACGTTTTTGGTTGTCAGTAACACGCCAGCGCCTGACAAAAACCGAAACGGCGGCTGTCCGGGCGGAAAAAATGTTGAAAAGAAAGGGGGCTTGCCCCAGTT
>JAAYGO010000015.1 GCA_012727685.1 Bacillota bacterium | reverse complement strand
GGATCACTCCTGGGACAACCAGTATGCCCTTTACCTGGCCTTTTACACCGAAACCGCCCAGTGCGAGTATATGTGCGGCAACCATGACAGAGCCCAGCAAATGCTGGATACCGCCCTGGCCAGGGCGAAAACCACCCTGGAAAAGGCGGATCTTTACCTCCTAAAAACCATTCTGTATACCGGCCTGGGACGCCACCGCGAGGCGGCCGACACGGGCCTTGCCGGTTTGAAAGAGCTGGGGATCATGATCCCGCTGGAGCCGAAAAAGAGCTCCGTTCTGAAGGCCTTCCTCGGGTGCTGGTGGCGCCTGCGCGGCCGGGAGGCCGGAGGAGCGGCCCTTTACCCGGAACCGGAAGATCTCCGCCATCTAAAAGGGTTGAATCTTTTGCTCGCCCTTATCGCCTCCTCTTACCACCTCTCGCCGTACCTTTTTGCCTCGCTGGTATTAAAGATGGTGGAGCTATCCCTTAAATATCCCACTGAAAAATACACCCCTGTTGCTGCCGGAAGCTTTGCCCTGGTAGCTGCCAATATTGTCGGCGTGAATAAAAAGATCTACCGGCTGGGGAAAGAGGCCGTCAATCTGCTCGAGACGAGCCGCTATCCCGCGGTCAGGGGGCGCTATATCTTTGCTTTTAACACTTTTTTCAATCACTGGGTGGTGTATAAAAAAGAGGGCTTGCGCTATTTCGACAAGGTTTTTAAAGATGCCCTGGCGACCGGAGATCTCTTCTACGCCGGTTATGCCTTAAGCGGTGCCGTCGAAATAAAATATTACTGCGGTTATCCTTTAAGTGAAGTGGTGGCCGATTGCCGCCGGCACCTGGAGTGGCTGCGCCTTCATAAGCTGGAAGGAACGCCGGTCCTTTTCCTAACCGCGTTCAAGCACCTGGCACTAAGCCTGCAGGGAGAAGCCCCTGCCCCCGACTTCGGGGCGGCGGTCAGCCGGGAGATCGGCACGGTCCCCTTTACAACCGCCCGCAGCTATTACATATCGGCGATTCAATATCACTACCTGATGGGCAATTACCGCGAGGGCTTGCGCATTGCGGCGCTGATCGCCGCAGAGATTGAAAATATTGCCGGCGAGATATCTTACTCCGAGCACCATTTCTATCACGCTTTATGCATTACCGCCATCTGGCCTGGACTGCACCCCCTGGAGCGGCGGCGTAGTGGGAGAATCCTGCGCAAATACCGCGCCCGCTTCCGGAAATGGTCCCGGGTTGGACCGCAGAATTTTGAACACCGGCGGCTGATATTGGAAGCGGAGTGTGCCCGGCTGTGGGGGCGGCCGTTCAAGGCCTTGCAACTCTACGAAGGGGCCATCCGGGCGGCGGCAGAAAACGGCTACCCCCAGGACCAGGCCTTAGCCAATCTGCTGACCTCTTCATTTTACCGGGAACGGGACATGAATAACATTGCTGCCAGCTTCCTGGAAGAAGCCTGCCGGGGCTTCACAGCCTGGGGAGCCGCTGTCGTGGTCCGGAAGCTCAGGCAAAGACATGCCGCACCGGGCATTGACCGGCCGCCGGAAAGTAAAAGCGCAGCGGCGGAGGCCGCAGCGGCCGTTGAGTCCCACCGCAGGGCAGAAGTTTCGCAGCCATCGCTTCACCTTACAGCACCGGAATTAGAGTATGCCGCTTCCCTGGACCTGGCGGCACTGCTCAAAACAACACATTCCCTGGCTGAAGAAAGCAACTGGCAGCAACTTGCTCTCCGGCTGATGCAGATCCTCTGCGAGAATGCCGGAGCCCAAAGCGGTGCGTTGATCATGACCCGCGGCGGCGAGCTTTACCTGGAAGTGGCAGTCAAAATTGCAGACGGAGAATTTGTTACCTTGCCCCCGACTCCCCTATCGGCACAAAGCAGTATTCCCCAGGCCATCGTGCATTATGTTTCCCGCACCGGTGAAGCGCAGGTGCTGGCCAATGCCTGCGCAACAGGGCCCTTTACCCGTGACCCGGAGATCACCGCGAAAAAGATGCGCTCTGTCTGCTGCCTGAGCGTGCGCAGCCGGGACAACCGCGACGCGATCCTTTACCTTGAGAACAACCTCATTGACGGCGCTTTTACCGCTGATCGTTTAAAAATACTGCACCTCTTTGCCGCCCAGGTTGCTTTTGTCACCGCCTTGTCCCGCCTGGCAGCCAAGGAGAAAGGCGGCGGGACGGCCAGATCCAAAATGCTGCCGGAAACGCTCACACCGCGCGAGATGGAGGTCCTCAACCTGATGGCCTCCGGACTGGCCAACCAGGAGATCGCCGAACAGCTTGGGCTAACCTTAAGTACAGTGAAAAGCCACATTCAGAACATCTACGGCAAACTGGGAGTCAACCGGCGCCTGCGGGCTGTAAGCCAGGCCCGGAAAATGGAGCTACTGGAGTAATTTTATCGCCAAGCGATTTCGGTCAGCCCCCTTTATCTTCCCCGACATTGATGCGCTATTTTTTACCCAGCTATCTTTAACCGGGGTCGGTGCCCTGGCCGGTAAACCGGCATCGGTTGCATTGACAACTGATCGGTGTAACGTTATACTAATAGACAGCATGGTTGTCATGGCAACTAAAGAGGTGTTCAGATGCTCGAGCAAACGCTGGGCCGGTGGATTTCCCAGTTACATCGCTACGGCCGGATCTATATTTCCAGGGAATTGGAACCGTATGCGATCGGCCAGGGTCAGGCCCCTTTTCTCATCGCCCTCTACCACAAAGACGGGATCTGCCAGGACGAACTGGCCCAACTGCTGAAGATCGATAAGGGCGCCACTGCCCGGGCGATCAGTAAGCTGGAGCAAGCCGGCTATGTGCGCCGGGAAACCAGCCGGGAAGATCTGCGCTGCAACCGTATTTACCTGACCGCCAGGGCGCTGGAACTTAAACCGAAGCTGTCAGAAATCCTGCAGCGCTGGTCGGATATAATCAGCACCGGCTTAACCAAAGAAGAAATGGAGCAAGCCTTCACTTTACTGGAAAAAATGGCCCATAACGCCTGCCGCTATATAGAGAAAATGCGCAATCAATAAAGGAGTATTCTGTTAAGGAGTATACCGGTAAAATGGAACAACGCCGCAATGACGCCCAAAGGCTGGGCGAGGAAAACATTACCAGGTTGATGATCCGTTTTTCCCTGCCCTCCGTCCTGGCCATGGCGGTCAACGCTTCCTATAACCTGGCCGACACCTTTTTTGTGTCCCGGTTAGGCAGTGCAGCCATCGCCGCCCTTTCCGTCGCAATGCCGATCCAGATGCTTTTAGGAGCCATCGCCATCGGCACCGGGGTGGGTGCGGCTTCTTTGATTTCACGCTCCCTGGGTGCGGGGAACAATGAGACCGCCTCCCGCACCGCCGGGCAGGTGATCCTCCTGGGACTTTTCTTCGGCCTGGCTGCCGCCCTGGCCGGCGTTTTCTTCCTGCGCCCCCTGCTTGCCTTATTCGGCGCCACCGCCGAGATCATCGATCCGACCGCGGAATACATGTCCGTCATCGCCGGCGGCGCGGTGCTATTGTTCTTAATTATGATGATGAACCACACGGTCAGGGCCGAAGGAAACGCCATGCTGCCGATGTTCGTGATGATCTCTTCTGCCGTGGTGAACATCGTCCTGGATCCGATTTTTATCTTCGCCCTGGATATGGGAGTGAGGGGCGCCGCTGTAGCCACGATCCTCTCCAAGGTGTTTGGAGTGGCAGTCCTGCTGTGGTTTTACCTCGGCGGGAAAAGCATCCTGCATGTCGGCTGGAAACAATTGCAGCCTGACCTGAAAATCATAGTCGAAATATACAAGGTCGGCCTGCCCTCCCTTTTTCTCCAGACTTCGATGCAGCTTGCCTTAATCGTCGCCAACCGCATCCTGGGCTCCTTCGGCTACATTCCCATCGCCGTCATGGGCCTGGTGATGCGCTTCCAGATGTTTGTCTTTATGCCGGTAGTCGGCATTGCCCAGGGTCTGCTCCCGATCATGGGCTATAATTTCGGCGCGCAGAAATACCGGCGCATCCGGGAAGCCATTTTAAAAGGGGCCGGAGCAGGAACCCTCTTTTCCAGCCTGGCCGGATTGCTGCTCTTTCTATTCCCGACCGCTCTCCTGCGCATCTTTACCGCCGAGGAGGCGGTCCTGGAGACCGGCACCGGCGCCGTCCGGGTGATGGTGTTGATGTATCCCCTGGTCGGGACGCAAATTGTATCATCCACTTTTTTCCAGGCCATCGGCAAGGGCATCCCCGCCATGCTCCTGGCGTTGTTGAGACAATTTATCTTCTATGTCCCGCTCCTGGTCATTCTTCCCGCTTATTTCGACCTGAACGGTGTCTGGATGGCCGCCCCCGCGGCAGATCTGCTGGCCTTTCTGGTCACGGTCACGGTTGTGACCCGGGAATGCAAACGCCTCAAAATCCCGATCTTCGGGGCGCCATGAACTTCCTCCGGCAAAAAAAGCGGGACCTTTTGAGGTCCCGTTTTCTTCCGCATGCAGATCAACTTTTATAAACCGAGGTATGCTTTCCGCACATGATCGCTGTCCATGAGCTCACTGCTGCTACCGCTTAGGACAATCCTGCCGTTTTCCAGCACGTAAGCCCGATCGGCGATCTCCAGACTCTGCTTGACATTCTGCTCGATCAGGAATACCGTAATACCGTTTTCGCGCAACATTTGAAGCATATCAAATGCCTCTTTGACCAGTTTGGGCGATAAACCGTAGGACAGTTCATCAAACATGCCCAGTTTGGGATTGGCCATGAGGCAGCGGCCCATGGCCAGCATCTGGCGCTCGCCGCCGCTTAAGGTTTTGGCAAGCTGCTTGCGCCGTTCTTTTAAACGCGGGAATAGATCGTATACTTTTTCCAGCCTTTCTTTTTTCTGTTTCCAGGAGCTCCGGAGATAGGCCCCCATCTCCAGGTTTTCCAGGACGGACATATCGGGGAAGAGCCGGCCTCCTTCAGGGAGGTAGGAAATGCCCGCCTCCACCACAGCATTTGGAGGGGCGCCGGTTAGATCCCGGCCCAGAAAGGTAACGCTGCCCGACGCCGGCGGCACCAGGCCGGCGATGGCATTCAAAAGCGTGGTCTTGCCTGCACCGTTGGCTCCCACCAGGGCAACGATCTCTCCCTCCCCAACTTCCAGGGACACATCCCACAGGATCTGGACATTACCATAAAAAACGTTTAAATTCTTAACTTCCAGCATGAGCTCGCTTTCACTCTCCCAGGTAAACTTCTATTACTGTCTTGTCGGTGGAGACTTCCGCCGGGGTGCCTTCGGCAATGATTTGTCCGCGATGCAGGACAATGATACGGTTGCAGATATTCATAATCGCTTTCATCACGTGTTCGATCATCACGATGGTAATGCCCTTCTCCCGGATTTGGGTGACCAGTTCCATCGCCTCTCCCACCTCGGTCGGATTCAAGCCCGCCATCATCTCGTCAAGAAGCAGCAACCTGGGCTTGGTGGCCAGGGCCCGCGCCAGCTCCACCCGCTTCTGGTTGGCCAGGGTGAGGCTCCCCGCGCGGGTATCGCTGAACTCCGACAGCCCGACAAAATCGAGGATTTCCTTGGTTTCAGCGGCGGCCTGATGCCACGTTTTTGTTTCCGGCGCCCCAAACAGGGCTCCTAACAGGACATTCTGGAAAACAGTCATTTCGGGGAATACCCGGCACGATTGAAATGTCCGCACCAGCCCCTTGCGGCAGATGGCATTCGGCTTCATGCCGCTGATCTTTGTTCCGTCAAAGAATATCTTACCCGCGTTGGGGGCGTAGGTTCCGGAAATCAGGTTAAACAGGGTCGTTTTGCCGGCGCCGTTGGGACCAATCAAGCCCAGGATTTCGCCCTTTTCGACCTGGAGATCCACTCCGGCAACTGCTGCCAGCCCTCCAAAGTACTTAGTTAACCCTTCGACATGTAGTATCTGCATGTTTCCCTCCTAAAAGCTTTCTCCTGATTGATTCTGCCAGGCCGATCAGGCCGTTGGGCAAATAAATGATCGTCAGGATCATCACTGTACCGAAGATAAACATGTAGACATAGGGGAACTCGGTAATGAGGATTTCCCGCAGGTAAGTGAAGACAACGGCACCGATGATGGGCCCCACGATATTGCCCATCCCGCCGAAGATAGCCATAAGGGTCGGGAAGAAGGAATAATTGAGGTCAAAGGCGATAAAGCAGTCGATATAAACCATCCCTGTGGCCATGATGGCTCCGGCAAGGCCCATGAAAAAGGAGCTGAGCGCAAAGGTAAACACTTTCAGGGTAACAACATTCACGCCAATATGGGCAGCCGCCTCTTCACAACTGCCGATGCTGGAGAGGGCTAGGCCATACTTGGAGCGCTTGAGCAGGTAGCTAGTAATGATGAGGAGCACCAATATGCCCAGTAAAACGTAAAACACCGTGGTGTCAGGGACTCTAACCACGGGGCGGCCCCGCCCACCGGCAATGGTGATCTCGTACCAATGCAGCACATGCTTGATCAGCTCAACGGAACTCAAGGTGAAGATGGCAAAGTAGATGCCCCGCAGCCTTAAGGTAATCCCGCCGATGATCACGGCCAGCAGAAAACTGGCCAGGCCGCCGCATAAAACCATCACCGGCAGGGGAAGCACTCTGCCCAGCACTCCCGCCGTGTAAAGGCCGACACCATAGAAGGCCGCCGTTGCCAGGGAGGTGTAGCCGGTAGGACCGGAAAAAAGGGCCCAGCTTAAGGTCAGGATGGTAAACATTAATATGGTTTTAAACAGAACAATGGTATAACGGGAATCACTCCGCTCTGCAAAATACGGCAAAGCAATTAACAGGACTAGAACCAAAATCGCGATCACAGGTATAACATACTTTTTGTAGTTGGCTTTTATCTTCATCGTCGCGCTACCTCCCAAAAATGCCCGACGGTTTTACCAGCAGTAGGACCATAAACAGTAAATAATAAGCGGCCATGGTCAACCCCGGCTCGATGCCGCTGACAATACTGCCGAAAATCCCCAGAAGAAAACCGCCAATTAAGCTGCCCGGAATGCTGCCGAGCCCCCCCAGCACCACCACGATGATGGCAATAATGGTATACTGCATACCCATGGTTGTCTGCAACTGGTAGGCCAGGCTGATCAGCACGCCGGCAAATCCGGCCATCAAGGCGCCCAGGGCAAAGCAGAGGGCCAGCATCCGGTTGATCTCTACCCCCATCAGGCCGGCAGCTTCCGGATCCTGGGAGGCTGCCCGGATCGCTTTGCCAGGGCGGGTCCGGGTCAAAAAGAGGTAGAAGAGGGCGCAGATTAAAACGGCCAGAACGAGGATTACCAGCCGGTTGGCCGAAAGGCGGATATCTCCCAGGTAAACGGAATAAGCCATGAAAGTATAACCTTCGATGTTATTGCCCCAGATAAAGACGGCGATGTTCTGGATGACAAACAACAGCCCGAAAGCCAGGAGCATGGAGCTGCCTTCAAAAGCCGCAGGAGAAGGGGTTTTATCTTTCAGCGTTTTATAAAGGAACTTTTGGATGAGATAACCGAGGACAAACATGAGCGGTCCCGCCACCGCCAGGCAGAGAAGCGGATTGATGCCTAAAGTCGTATGGAGCATCCAGGTGATAAAGGCGCTGAACATGATGAATTCGCCGTGAGCGATATTTAAGATGCGGGCAACCCCGTACTGGAGGCTCAGGCCGACAGCGGTGATGGCATAAATCCCTCCCAAGAGCAAACCGTTGAGAAGGATATTAATAAATGAAATCATTTGGTCAACTCCTGTCCGGTCAATCTAAAGAAGGCAGGCTGCCTTCACGGTCTTTGCGCCGGAGCCGCGAACAGCGCCGGGTTGTATCTTGAGCAGAACCATTGAGGCAGCCTGCTTTGTATTCGTAATTGTTACGATGTTTTATTGATTGGGTGCGGGCCACGCCGGCTTGGGAATAATCGGATCCGCGGTAGCCTTGTCGGACGGGGCCACCACTTCAAAGATGCCGCTTTGCCACTGGCCTACCTGGCCGGGGTAGCATTCGGCAGGCACGCCGCCGTTTTCAAACCAGAGGTCACCGACCACGGTTTTGAACGGATCATCCTTGGTGGCGCCGGCGATGACATCTTTCAGCACGGCGTTGTCAAGGGTACCGGCCTTTTCGATGGCCTGTTCCAGCACCTGAAGCCCGGAGTAATAGATCGCCTGTCCCCACCAGTCAATATTTCTAACGCCCTTCTGGTGTTCAGTCAGGCGCTTGGCCAGGTCAGCAAGCTCGGGCGAACTCTTCTCGTTCCAGGCGCCCCAGCCCATGACCCCTTCTGCCGCCGGTCCAAATATATCCGAGACGAAGATTTCCAGGCAGGCGCCGGGGCCGAAAAGGATCACATCGGGGTTGTAGTCAACCTCCATGCATTGCCCCATGACAAGGAAGTTTTCGTCCGGGTAAGCACAGCAGAGCAGCGCCTGGACATTTTTCGACTTGGCCTCTTCGAGAATTGAGGTGACGTCTTTAATACCCATGGGAATGGCCTTGTCAAAAACAATCTCGATGCCGGCTGCTTGCAGCGCAGGCACCAGGTCATTCTTATATTCCAGGCCATGCTGGTCTTCGATATAAATGATGGCCGCGTTTTTAACGTTGTTTTCTGCGAGCATATCCACCAGGGGCTGTACCTGCTGCGTGGCGTAGTTCAACAGAGAGAAGAAATAGGGCATTTCAGCCATCAGCGGCTCCAGTTCCTTGGCGCCGCCCTCGGCCCCGATCAATAGGTAGCCCTGGTCATTGGTGACCTGCGCGGCAGCCTTTAAGAAAGCGGTGCTGATGGGCGCCAGCAGCAAATCGACTTTGTCTTCAACCATCAATTTGTTCAGCAGGTTGAGCATGGTGTTCATGTCAGAGGTGTCGTCATAGATAAGAGGTTCAACGGGGAGCTTTTTGCCGTATTCTTCCACATAGATGCCGCCGCGGGCATTGACTTCATCAAACCACATCCGGTACACAGGGCCGAAACAAGTTTCATCCTGGATCGCCAGGGGACCGCTAATCGATCTTGCCGCCCCGACGACGATCTTATCCTTGTCTGCAGCCGGTTTCTCATCATCCGGACCCGCTTTTTCGCCTTCTTTGTCTCCCTGGGCACAACCGACGACGAGCGCAATGGAGAGGAAGGCAATCAAGAATAACAACAACCAGGATTTTTTCATGCACTATACCCCCAGAAAATTAATTTGCTTTTTATAACCTATCGTCAAACACGTGCGCCCTTTATCCCTTCTTTTAAACCCGGCCCTCCTTTCAGTTGAGATCGGCCAATATGGAAATGTTATATATTTATATATATAATAAAAACTTCAATATGTCAATAATCTTCTCAATGGAATGAAGTTTGCCGTGCAGATCCTAAGCACTTATTTCAGGAACCCGCTGATAATGGCCTCTTCCGCTTCTTTTTCCGTTAAACCGAGGGTCATCAGCTTGACTATTTGTTCCCCGGCGATCTTCCCGATGGCGGCTTCGTGCACCAGTTCCGCCGCCGCATTCTCGGCCCAGATCTCGGGAATGGAACGGATGACCGCCTGATCCATGATGATCGAATCGCACTCCACATGGCCGCGGCCGCGGCCATGGGCCACCAGGCGTGGGCGAAATAGCTGTTTGGAAGTCCCCTGGGCTACGGAGCGGGAGATCACCCGGGCCGTGCTCTCATCGCCGGCCAGGTCCACCTCCACGTCGCTGCGCGCCTCCTGCGTGCCGTGCGTAAGCAGCCGCTCGTATATGGCGAGGCGCCCGCCTGCCTCCACCCGGACCTTCGTGTCGCGCACGGTATCGTCCACCCCCCGGATCTGGACCAGCTCCAGTTCAGCGGAAGCGCCCTCTTCCACCAGGAGCACGGTCTTCGGGTTCAGGATCCGCTTGCCTTTGCCTTCCCCTTCACCGTAGTGCTTCTCCCGGTAGCGCAGGCGTGCGCCGCGTCGCACGAAAATTTCATGAACGCCGTCATGGCGCGCCTCTCCGTGGCCGGGGTTATGAATGCCGCAACCGGCGATCAACAGAATATCGGCGCTCTCCCCGATCTCTATGGTATTGTAAACCAGGTCGTTGAGACCGCTGGCGGTAAGGATCACCGGGATATGCACCGTCCCCGTGGTGCCCGGCTTGACCAGGATATCGATCCCCGGCTTACCTTCTTTCGGGATGATTTCGATTCCCGGAATGGAGCGCCGTTCAATGCCCTGGCCATTTTTACGGATGTTGAAGGCGCCCGGGGGATCGCCCTCCAAGCCGGCGATCTGGCGCAGCATCTTTCTATCGAGGGCAGTTAACATAATACATCCCTCCCCGGCTGCAATCTTGACGGCAGGCGCAGCGCACGCTGTCGCGAATTACAGGCCAGACCTGCTCGCGGGGGCCGTGCAGGCTGACAGCACCGTCTTCAAGCAAGATGATCTGATCCGCCATTTGCAAGATCTTCTCCTGGTGTGAAATGATGATGGTGGTGGTATCGGGGCGATGGCTCGCGCCGATCACCTCGATCAACTGTTCGAAGCTCCACAAATCGATGCCGGCCTCGGGCTCGTCAAAGATGCGCAGGCGCGGATTGAGCGCCAGCAAGGTGGCGATTTCAATCCGCTTGATCTCTCCTCCGGAAAGGCTGGCGTCCAGGGGCCGCTCCAGGTAATCTTCGGGACAGAGGCCGAGCTCGCTCAGGTAGTGGCAATCGTTGTGCTCGCCATTGCGCATGGCGATTTCCAGGATATCGGCCACCCGCAGCCCCTTAAAGCGGGCCGGGTGCTGAAAGGCATAGCCGATGCCCTTGCGGGAGCGCTCCGTGATCCCCAGGCCGGTAATATCTTCGCCGTCAAAAATAACCCGGCCGCTGCCGGGACGATGGATCCCCATGATCACCCGTGCCAGGGAGGATTTCCCGCTGCCGTTCGGGCCGGTGATTACATAGATTTTCCCAGTCTCAAAATGCAGGCTGATCTCCTTTAAGGCGGTTAACTCATGATCATCAGCCTTGAACTTTAAAACAATCTTGTCCAGTTCCAGCATGGTCCAGGCTCCTTTCTATCCGCCCCTGCTGCCAAGGTATCCGCGGCGGCTCACTTATCACTTCTCATCAGCCAGGCCTTGGTTCGCCTGCCTCCAATGGGGACAGACTGATGATGCCCCCTTTTCTTTGGGGGTATGCCTGGCTGCCCTGCATTTCTTTTTTCTTCTACAATTATACAGTGTCCTATCCTTGGGCAAATAATTATAAAATCCAGGGCATCTTTCAACTTTCAACAATGATCGCCAATCTCCTGCCTGAAAGCATTCCAGAACGCATTTTTTCCCGGGGTTCTATTGCACCGGTGGAAGGCGCCTGTTAAAATAGGGAAAAAACAGGCGGTATCGTGATGCGCATTATTGCCGGTTCGGCCAAAGGGATGAAGCTAAAAAGCATTCCGGGGAGAGCGGTGCGGCCAACAGGGGAGCGGGTGAGGGAAGCGCTTTTCAGTATTCTTGGCAGCCGCGTCATCGCGGCCGTGGTGCTCGACCTTTTTGCCGGGAGCGGCGCCGTGGGCATTGAAGCTTTGAGCCGCGGCGCCGTCTCATGCATCTTCGTGGAACAGGAGCGGCGCCACCTCGCCGTGATCAAGGAAAACCTGGTCCGCGCCAGGCTGCTCGAGCAGGCGCGGCTGCTGGCCGGAAATGTGTGCACCGCCCTGGGCCGGCTGGCCCGGGAGGGCGTGCGGGCGGATCTCATTTTTCTCGACCCCCCCTACTCCACCACGTTGATCCCCGCGCTGCTGCGACAAATATATAGGGCCAGCCTGCTGCGCGAAGGAGGACTGGTTATTGTGGAACACGCTGCCGCCAACCGGGCCTGGTCGGAGCGCTACCCGCAAAAGCGGCAAAAACAATACGGCGGCACCTGTCTCACCTTCATCACGCCGGAGGGCCTAGCGGCGGCTGAAGAAGAAAGCGGCCTTAAAGGCCCGGAAGAGGGATAAAAAGAGCGCCGCGGCGATCAAAAAACCGCAAAGCCATAGGAACTGGTTAAACATCAGCGCTGTCCTGGACCACCAGAACGAAAAGCTGCCGCTGGGGACAGTGCTGAAAAATGCCGGTATGGCAACCTTATTCAGCAGCATCCCCGCCGGGCCGATGAGCAGCGCGGAATAAACCGCCGCCAGGAGGGCATGCAGCAGGCGCGCTGCGATATAAGGCGCGATCCGGATATCCGTTTTCGAGATAATGCTGGCTACCTGGGCATGGACCGATAGCCCGCTCCAGGCAATAATCATGCCCGCCGCGATGATCTTTTCGTCCATGGCCACCGTTGCCAGCGCCCCCGCAAACTGGCATCCCAGGTCAATTTCAAAAAAACCGCTGACCAGAGCCGGTGCCAGGGCCGCGCTTAATCCCGTCAACTCAAGCAAGAATCCGAGGCCGCGGCTTAAAGCCGCGACTACCCCGATCAGCTCGAGGATGCGGATTACCACCGAGAGGAGGATGATAAAGCCGCCGATCAGCATGAGGGTCTCCACCGATTTTACGATCGCCTCTCCCATCAGCCGGCCCAGGGGGCGGCCGTCTTGCTCCCGGGCGCTGACCAGGGCGGCGAGCGCCCGCGCCAGGATCCGGCCGCGCCGCGGTCCCGGCTCCGGTGAACCAGTTTCACTGCGCTTATAAAAACGCATCAGCAGGCCCACCGTCAGGCTGGAAAGATAATGGGCCGCCGCGATCACCGGGCCGGCGGCGGGATAAGCGAACATGCCGACTGCAACGGCACCAAACATGAAAAGGGGATCGGCCGTGTTCGTAAAACTGAGCAGCCTTTCGGCTTCAACGCGGTTGCACAGTTCACGCGCGCGCAGTTCGCTGGTTAAAACGGCCCCGATCGGATACCCCGAAGCCAGGCCCATGGCCATGACAAATGATCCGGCTCCGGGGACATTGAACAGGGGCCGCATCACCGGCTCCAGGAAAACGCCCATGGCGTGGACCACGCCCAGTCCAATCAAGATTTGGGAAAAAATAAAAAAGGGAAGCAGCGCCGGGAAGACAATATGCCACCAGATCTCCAATCCGGCCACCGAGGCATTGAAAGCTTCCTGGGGAAAGCGCACCAGGGAAAGGGTTAATAAGACAGCACAGAGCGCAATCAGGTAAGTGGGCAGGTGCCTCTTGTGTCGCGGCAGGCTACGCCGGTACCTTAAAAGCAAAAGAAAAAAGATTATTACCACCGCGCTGGCAATCAGAGCAGGCAAAGCACTACCCCCCCGCCGGTTTTAGTAGCAGTTATTCATTACTAATTATAATGATCCCGTGGAAAAGGTAGACCAAGAAAAACCCCGTATTAGAGGTTGGACGGCCATGCCCTGCCAGCCAGCGCGCCATTAGAAGGAGGAAAATGGTGCCCTTCCTAATTCCTTCTCCCCCTCTGGGGGGGGAGAGGGTCAGGGTGAGGGGGGCTCTAAACTTTCACTCGGGAAAATAAAAAAAACAAAAAAAGGAGCTGCTTTTAATGCCTGCAAACCAGGAAACGGTAATTCTCAGGGTTGAAGAAATGAGCTGCGAACACTGCAAGAAAAGCGTGGAAGGCGCCCTCCAGGCATTGCCCGGAGTAAGCGGCGCCGCCGTCGACCTGAAGAAAAAAGAGGTCAAAGTCACTTTCGACCCGGCCATGCTCAGGCGGGAAGAGCTGGAAAACGCCATAACCCGGGCCGGTTACACCGTCACAGGGTAAATAAGGTCATCTAAAAGGAGAGCCCCTTGCAGTCATCCTGAGTGCCTTGTTGCCATCCTGAAGGAGCAGCCCGAAGGTTTATCCTGAGTCAAAGCCGAAGGAACACTCGTTGATGGCAAAGCCCGGTTGAGATCCTTCGCTACGCTCAGGATGACATGCGCAAGGGGCGGTCTCCGCCCGAGCGGCAACCTTTAACCTGGCCAAACCACTTTGGGAACAGCCCCGCTTATCCGGCGAGGACTGCGGCGAGCTGCTCCAGGAAAAGGGCGTTTTGTTCCGCAGTGCCGATGGTCACCCGGATATAAGTGGGAAAGCCGAAAATATCGCCACTGCGCACGATCACCCCGCGGCGCATCAGCTCTAAAAAGACCTGTTTGGCATCCCGCCGGAGATCGACGAAGATAAAGTTGGCCTGCGTGGGCACAGGCCTTAAGCCCAACTCCTGCAAGCCCCTGGCGAGCTGCTCTTTTCCTTTTTCCACCAGGTCGCGGCTGCGCTGCAGGTGCTGCTCATCCTGCAGGGCGGCCAGGGCTGCCGCCTGGGCGGCGCTGTTCACGTTGAACGGTTCCCGGACCCGGTTTAAATCTTCGATTACCGGGGCCGGAGCAATCCCGTAACCGATCCGCAGGCCGGCCAGCCCGTAGATTTTCGAAAAAGTGCGCAGGGTAATCAACGGGCAGCCCTCCCGGATAAACTGCAGGGTGTTGAGAGCTGCTCCGGCGGGAGCATATTCATGGTACGCTTCGTCCAGGACCACCAGAACACCGGGCGGCAGAGATTCCAGGAAGCGCTTTAGCTCCTTTTGCGCCACGGCGCTGCCGGTGGGGTTGTTGGGGCTGCAGATAAAAACCAGGCGGGTCCGGTCAGTGATCGCCGCCCGCACCGCCTCCAGGTCAAAGCGGAAATCATTGCCCACCAGGGGGACATAGTTTATGTTCCCGCCCATCAGGCACATCGCAAACTCATACTCGGAAAAGGTAGGCTTGATCGAAACAGCTTCGTCGCCCGGGCTGATATAGGCCGCCGCGATCATGCTGGGCAGTTCATCGGAACCGTTGCCGAACACGATCTGTTCTGGCTTGATCCCGCACCGCCCGGCGATGGCCAGCCGCAAATCATAACAATAGCCGTCCGGATAGAGGTGCAGGCTCCCCAGCGACTGCTGCAAGGCCTGCAGGGCCAGCGGGGCCGGGCCGAGGGGATTTTCGTTGGAGGCCAGCTTGATCACGTTCTTGATCCCCAGTTCACGCTCTACTTCCGCCGCCGGCTTGCCCGGAATATAAGGTTTGATCAAGGCGAGGCAGGGCCTCAACTGCGGTTTTTGCATCATTTAATCTCCACCCCGATAGTTAAAAACTGCTCCCATTATACACCAAAATGAGGGGGAAGTGAACCGCCCGCGCCTCCCGGTGAAAGATTTACACCCCCTTCCCCCTCCGGCCCGATCAAGGGCAAAAAGCATAAACAGGGCCGCCCGGACATAATCATTAAGGGGGTGATATACTTGTTTGTAACCGTGGTCATCAGTAAAAGAAGGCTGGCACTGCTCCTGGGTGCGGCTTTCATAGTCCTCCTGTTCCTGCTGACTCCCCTCTTTGATCTTCCGGCGCGCCTGGCTGGCTTGTTCGCCCAAAATGAGCGGCTCGTGCCGATTTACTATGTGGACACCGCGGAGAAGAAAGTAGCGTTCTCTTTTGATGCCAGTTGGGGGGCGGAGCGGACGCAAAAGATTCTAGATATACTCGCCGAACACGAGATCAAGACCACCTTTTTCCTGACCGGTTTCTGGGTGGAAGACTATCCCGAATATGTGCAGGCAATCGCCGCCGCGGGACACGAGATCGGCAACCACACCGCCACCCACCCGCACCTGAACAGCCTCACCGCGGAGGAAATCAGGAAAGAACTGAAAACGGTCGAGCAGATGATCCGGGATGTCTGCGGCCAGAAAACCGTGCTCTTCCGCCCGCCTTTCGGTGAATACAACAACCAGGTCATTGCCACCGCCTCGGAACTGGGTTATAAAACCATCCAGTGGAGCATTGATTCGCTGGACTGGCAAAACTTAAGCAAGGAAGAAATCGTCAACCGGGTCACGAGCCGGATCCACCCAGGGGCCATTGTCCTCTTCCATAATAACGGCCTCTACACGGCCGACGCCCTGCCGGAGATTATCGACTATTACCACGAACACGGTTACAGCATCGTCCCCGTCTCCGAGCTAATCTATGACCGCGACTATTACATCGATCCGAACAGCGGCGCCCAGATGAAAAAGCGACCGGAATGACCCTTCACCCAAACCGAAAAAGAGCAGGCACGGCAACATTTACCTTTCAAGAAAATTTAATTTTTACTTGAGACTGCACATCGGTTCTGTTATAATGCATACAATTAAATACAAAAGACGATGAACGGGAAAAACTCGGGGGCAAGCGTCCAGAGAAGGGTTTCGGAGGCTGAAAAAACCCTCGTATCTCCGCGAGCATAAGCCACCCGCAGAGTCGCTCCGCTGAAAGATCTTTACCGGTAGGCAGAGCCGGCAGCAGTGCCGATAAATACTTTCGAGCGGTTTCCCCTCAGGTGGGGATACAAGAAGAGTGGTACCGCGGGATTGCACCGCCCGTCTCTTAAGCATTTAAGAGACGGGCTTTTTTAATATTCATTATTTAGGAATCGCTTAAATTTAGATTCACTGCCTTTCATTATAGTAATCAACTTGGTTGAGTAAACCGGACAGTTGTAAATCGTTAACACAGTAAGGACGGCTGGATGAAGCCGTTTTTTCGTGTTATTCGGTAAAGTAAACCGAAGGTGGCTTCATGCAAATAATTATTAACCGTTACGGGACATAGTAATCATTTTTCTTACCTCTTCAATGGTGAAAGGTTCTCTCTTGCTGTGAATTATAAGATGACAATTGGGACATACTGGACGTAAATCTCGTATAGGGTCAACTTCATATTCTTTTTGTATC
>JAAYGO010000232.1 GCA_012727685.1 Bacillota bacterium | reverse complement strand
TCCGGGAAGCGGGCGCCTCCCTGGTGGGGGGGCACAGCATCGAAGACGAGGAGCCGAAATACGGCCTGGCCGTGACCGGCGTGGTTGATCCGCGGCAGATGGTCACCGGCTGCGGCGCCCGCCCCGGAGATCTGCTGGTTTTAACCAAGCCGCTCGGCACCGGGGTTATTACCACCGCCCTCAAGGGCAAAGTAATCAGCGCCCCTGAAGCGGAAGCGGCCATCGCCGGTATGGCCGCGCTGAACGCCGGTGCCTCCCGGGCGATGGTGGAAACGGGCGTTTCCGCCTGCACCGATATTACGGGCTTTGGCTTAATCGGGCACTTGCATGAACTGTTGATTTCCAGCGGGGTTGCAGCACGGATGGAAAGCGCCGCGGTTCCTTTTTACCCGCTAGCGCTGGAGTTGGCGGGGCAGGGTATGATTCCGGCAGGCGCCTACCGGAACCGGGATCATTTCCGCTGTGCCGTAAACTGGGAAGCGGGGGCTGCCGCGGAAGAGGAGCTGTTGATCATGTTCGCCGACCCGCAAACTTCTGGGGGGCTGCTGATGGCGGTGCCACCGGAGCGCATCTCTGCACTGCGCGCAGCGCTGCATCGCTACGGCGCCGCTGCCGCGGTGATTGGAGAAATTGAAGCGGGAGCTGCCGGGCGAATTACTGTGTACTAGATCCCGTTTTCACCGGATATCTCTCTTTCATCGCTTCGTAAATCAATTGATCTAGTTCCAGGCTGAGCCGGTAGGCTGCTTTTGTCCGGATATTTTTTTGCCGGTTTAACTTCTCCCGGAGCAGCTCGATTCGCTTATCCAGTCGATTTTCTTCTATAGTTTTCATGGCTGTATCCTCCATGGGTGTCATAAATTATAGTTTCGACATAAAAATGCCAATCCCTTTTTTTCTAGGATTTTTTTTCATAAATATACAAAGTTCCTCCATAACTGTATCTAAAAATAATTGATTGTGGCGGATTATTGTTAAATATGTATCGCTGAGACTTTGAAATATATATAAAAAAAGCCATTCAGTTTACGATAATGTATCTTTTTGTCAACTTCCAGCAAAGGGATGATCTAACAAAACAAAGGGCAGTTAACGCGAAGCCTGAAGGCAGTTAATGCAATTATTTATGATTCGAATTACCATTATCGAAGGAATGCATTTACCCGCAAAGCACTGTTGCAGGATTTTATTTTTTAGGTGTCGAAAATTACAATCTATGCTGATAAGTTAGTCCTTATTCAAATTCGTTTCGAGCCTCTTTATAATGTACTTTTCTGATTGTTTGGGGGGTGAAGAAGGAGGAGCAGCTTTTTTTTATTTCCTTGCATCCCCGTTGCCTGTAGCTTAAGGGAACAAGGGAAAATACTTTTTATTGATGCGGGGTATGATGATGAGCGAAAACCAGACTTTTACAGAAAAGTTTGACTTGCTGGGTTGTATTCAGTGCGGGCGTTGTACCGGGGGCTGCCCGGTCACGGCGCGAAGCAACCTCAACATCCGGCGCTTTGTTTACGACGCCTACCACGAAGAAGCCCTGGAGGAGTTGGCCAGGCTGGCCGAGATCTGGGACTGCACCGCCTGCCATACCTGTGCCGTTCGCTGCCCGAAAGGGTTGAAGCCGCTGGAAGTGCTGATCGGGCTGCGCACCATGGTGATCGAGAGCGGCAAAACCCAGCCGACCGTGCGGGACGCCCTGGAAAGCGTTTTTCGCGAGGGGAATCCCTGGGAAAAAGCGCGCGCTACCCGCTGCGATTGGATGGAGGGCCTGGAAGTTAAAATTGCCCAGCCGGATACGGCCGTCGAGAATTTGTTTTTCGTATGCTGTACCATCGCCTACGACCCCCGGGTCCAGGTGATCGCTAAAAACCTGGTCCGCCTGCTCAACGCCGCAGGCGTTGATTACGGCTTCATCGACGATGGCGAATCCTGCTGCGGCAGCGAGGTCTATACCCTTGGCGAAGACGGGCTCTTCGAGATGATCGTAGAGGATAATACCGAATTTTTAAACGAGTTTCAAGCCGCGCGGATCGTCACCCTCTCGCCCCATTGCTTTACCACCTACAACCGCCATTACCCCGATTTAAATAAGCCGGTGATTCACTATACACAGCTCCTGGCCGAGCTGCTGGATCAGGGCAGGCTGACCTGGGAAGGCGGCCTGGAGAAAAAAATCGTTTTCCACGATCCCTGCTACCTCGGCAAGCAGGGCGGCATCTATGACGAGCCCCGCCGGGTGCTGCAGGAGATCAAGGGGGCCAAGCTGCTGGAGTTTGGCCGCGCGCGCGAGCGCAGCCTCTGCTGCGAGGGCGGCGGTGGAAAAATGTGGGTGGAAACTGAGTCGAAAAAGGAGCGGCTGGCGGAAACCCGGATCAAGGATGCCAAGGCATTGGGCGCGGAGATCGTGGCCGTGGCCTGTCCTTTTTGCCTGCTCACCCTGGAGGACGCGGTCAAGTCCCTCGGTTTCGAGGAAGAGATGCGCGTGGCCGAGATTATGGAGCTCCTGGGCGAACTGGGTGGCGGAAATTAGCGGTTTTGCTTTTTAGTACCAGTCAGGAGGTGGATGATTAATGAAGACTTTTGTATGCATCAAGTATGTGCCCGACACTTCGGAAGCCGTAGTGAAGATTAATGCCGGGGGCACGGCGGTGGACAGCAGCCGCTTTTCTTTTGATATCAATGACGCCGACAATTACGCGGTGGAAGAGGCGGTCCTGATCAAGGAGAAATGCGGCGGCACGGTGACCGTGCTCTCCATCGGGCCCAAGGAATCCGAGGTCATGATCCGCATGGCCCTGGCCAAGGGCTGCGACGACGCCATACGCATCGAAGATGAGCGGATCGCCCTCTACGATCCCCTCATGGTGGCCAAGACGCTTGCCGGGGCCATCAAGGGGCAGGAGTTCGACCTGGTCCTGACCGGCTGCATGGCCAGCGACGACGGCCAGATGGCCACCGGGGTGGCCCTCGCCGAATACCTGGGCGTGCCCCATGCGGCCATGGTCAAAAAGGTGGAAATGCTTGACGGCAAGGTCAAAGTCCAGCGCGAACTGGAAGGCGGGCTCATGGAGGTGCTCGAGCTTGAACTTCCGGCGGTGCTGACCATCCAGACCGGCATTAACGAGCCGCGCTACGCCCCCATCCGCGGGATCCGCGCCGCCCAGAAGAAAGAGCTGAAGCTAGTCAACCTGGACGATCTGGGGCTTGCCGCCTCGGAAGTGGACAGCAGCGCTTCGAAGATCGTGCTCGAAAAACTCTACATCCCCGAGGTTGCTTCCACCGCGGAAGTGATCGAAGGCAGCGATGCCGATGAAAAAGCGGAGAAGCTGGCGTCCATCCTGGTTAAAGGAGGCTTAGTGTAATGGGTAATGTATTAATCTTGGCGGAGCACCGCCAGGGGGCTGTAAGGGATATTACCTTTGAAATGCTGGCCGCCGCCTCCGGCGTGGCCCGGGATTTGGGCGGCGAGGTTGTGGTGCTGCTGCCGGGCAGCGGCCTGGACGATCTGGCGGCGCAGATTGCCGCCTACGGGGTGAAGGTGCTGGTCGTCGACGATCCGCTCCTCGCAAACTTCAATGCCGAGAAGTACCAACTGGTGCTGGGCGCAGCGATCGACGCCTACAAGCCTTCCCTGGTCATGGTCGGCCACACCGCCCAGGGCGTGGATCTGGCGCCGGCGCTGGCCGTGGAAAAGGATCTGCCCTTTGTGGCTGACGTGATCGGCCTTGCGGTGGAGGGCGGCGTGCTCAAGGCGACCCGCCAGCTCTACTCGGGCAAAGTTAACGCCCAGGTGGCCTTCAAGCCTGCGGAGACCTGCCTGGTGACCGTGCGCGAGGCTGCCTTTGAAGCTTTGGAGCCGCCCGGGGGCGGTGCCGTGGAAAAAATCGAGTGTCCCTTGAAAGAGGATATCGCCTACCGCCAGTTCGTGGAGTATATCGAGGCGGAAGTGGGCGATGTGGATATCACGCAGTCCGAAATCCTGGTCGCCGTAGGCCGCGGTTTAAGGGAAGAGAAGAATATGCCGCTGGTGGAAGAGCTGGCTGCGGTGATCAAGGCCGACCTGTGCGGTTCGCGGGCCGCCGTGGACGCGGGCTGGCTGCCCCATGACCGGCAGGTGGGCACCTCCGGCAAGACGGTCAAGCCCAAGCTCTACCTGGCCGTGGGCATTTCCGGCGCCTTCCAGCACGTGGCGGGAATGAAAGGGGCCAAAGCCGTGGTGGCGATCAACAAAGATCCCGATGCGCCCATCTTCAACGTAGCCCATTATGCCATCGTGGACGACCTGCTCAAGGTCGTGCCGAAGTTGACGGAGAAACTGAAGGAGCTGAAAGGGTAATACTGGAAGCCTATGCGAGACGGCCTGGCGCGCCGCCTTTAAGCCAGTGGTTTTTAAAGGGCGCCGGGCCGGATCTCATGCAGGAGGGAGAAATAGTGTGATGACGGAAAAACCGAAAGTGGGCGTCTATGTCTGTCACTGCGGGATCAACATTGCCGCCACCGTGGACGTGGAAGATGTCGCCGCCTTTGCGGCGCAGCTTCCCGGGGTGAAAGTGGCGCGCCATTATGCATACATGTGCTCCGACCCGGGGCAGCTCCTGATTAAGAACGATATTCAAAACGAAGGGATCAACCGGGTGGTGGTGGCCTCCTGCTCCCCCCGGATGCATGAGCCCACCTTCCGGAAGGCGCTCCAGGAGGCGGGCCTGAACCCCTACTACCTGGAGATGGCCAATATCAGGGAACAGTGCTCCTGGGTCCACCAGGATCGGGCGGCGGCGACCGCCAAGGCCAAGCAGCTCGTTGCCGCGGCCGTGGCCAAGGTGCGGCTGCTGGAGCCCCTGGAAGAGAAGGAAGTGGACGCCGAGCCGGCGGCACTGGTGATCGGCGCCGGTATCGCCGGCATCCAGGCGGCGCTGGATATCGCCGATGCCGGCTTCAAGGTCTACCTGGTGGAGAAGAGCCCTTCGGTGGGGGGGCGCATGGCGCAGCTCGACAAGACCTTCCCCACCCTCGACTGCTCCGCCTGCATCCTCACGCCGAAGATGGTCG
>JAAYGO010000258.1 GCA_012727685.1 Bacillota bacterium | reverse complement strand
GGGATAGCAAGACCATGGAGATGGCTGATGAAATCATTCGCAACATGGAGTGAAGCGGACATGTTCCAGATTGAAATTTTACCGTGTTGATCGATTTGAATTAAAGCAGAAAAAGACGATTTTCAATGAAAGGGCTGCGTGTTGCAAACAGGCAGCCCTTTGTACGCCGGGCAGTCGCATCCATGGGCTGTTATGATGATTATCTGCAGGATGTCTGGCAATGATAACACTATTCTTGAGCTGAACTGAATGTTACTATTACCGGGCACCTCGTCCCTTTCCTTGGCGAAAGTGAGCTTGAAGCTCAACCAAATTAGATAATTGATAGAAACCCTTTTGGCCCAACTTTCCGATTTCACCAAGAGAAAACATAGAATTACAAATACCCCGTCTTGTAGCTTTCTGCAAAATTTTTTCTATACTTGCAAATAACTTATAAATAAAGTCTTCCCAAAGATTCCAAATTGTCCCCTTGGCATAGTATTTGCATTTATCAAAACAGTTATGATTAAAAAAACTATTACAAGGATCAAAAGTTATAAAAGATTAAAAGGATTTATCTAAATCGCGGCGAATAACTATTAACTACCCGGCAATGCCTGAAATGGACCAACACAGAGAAGCGAATCGAGTCGATTTATGCCGGAAAAAATTGAAGGGAGGGAGTGCCTGGAGGGTTACTGTAGAGGCTTTGCTGCATTATTTTTTTAAGAAGCTCGGGGAACTTTAGAGTACAGGATCCGGTATCGTGTGGCGTGATTTGGCCCTAATAATTTTTTGAGGGGTGAAGATTTTTGAAAAAACATAAGCTTCTGCTGGTATTGGGATTGTGCCTGTTGATGCTCGTTTCGTTTGCGGCCCTCGGCTGCGGTGACAAAACCGAAAAAAGCGCTGAGCCGGAAGGTCCGGCTAAGCCGGAAAAACCGGGCGAAGAAGCAGAAGTAATTAAGCTGGATGCGCTGGGCTACTGGAGCGCGCACCTGAACGACAATGTTCCGTACTTTTATTTCATCGATAAAGTGAACGAAGAATTGAAGGGCAGGGTGGAAATTGAGATGCTCGGCGGCCCCGAGGTAATTGGCGTCAACGACCAGGCAGATGCCCTTTACTCGGGGATGGTTGACCTCTGGTATGGACCGGCAGATTTTTACATGGTCTACGTTCCCGAAATCGACTGCCTTAAGCTCATGGAAGTCACTCCCCTGGACCTGTATGAGAACGGCGGTTACGATTTCTTAAATCAACTCTGTGAAGAAAAGGGCAATGTCAGGTTCTTCGGCCAGTTAAACGTGGGCCCGGAGTGGTTTGGAACCTATATGAATGAACCCATTGATTCAGTGGACGATTTGAACGGGAAGATCTTCAGGACTATTCCCGCGTACGAGGCCTTCCTGAAGTCGATAGGCGTGGAATGCACGCGGATGTCATGGGAAGAGCTGGTCACCGCCATGGACCGCGGCACCATCGACGGCTTCTGCCACTCCATTTCCGGCGGCCATGATATCGGGGTCCATAAGGCGGCGCAATATGCGATCAAGCCCTTCTTCTATCACGGTGCCGCCAGCCTGTTCATAAACCTCGATTCGTACAAATCGCTGCCCGCGGATGTCCAGGAGGTATTTGACCGGATTGCCCGGGAGACCGTGGAGTGGGGCTATGAATGGGCTGCCGGAGAGTATGACAAGAGTATTGAAGGCATGGTCAGCGAGGGCCTGCAAATCATCGAACTGTCTCCTGCCGAAGCGGAGAAGTTCCTGACCGCGGCAAGTGAAGCAGGCTGGGCTGAACTGGCAGAGCGCTGCCCCGACACCATCGACGAAGTGCGTAAGTATATGACCACCAAGTAGCAAAGTACCAGGCGGGCTCGCGGTTGCTTAAACGGCGGGCCCGCTTTCTCCTTTATGTTTACCTTTAGGTAAACCAGCGCCTATTTAATTGTATATTTAATAAGAAGATGAGGAGTTTGACATGGCCGACAATAAAGAACGAAGTATATTGCGCAAATCACTTGGCTGGATTATCGATAGTCCTGACAAATTATCGTCTCTGATGTTTGTGCTGTCATGCGTCGTTTCGATTCTGCTTGGATTTTTTATTTTTGTCAGTTGCTTAGGCCGTTACCTGTTTAACCGGCCGGTTCCAGGCATTTATGAAATAAGCGGTTACGCCATGTATGCAATGGCATTCCTCTCCATTCCGTATTTGACAAAATACGATAAACATGTGGTCGTCGATGCCGTCGTGGATCTTTTACCGGCAGCTGTGCAAAGAATTCTTAAAGTTTTTAACTATCTACTTTGCCTGGTCATGGGGGGAGTTCTTTTTTACTACGGTTCTAAAATGACTGTTGATCTGATTCGTAGCGGTCTGGTGCTTTTTGATACGCTCGAGCCTCCCAAGTATATTTTTATGTTATTTGTACCGCTTTGCTTCTTACCTTTTTTAGTGATTGCATTTAAAAAACTTATTGGCAGTTTAAGACTCTGGGGAGCAGTAAAGCCCCGCGGCAATCATTAGAGGAAAAAGCTTAAATAAATTTACAAAATTCAAACCAGAACCCAGAACATAGAAAAGAGGGATGCACCTTGGATTGGCAAATAATCGGTCTCATTCTTTTTGGCATAATGTTTTTGCTGCTTTTTTTGGGTATACCCGTCAGCGTTTCCCTGCTGGTCTCGGTGCTGATCGGTTTTGTGGTATTTGTTAACCCGGTCTTAGGGGTTGAACACGTAATCAACAGTTTTTTATATTCAGTGGCCAAGTTTACGCTGACCCCGGTGCCGTTATTCATCCTAGCCGGTAATTTGCTTTTCCATTCCGGTGTGGCCATGCGCTGCATTCACTGCGTGTCCAAGTGGATGGGCGCCATGCCGGCGCGCTTGAGTTTTATCTCTGTGATCGCCGGCACACTCTTCGGGGCTATCAGCGGTTCCACTCTGGCCAGCCATTCCCTTTTGACCTCCGTCCTCTACCCGGAAATGAAAAAAAATAATTATAGCGAAGCCCTCTCCCTGGGTCCCATCCTGGCATCGGGTGGCCTGGCCATGATCATTCCGCCCAGCTCGCAATCGGTTTTTTATGCCGCCATTGCCCAGATTTCCGTGGCCGGGATCCTCATCGGCGGCATCCTGCCGGGCATTTTGATGGCCATCGGCTACTCCCTGGTGATCCTGCTCCGGGTCGCGATTAACCCGTCTCATGCACCCAAGTACCAGGTCGAAAATATTACCTGGAAGGAGCGCTTCCATAGCTTTCTTGTTGATTTATTGCCCTCCGGCTTTATCATCCTTTTAATGCTTGTTTTTATCCTCTTTGGAATCACCACGCCCACAGAAGCCGCGGCCGTCGGTTTTGTGGCCTCGGTGATCGTGGTGGCCGGCTACCGCTGCCTGACCTGGGAGGTCATTAAAAAGACGGCGATCGCGAGCATGGAGACCACGGGCATGCTCTTTTTCATCGCCATTACCGCCGATGCCTACGGCAAGCTGCTCGCCCATACCCAGGTTTCGCCGAGCATCGTCAAATGGGTCGCCAGCCTGGATATGGCCCCCCACGCGCTGATCGTTGCGATGCTGGTGCTGGTCGTCATTATGGGTTGTTTCATGGACAACGTGGCGATCATGATGATCACGATTCCCTTCTTTATCCCGATCGTCCAATCGCTCGGTTTCGATCCGATCTGGTTTGCCTTGATGATGCTCATCGCCATTCAGATCGGCTTGACCACGCCTCCATTCGGCCTGGGCCTGTTCGTGGTGAAGGGGCTGCTACCCCATGCCAAAGCAAAGGATCTGTATCTTTCGGCTGTGCCTTTTCTCATCAGCGACAGTTGCGTGATCGCCCTGATCTTGCTCTTCCCGAATATCGTGCTGTATATACCGGGAATGATGAATCTGTTATGATATAATCAAAGAAAAGGTATATTTTTCAGCACCAGTTAAGGAGGCGTACAGCAGTTATGTTCTTATCGGATCGGGAAAAAGAAAAGCTGGAATCGATTGAGCGGCTGCTCGAGGAGAAGATTGCCCCGCTGGCAGACAAAATGGAGGAAACCGATCAGTTTCCGGAAGAAATTTACCGCTTGTTCGCGGAGCACGGCATCTATGCCATTCCGTTTTCGCCTGAATATGACGGCGCCGGTTTCAGCCTCGCTTTTTTTTGCACGGTTTTGGAGAGGGTAACCGCCGTTTCCGGGGCTTTGGGAGTCTTGCTGGGCAATCAAACTCTCGGATCAGCCCCCCTTGAGCTGTTTGGATCCGATGAGCTGAAACGGAAATATCTGCCTCGCGTGGCAAGAGGGGAGATTTTACCGGCTTTTGCGCTGACCGAACCGGGGGCTGGATCCGACATCAGGAGTATTGCCACTAGCGCTCAAAAGAAAGGCAATCATTATATTATCAACGGCAACAAATGCTTTATTACCAACGGCAGCAATGCCGACATCTACACTGTATTCGCCCAGGTGACGGAAAACGGCGAGAAAAAGCTGTCCGCTTTCCTGGTCGAACGCGGTTACGAGGGCGTGTCTGCCGGCAAAAACGAAAAGAAAATGGGGTTGAAGGGTTCCCCTACCTCGGAGCTGTTTTTCGAAAACGTAGCAGTCCCGGAAGCAAATTTAATCGGAGCTATCGGCCATGGTTACGCCATTGCGGGAGGCACCTTAAACAAAGGGAGACTTTCCGCCGCATCACAGGCCATCGGCATTGCCCAGTCCTGCGTGGATGCATGCGCCCGCTATCTGAAACGTTTAAAACAGGAGAAGAAAAAGGATATTTCGGCACGGTTGCACAAACTGGCGGAGATGCAGACAGAGGTCAGCGCCGCCCGGGCGCTGGTGCAGTTAAGCGCCCGGCTTTACGACCAGAAATCTCCTGAAATTTTAAAATATGCATCGATGGGCAAAATGTTTGCCACCGAGATGGTCATGCGCGTTACCTCGAAGGGCATGGAAATCATGGATGATTACGCTTATACGAGAGAATATCCCGTGGAGCGCATGTTCCGCGACAGCAAGGTATTCGCCATATTCGAAGGCTCAAGCCAGATCCAGGGGATCCTTATTTCCAGGGAAATACTGGCCGGCATCGAGTAAATCTTCAGGTGACGGATTTGATCAAGCTCTCTAAGCCGGCCTTCGTTATCGAGCCGGCTTTAGAATTTATAGTAGCTGATGGCGTAGTGTAAGAAGCGTATTTTGCTCCTAAGGTTAAGCAGCAAGTGTATTCGTGAGTAAACGGCCTTGTTCCCGCTGGCAGGGGTCATCAGTGGGTATGACAATGGTGCCGGTTATAAAAGAGATTCTTCGCTTCACTCAGAATGACAGGCATGTAAAATGACAGAATAGACGCCCATGCCTTGCCGGTGGGACCCGGCAGAAGGATGAAAATGATGCCGCCAGGTTGAAGGAAGTGAGTCGCATGCCGAAAATATTGAGCCTGATGCCGCCAATTTATTTTCAAGATCCCGCTACCCTGGCCACCCTGGAAGCATTTAAAGATGATCTCGCTTTTTGCACAGACTACCGGCCCGCCTCCATTATTGCCGCGGCCCGGAAAGCGATCTGCTTGCTCTGCCCGGCCCCTTATCCGCGCATCACGGCTGAGATTATCAGCGCTTTGCCCCAGTTAAAGTTGATCCAGACCGCCGGCGCCGGGTATAACGAGATCGACCTGGAGGCGGCAGCCCGGGCCGGAGTGCCGGTATGCAACGCCCCCGGGCTGAATGCGACGGCGGTAGCCGAACTGGTATTTGCGGCGGTCATTAATCTGCAGAGAGGGCTGGCGCATGCAGACCGCCAGATCAAGCAGGGGCGCTATCAGGCTGTGCGCGAGAAGCTGCTGGCCAGCGGGATGTCGGAAGTGGGCGGTTCCCGGTGGGGTATTATCGGCCTGGGGCAGGTGGGAACCGCGGTGGCCAGGCTGGGGAAAACCCTCGGGGCTGTGGTCGGTTATTTCAACCGTACCCGGAAGCCGGAAATTGAAGCGGAGCTGGGCATCGATTACCAGGATTGGGAGCGGCTGCTGGCGGCCAGCGATGTGGTTGTTGTCTGCCTGGCGCTGACCGCTGAAACAAGAAAGTTGATCGGAGCCCGCGAAATGAGATTGATGAAGCCGGGGGCCTTGCTGGTAAATGTGGGCCGGGGCGGGGTCGTTGACGAAGAAGCCCTTGCCGCAGCCCTGCTTTCGGGTGAGCTGGGCGGGGCGGCTCTCGATACCTTTGCCACCGAACCGCTGCCTGCCAACCATCCTCTTTTAACCCTGCCGGAAGAGGTGCAGGAGCGCCTCTTTTTGACCCCTCATTTGGGCGGAGTAACTACGCAGGCCTTAAACCGGATGCTCAATTTCGCTCTGGCCAACTGTACCCGCGTCCTTAAAGGAGAACGGCCGCTCGCCGTGGTTAACGGGGTCGAGTAAGGAGTTCCCCCTCATTGGAGACCCAGTTTTTTTAAACGGCGCCAGAGTGTCGTGCTGCTGATCCCCAGGATGCGTGCCGCTTCCTGTTTCTTGCCGTTAACCTGGTTAAGCACTTTGATAATTATTTCCTTCTCCATTTCGGGGAGGAGACCGGCTTCGCCGTGTTTGAAGTGGTGATGAAGCTCATTTACCCGCGTTTCATCTAAAATGGGCAGTTGATCCGCCGGGGCTGCTGCTGCGGCTTGCCTGCCGCTTGAAGCTGTCATGACACTCTTGGGTTCACTGGCCAGTGCATGTTCCACATCGGCAACGGTGATCACATTGTCCTCGGCAAGGACGCATAAACGTTCCACCACGTTTTCCAGCTGCCTGACGTTCCCCGGCCAGGCATAGCTTTTTAAGATTTCCAGGGCCTCGGGATCAAAGGCCAGTTTGATCATGCTCTGGCGGTTATACCGCTTGAGCATGTGAGTGGCCAGCAGGGGGATATCTTCGATTCTTTCTCTTAAAGGAGGAATCTTTAAGTTCAGCACATTGATCCGGTAATAGAGATCGGCTCTAAACCTGCCCTCCTGGACCATGGTTTCAAGGTCCTGGTTTGAAGCGGCGATTACCCGGACATCAACGGGAATGACCCGGTCATCGCCAACCCGGCGCACTTCCTTTTCTTGTAATACTCGCAAAAAAAGGGTTTGCAAATGTTTTGAAATTTCTCCAATTTCATCTAAGAAAATCGTCCCGCCATGGGCCAGCTCAAAGAGCCCGGCCTTGCCACCCTTGACGGCACCGGTGAAGGCGCCTTCCGCGTAACCGAACAGTTCTCCTTCGAGGAGCGTTTCCGGCAGCGCGGCACAGTTGATCGCCACAAAGGGCCTGTTGCGACGCCTGCTGCGCTGGTGGATGCTCTGGGCAAACATCTCCTTGCCGCTCCCTGTTTCGGCGACAAGCAAGATGGTATTATCCACTTCTGCAAACTTCAAGGCCCGCTTGATGGTCTTTTTCATGGCCGGGCTGCTGCCGATGATATCGTCAAAAGTCCATTTAGCCATGAGCCCGCGGCGCGAAAGTTTGCGCCTGACCTGCTGTTCCAGTTGCTGCAGCTCCGTTACATCTTGAAAAGTAGCCACCGCCCCAACGGTTTTCTGATCAACCAGGATCGGTGTGCGGTTGGTGACGATGGTAGTGTTGCCGATCTCCTGCAAAACCCCTACCTCTTCAAGGCCTGTGGCCAGCACTTCGTGCATCCGCGTGTTCGGGATTACATCCTGGGCCGGGCGGCCGAGGACGTATTCTTTGTTTATGCCCATGATTTTTTCCGCAGCTTTGTTGTAAACGGTTACTTCGCCCTTGCTGTTTACGGCCAGGACTCCGTCTGAGATATACTCTAAAATAGTTTTAAACTGGTTTGTCCGCGCCTTTTCCGCACGAATTGTTTTGGCCAGGCGGATTGATTCGTTGATGGCGCGGATCACGCTCTCGCTGGCTGATTGCAAAACAACGGCGGCGCAGCCGATCTCTTCGGCCACATGGACAACTAGGTTGCCGCCGACAAATACCAGGTTATTAGTCCCCAGTTTCAAGGCATTTTCTTTGACCACGGCTTCGATCTCTGTATCCGCGTTTACCTTCTGGGTGATGATTTGAAGGTTGCACATCTCCTTGATGACCCGATCCATGCCCCTGAGCGCGTTGATTACGTTTTCAAAGCCGACAACCACGATCCGATTGCCCAGTTTGCGGGCGCTGTTAAGGCTGTAAATCAGGTCGTATGCGGTTACTTCCACTTCAACCACGGGGATATCCAGGTTTGCATTGCGAATTAAAATGGCGGTGCCGCCGCGGGAGATAATTACTTCCGCACCCTTTTCCTTCTCAATTTTAGCCAGTTGAATACCATCATTCGTTGAACCAATCCGGATACTGATTTCAGCAGAAAACAGATTTTCTTGCACAACCTTCTTGCAAAGCAGGGCTAGATCTTTATCGGGTGCAATAATGGCTAAATGAGTCATGAGCAAAACCATCCCAAAGTTATAGAATGCAGTCGTTATAATTATATCATGAAAGTTTTTCAAGATTCAATGTTCTATTTCATTTTAAAATGCACCTTGAGATGTTTGAGAGTGCCTTAATAAGGAAAGGGCCAGGCAGCGGGTTTTCGATAAAAAGTGATTGGTACTCTATTTGCAACTTAATTAATAAATGTTACAATAAGGGTGACACCGGCGGGTGTCGGGCAAATATTGCTTTTGCCGAAATTCAATCCATTTGAACTTGCAGAAAAGGAGGAATGCACTATGAGCGATGTGAAAGAGATTTTTTTAAAGGTGATCAACGATCGGAGAAGCATCAGGAACTACACAGAGGAAAGGGTATCCGACGAGGATCTGGATCTCATCCTGGAAAGTGCCCGCCAGGCTCCTTCCGGAGAGAACGCTCAGCCCTGGCGTTTTATCGTTGTCCGGGATGCAAAAAATAAAAAATTCCTTTCCGACCTGTGCCGCCGCGGCAGCGGGCGGAGATTTACCGGTGAATTTTTGAGCAAGCAGATGCATGAACGGTTTGCTAAACTGGAAGACCCGGCGAAGCGGGAAGCAGTCTTTAAAAAACTGACCTCCGGAGACGTTTCGGCCTTTGTTAATCAATCGGACGTGATCTTAATTGTGATCGGCAAAAAAGAAGTATGGGATACTCCGTTCGATACTTCAGCCGCCATTGAAAATATTCTTCTTGCCGTCACCGCCCTTGGCCTGGGCGCCTGCTGGCTGGTGGCGCCCTGCATCGATGTGCGCGATGAAAGGGTGTTAAATGAATACTTCGGGATTACCGATGATTACAAGACCGTCAGCATTATCTCCATCGGCAAACCTGCCCGGATTCCGAACCCCAGGCCGCGGCTCCCCATCGAGGAGCTGGTGTTTAACGAAAAGTTTGGCGTTTCTTATTACCCCCGCAAAGAATCTTAATCTAAGGAGGCATGCACCATGAGCTTAATGGATAAATTTAAAGACACCTTAATTTATGAATCGCAAAAAGAGTTTTACGATGAACGGGGGCGGGGTGCCCGTTACCGGATGACCACCGTCGGCGTCTCTTTCTTTAAAGAGGTAGTCGAGGACTTAAAAGACATGGCCGGCCTGGTCAAGTGGCTGCAGGATAACGGTTTTGCGCAAGAGCTGTCGATGGAAGAAGACAATGTATCGGTCACGCTTCAGGTTAAGGGTTGCGCCCTGAGAAGCATCACCGAAGGTTTTACCAAGCGGGGTAAGCAACCGCTTAGCTGCCCCATCGCCAATGTGGTGATGTATTCCATGGAGCTGAATGGCAGTATGCCGCCCGAAATCACCCCCATTGAATTCGAGGGGGATGTCTGCCGGATCAGGATGGCCAAGATCTATACTTCTGACGTCGTCAAATAGATATGGATTGACTACATCGTCCTTGAGTTGGCATTAAAATTGCATTTTAGGTTGGCAGCACAATACTATTCAAAATTCAAAGGATGGTGTTTTAGATGTTTTTCCAGAAGACGAGGGATTTTATAGCCAAGCTTGATCTGCCGAAGTCGGATCTGTATGATCTGCCGACATCTGGCAAGACCTTTCCGGACGGGTGTCATTACCGCCTGGAAGTGCCGACGGTGAACTCTGCAGAAGCGTTGAAAGCGCTTT
>JAAYGO010000252.1 GCA_012727685.1 Bacillota bacterium | reverse complement strand
TGGCCAAGAAATGGACCAGGTTGCCCTTGAGCATGGCGGCGGCGGTGCGGTGCGCTTCCGGACCCATGGCCCCGGTCAGGCTGCCCAGGGTGAGCTGGGCAAAGGCGCCGCTGCGAATCATGGCGGCCAAAAGCGCTAAATCATCCTGGAAGGCTTTGACCCTTTCCGGGTGGGCCAGCAGGGGAAAGTAACCGCGGGCCCGCAGTGCAAAAAGCATGTCCCTGGTGTAGGGCGGTAGAGGCTGCAGCAGCGGCAGCTCGATTAAGAGATAGCGCCCGCGGTTCAAGGTTAAAAGAGCGCCTTGCGCAAGCCGCTCCATTAAGCGCGGTTCTAAGGTATGCTCCGCCCCCGGCAAAACGCGCAGCGGGATCTTTTGCCCGGCCAGGGCGCGGTTCAGCGCTTCTACCGCGGCCATAATCGCCTCGACAGAAGGGCTGCCTTCAGTGCAGTGGGGCGTGGCGATGACGGTGTGGAAACCTTTTTCCACGAAGGCCTGCGCCAGGGCTACGGCCGCTTCAAGCGAGGGGGGGCCGTCGTCCATTTCCGGTAGGATATGGCTATGGATATCAATATAAGATTTTTCTGTTTCCAAAACAGCCTCCTCAAGAAAGGCTCTGCCGGAGCCGCTTTCCCGGCGCCGGCTCAAAGACACAAGCAAACTTGGTATTTATTCGCGCCCCCTTTTGATAAATCCTGCCCGGAGGGCTGAAAAAAGCAAATTTTAGAGGTCTTTTGCTTAATGTTCATTATCCGCGGATGGTATCTTCTGCAAACGGCAGGAGCAGGGGTTGAGGGGGGCGAATGTTATCGTAAAACCAGAGCTACGGAGGCGGTTAGGAAGATGTTGCAATGGTTGTCGAAAGAGGCGATCCGGCGGATCGCGATCGCACTACTGATTCTACTGGCGGCGGCGTTTCCGCTCGTTTCCTGCAGCGGCGGTGCCGGCGGCGAGACGGACGGGCCTTCTGTGCCGGGTTCCGATCCCGATCCCGGGCCCGGCGGAAATGAAGAGCCCGCGCCGGAATCGGAGCCCGAAGAGGTTGACTACGCCTCCCTCGGCGTAAACGAGCTGGGGCAGATCATGGTGCTCATGTACCACCAGATCGGGCCGGAAGAGGCCGAGTGGGTGCGCACCCCGGAAAACTTTCGCAAGGACCTGGAGACCCTCTACGAAGCGGGCTACCGGCTGATCGCGGTAAACGACTTGCTGGACGGGAAGATCGCGGTGCCGGCGGGGACAACCCCGGTGGCGCTCACCTTTGACGACGGCACCATCGGCCATTTCCGCTACATTGAGAAAGACGGCCAAATGGTGATCGATCCCGATTGCGCCGTGGGCATCCTGGAGCAGTTCGCCGCGGAGCACCCCGATTTCGGCCTGGCCGCCACCTTCTATATTATGTACGAGGCGACCATCTTCGGGCAGCCGGAGTATGTGCAGCAGAAGCTGAACTACCTCGCGGAAAACGGCTTTGAAATCGGCAACCACACCAACTCCCATATTTACCCGGGCTTGCGCTCCCTCTCGCCGGAAGAGGCGCGTCAAGAGCTGGCCGAGCACGTGCGGTTGACGAAGGAATATGTGCCCGGCTACGAGGTGCGCAGCCTGGCGCTGCCCTACGGATCCTACCCCGATGACTTAAGCTATATTGTGGAAGGCAGCTACAACGGCACCAGCTATCACCACGCCGGCGTTTTTCTGGTCGGCAACAACCCTGCGCCTTCGCCCTTCCACGCCGACTATAACGCGGCGCTGCTCCCGCGGATCCGGGCCAGCGAACTGGAGGAATATACTGCGGGCTTCGGGATCAACAACTGGCTGGAATATTTCGCAGAGCACCCGGAGGAGCGCTACATTTCCGACGGGGATCCCGATACGGTGGTTGTGCCGGAGGCCTTAAAGGAGCAGGTCGATGGGGCCAAGCTGGGCGATAGGAAGCTGATCACTTACTAGGCTGTTAAAAGGCAGGGGGCTGGGCGGGGCACCCCGGGCGGGGGCGCCGCCCAGCCCCTCTTGCCCTGAAAGGGGCGATCGGCTCTTTAAGAATCTTTAAGTAGTGGTGCGGTAGCGCCCGGTAATGACCAGGGCGCAGAGGATAAAGAAGAGGGCTGCGCCGATGCCGCACCAGTCGATGAAGACATCGACCAGGCTGCCGTCGCGGCCGCTGACAAAGGTTTGCAGGAATTCGTCGGCCACGGCCATGGCGGCGGGCGGCAAAGCGGCGACCACGAGGGCAGCCCAGGGGCTTTGCAGGTACTGCCGGATCAGAAAATAGAATGCAATGGTGATGATAAAATAAAGGGTCAGGTGCCCGGCCTTGCGCACTATAAACTCCATGGCTTCGGGGTTTTCCTGCGCGAAGCGGTAAAAGTGGGCGGCCGCCGCTTTTAAGGGGCTGAACTGCTCGGGGAGGCGGGCGGCCACCGCGCCGGCCAGGGCGGTGAGGCTGATCCCCACCGCCTGCAGGGCGCCGTTGATCTGCCGCAAGACCGGCAGCACTTTCAGGCCGGGGATCGACGACAGGTAGTAGACCAGGAAGAGAAGTAAAGCTAACAGGGTCCAGGCGATACGCTTCATCTACAGCTCTCCTGCCAAGGGAAGGCACGTCTCTGAAAGAGGCGTGCCTTGAAGTTTCTTATATCTAATATTACACTATTACCGCGCGGTGGCAACCGTTTTTAACCGGTGAGGCTTTTCAGGTAAGTCGATATTTGCTGTACGAACTGATCGATATCCTGCAATTCGCGATTGATGATCTGGTAGAGCTCTTCATCAGTGATCAGGTTATACAGGTGAACCATCCTGTTGCGATAGCCGGCGCTGCATGATCATTCTTTTATTGATCAATGGATTTTACACTTCCTCCAGTGCTTCCTTGTAGAATAGATCCAGGACAGGCCTGAAGTCTGCAGCCCGGCGCAAGATCATTTCTTCATGAAATTATATCATCCAGGTACTAACAATACAAGTTTATTTTACCTGAAGCTTATTTTTTTGGGGTGTTTTTACCAGGGGTTTAGGAGGCAGGGAAAAAGCCAGCTTGCCTTAGCGCAGTAACGAGAAAAGGGGGCTCAAAGGCGTTGAGTCCCCTCATCGCTCCTGAAATATTTAGTGCAGGTATTTGCTGGGGTCGCTGGCCATGACTTTGGGGTGGAGGGCGGCGTTTAAGCCGGCGCCGATGGTCAGGGCAATATCCTCGATAAAGGTGTCGATCTCTTTCGGGGTCACCATGAGGGTGCCGCCGGTATAGGGGTTCAACACTTCCCGGATCAGCATCTGGCGCTGGTCCCAATCCTGGCCCTCCAGGGAGATGGCCAGGCCTACGGTGCCGCGGCCGCGCTTGAACGATTCCACCATGGCCTCCATGGCCTCGCCGGCGATGGTGGAGGCGTCGACCACGGTGGGCACCCCGATGGCGATGACCGGCACGCCGAGGGTCTCGCGGCTGATGCCGCGGCGGTTATTGCCCACGCCCGAGCCGGGGTTAATCCCCGAATCGGCAATCTGGATCGTGGTATGGAGCCGGGCCAGGCGGTGTGCCGCCAGGGCGTCGATGACAATGACCAGGCTCGGCTTGACGCGGTCAACGAGGGATTGGATGATCTCGCTGGTTTCGATGCCGGTCAGCCCCAGGACGCCGGGCGAGATGGCGCAGACGGAGCGATAGCCTTCCCCCAGGGCCCGGTTGCGCATCTGGAACATGTGGCGGGT